>JAQUZL010000010.1 GCA_028691385.1 Oscillospiraceae bacterium
CTGCAGCGGCGGCGCTTTGATGCAGGCGTCCTTGGCCGAGGCGGGCTTTTCCTTGGGATAGAGCAGCACGCTGAGGCATCCGTCCGTTTCCAGAATCGCATACTGTACGGTGGAAAGATCCGTCACATCCTTTTGCCGCAGATGCTCGATCAGCTCGTCCACCGTCACCCGGGTGCGCCGCAGGCTGCCCTGTAAAATGACGCCGTTTTCCATCAAAATAACGGGTTTTCCGCAAAAAAATTTCCGAAATCGAATGGAGCGCAGACTGAGCACCGACAGGGAAAGCTCCAGCGACAGCACGATCAGGATTGGCACAAGCCCCGCAATCAGCGGGATGCCGGGATCCTGCATGGGCACGGCGGCAAGATCTGCCAAAAGCATGGTTACCACAAATTCCGCCGGCTCCAGCTGCCCAATCTGCCGCTTCCCCATCAGACGAATGACCAGAATCAGAACCGGGTATAAAATCAGCGTTCGGATAAACGCAACAATCATCAAAATGCACCTCGCAAATATTGTTTGCAGCAGCGTAAAAAATACTCCATGGCAGCAGACGTTTTTTCTTCGATATTTATCAGTTTCGACCATTGATATTTTTTTTGAAGTGCGTTAAAATAACGGAAATTATGACAAAATGCGGAACTGCGGAGTTTTTTCGGTATATCCAGAGAAAATGCCGCTTTTCGTATATTCATACATTTTAATTCTATAGAGAAGTGGGGAATACAGATGACAGCAACGCTGATCCTTGAAAACGGCGCGCAGTTTCGCGGAACTGCGCTTGGCGACCCTGGCGACCGCGTCTGTGAGATGGTGTTTAACACCTCCATGGCGGGCTATCAGGAAGTGCTGACCGATCCGAGCTATGCCGGACAGGGCATCGTTATGACCTATCCGCTGATTGGAAACTATGGCGTCAACAAGGAAGATGAAGAATCCATCCATCCATGGGCAGAAGCGTTCGTTGTCCGCCGCGCGTGCGCAAGAGGCAGCAACTTTCGCCGCGAGGGCGATCTGGACGAGTACCTGAAAGAACATCACGTGGCCGGTATCTCGGATGTGGACACCCGCGCCATCACCAAGGTGCTGCGCGGACAGGGCACCATGAACGGCATGATTACCACGGACGAGCAGTTTGATCTGGAGGAAAAGCTGGTGGCCATTCGCGCCTACCGCGTGGCGGGAACGGTGGAAAAAACCACGCGCAAAGCGCCGGAAATCTTCGAGGGCGACGGCTTCCATGTGGCACTGATGGATTTTGGCGTCAAGCAGAACATGATTCGCAGCCTGGTCAAGCGCGGCTGCAAGGTCACGGTGCTGCCGGCGCATACCCCGGCAAGCGCGGTGCTCTCCGGCGGCTATGACGGGGTGATGCTCTCCAACGGCCCCGGCGACCCCGCCGACTGCACCGAGATCATCGGCGAGCTGAAAAAGCTCTATGAATCCGAGCTTCCGATTTTCGGCGTTTGCCTTGGCCATCAGCTGATGGCGCTGGCCACCGGCGCCAAAACCGAGAAGCTGAAATATGGCCATCGCGGCGGCAACCATCCGGTGCGCGACATTGCGGCCGGCCGCGTGTATATCACGTCCCAGAACCACGGCTACTGCGTGGTTTCCGACTCCGTTGACCCGGGCGTTGCCGCAGTCAGCCACGTGAATGTCAACGACGGCACCTGCGAGGGGCTTCAGTATGTAAACCGGAAGCTCTTCACCGTGCAGTTTCACCCCGAGGCG
Organism: Oscillospiraceae bacterium; assembly: GCA_028691385.1. Lineage (GTDB taxonomy): Bacteria > Bacillota > Clostridia > Oscillospirales > Oscillospiraceae > JAQUZL01. The sequence goes on from JAQUZL010000010.1 coordinate 1,735, forward strand.
GCGCCCGGCCCGCAGGACACCGCGTATCTGTTTGACCGTTTTGTGGCGATGATGGGAGGCGACCGATAATGCCGAAGAAAAAATGGATTAAAAAGGTCATGGTGCTGGGCTCCGGCCCAATCATTATCGGCCAGGCAGCAGAGTTTGACTATGCCGGCACGCAGGCCTGCCGCTCTTTGAGAGAAGAGGGCGTGGAGGTCGTGCTGGTGAACTCCAACCCGGCCACCATTATGACTGACCCCGATATTGCCGATCACGTCTATATCGAGCCGATGACCATGGACATGGTCACCGAAATCATCGCCAAGGAGCGCCCGGACGCCATTTTGCCGACCCTTGGCGGCCAGACCGGCCTCAATCTGGCCATGAACCTGTTTGAAAACGGCACGCTGGAAGAATACCATGTGGAGCTGCTGGGCACCTCTGCAGATTCCATCCGCAAGGCGGAGGATCGGCAGGGCTTTAAGGACTGCATGGAAGAAATCGGCCAGCCCTGTGTCATCTCCAAGGTCGTGCACACGGTGGAAGACGCTGTGGCCTTCACCGAGGAGATCGGCCTGCCGGTCATCATTCGCCCGGCTTATACCCTGGGCGGCACCGGCGGCGGCATCGCCTATACCTGGGAGCAGCTGCGCGAGATTTCCGCATCCGGTATCCGCATGAGCCGCGTCAATGAGATTCTGGTGGAGCGCTGTATTGCCGGCTGGAAAGAAATCGAGTATGAGGTCATCCGCGACAGTGCGGGCAACGTCATCACCATCTGCAACATGGAAAACCTCGACCCGGTGGGCGTGCACACGGGCGACTCCATCGTGGTCGCGCCCAGCCAGACGCTGGCGGACAAGGAATACCAGTTGCTGCGCACCGCCGCGCTGGATATTATCTCCGCACTGAAAATCGAGGGCGGCTGCAATGTCCAGTTCGCGCTCAATCCGGACTCGTTTGAATATGCGGTCATCGAGGTCAACCCCCGCGTGTCCCGCTCGTCCGCGCTGGCGTCCAAGGCCACCGGCTACCCCATCGCCAAGGTCGCGGCCAAGATCGCGCTGGGCTATACCCTCGACGAAATTCCCAACGCCGTCACCCAAAAGACCTGCGCCTGCTTTGAGCCGGTGCTGGATTACTGCGTGGTTAAAATCCCCAAGTGGCCGTTTGACAAATTCGTCACCGCCAGCCGCACCCTCGGCACCCAGATGAAGGCCACCGGCGAGGTCATGGCCATCGCGGGCACCTTTGAGGGCGCGCTCATGAAGGCTGTGCGCTCGCTGGAGCTGAACGTCACATCGCTGTGGCTCAAGGGCTTCAACGAGCTGACCGACGAGCAGATTCACGACCGCCTGCGCAACATCGACGATCAGCGCCTGTTTGTGATGGCGGAGGCCATTCGCCGCGGGATCTCCACCGATGTGATTCACGAGATCACCAAGGTCGATCACTGGTTTTTGGATCGGCTGGTGGACATTGTGGACATGGAAAACCTGCTGCGCACCGGCGTGCTCGACCGCGAAACGCTGCTGGCAGCGAAAAAAATGTCCTTCACCGACGGCTATATTGCCCGCTTGAGCGGCCATACCCACAAAGAAATCAAGCAGCTGCGCCGGGGTCTGGGCATTCGCGCGGTGTTTAAGATGGTCGATACCTGCGCGGCGGAATTTGACGCGGCGACGCCGTATTATTATTCGTCCTACGACGAAGAGAATGAGGCCGTCAGCGACCCGCAGGAAAAGAAGGTACTGGTGCTCGGCTCAGGGCCCATTCGCATCGGGCAGGGCATTGAGTTTGACTACTGCTCGGTGCACTCGGTGTGGGCGCTGAAAAAGCTGGGTCTTACCACCATCATTGTGAACAATAATCCGGAAACGGTTTCCACCGACTTTGACGTGTCTGACCGGCTGTACTTTGAGCCGCTGACCGCAGAGGACGTGGAAAATATTGTGGAAAACGAGCATCCGTGGGCGGCCGTGGTGCAGTTCGGCGGCCAGACTGCGATCAAGCTGACGCAGGCACTGACCGATATGGGCGTGCCGATTCTCGGCACGGACGCGGCGGGCGTCGACGCGGCGGAGGATCGCGAGAAGTTTGACGAGATTTTGCAGCAGACCGGCATTTCCAAGGCGGATGCCGGCACGGTGTTCACCGCAGAGGAAGCGCTGGCGGTGGCCGCGCGCATCGGCTATCCGGTGCTGGTGCGCCCGAGCTATGTGCTGGGCGGACAGGGCATGGAGATCTGCTACTCCGACGCGGACATTCGCAAATATATGGAGATCATTAACCGCGTGACGCAGGAGCACCCCATTTTGGTGGACAAGTACCTGATGGGCATGGAGGTGGAGGTCGACGCTGTGTGCGACGGTACGGACATCCTCATCCCCGGCATCATGGAGCACGTGGAGCGCGCGGGCATCCATTCCGGCGACTCTATCTCGGTCTATCCGCCAATCAATATCTCCTTCAAGCATCAGACCATCATCACCGATTATACCCGCCGCCTGGCGACGGCACTGCACGTGGTGGGGCTTGTCAATGCGCAGTTTGTCATCTTCAACGACAAGGTTTACGTCATCGAGGTCAACCCCCGGTCGTCGAGAACCATTCCGTATATTTCCAAGGTGACCGGTGTGCCGATTATCCAGCTGGCGACCCGCTGCATGATGGGCGAAAAGCTGAAGGACATGGGTTATGGCACCGGCCTGTATCCCGCGGCCAGCCATGTGGCGGTCAAAATGCCGGTGTTCTCCTTTGAGAAGCTCACCGATGTGGACACCGGCCTCGGCCCGGAAATGAAGTCCACCGGCGAGGTGCTGGGCATCGACACCACCTTCCCACAGGCGCTGCTCAAGGCGTTCCTCGGCTCCGGCATGAAGATTCCCCGCCGGTCGGATAACGTGGTCATCACCGTCAAGGATGAGGACAAGGGCGAAATCGTTCCCATTGCCAAGCGCTTTGAGGAGCTGGGCGTCAATATTTATGCGACCGAGGGCACGGCAAAGGTGCTCAAGGACGCCGGCGTGTTCTGCCGCATTGTCGCGCGCATCGGCGAATCGGGCGTGGATATTCTGGAAATGATTCATACCGGCATGGTGGATCTGGTCATCAACACCCCGACCCGCGGTAAGGTGCATGAAACCGACGGCTTCCGCATCCGCCGCGCGGCGGTAGAGCGCGGCATCGCCTGCATCACAGCCATTGACACGGCCTGGGCGATGCTCACGGTCAAGACCAAGGGCAATAAGCACGAACTGAATCCCATCGACATCAGCACCCTGTAAAGGAGCGGAATAATGGAACACGAACTTGTCATCGTTCTGGACTTCGGCGGCCAGTATAATCAGCTGATCGCCCGCCGCGTCCGGGAATGTAATGTTTACTGCGAAATCATGTCCTACCGCGTGGGCATGGAGGCCGTCCTTGCCAAGCACCCCAAGGGCATCATCTTTACCGGCGGCCCCAACAGCGCCTATGTGGACGGCGCGCCATCCATCGATCCGGCGATCTTCTCCAGCGGCATTCCCATCCTGGGCATCTGCTACGGCAGCCAGCTGATGATGCACCTGCTGGGCGGCAAGGTCTGCCATGCCCCCGAGCGGGAATATGGCAAGACGCAGGTGCACGTGGACACCCAAACGGCCATGTTCCGGGAGGTGCACCCGTCCACGGTCTGCTGGATGAGCCACAACGACTATATTGCGCAGGCAGCGCCGGGCTTTACCATCACCGCGCACACGGACAACTGCCCGGTTGCGGCCGTGGAGAACGTAGAAAAGAGCCTTTACGCCGTGCAGTTCCATCCGGAGGTACTCCATACGGCGGAGGGCACCCAGATGCTGCATAACTTTGTCTATGGTGTGTGCCGCTGCGCGGGCGACTGGAAGATGGATTCCTTTGTGGATACCACCATTGCCGCACTGCGCACGCAGATTGGCGACGGCAAGGTGCTGTGCGCCCTGTCCGGGGGTGTGGATTCCTCGGTACTGGCAGCCTTGCTTGCAAAAGCGGTGGGCAAACAGCTCACATGCGTGTTTGTGGATCACGGCCTGCTGCGCAAGAACGAAATGGAAGAGGTCTGCGGCGTTTTTGGCCCCGAAAACGGCAGCTTTGATATCAACTTCATCTGCGTGAACGCCCGTCAGCGCTATTATGACAAGCTGGCCGGTGTGTCCGAGCCGGAGCGCAAGCGCAAAATCATCGGCGAGGAGTTCATCCGCGTCTTTGAGGAAGAAGCAAAAAAAATCGGAAAAGTCGACTTTCTGGCGCAGGGCACGATCTATCCCGACGTGGTGGAAAGCGGCCTTGGCGGGGAAAGCACGGTCATCAAGAGCCACCACAACGTGGGCGGCCTGCCGGACTATGTGGATTTCAAGGAAATCGTGGAACCGCTGCGTAATCTGTTTAAGGACGAGGTGCGCCAGGTAGGACGCGAGCTGGGATTGCCGGAATATATCGTGTCCCGGCAGCCGTTCCCCGGCCCCGGTCTTGCCATCCGCATCATCGGTGACGTGACCGAGGAAAAGGTCAAAATTGTGCAGGATGCCGACGCCATCTGGCGCGAAGAGATTGCCCGGGCGGGTCTTGCGCCCAGCCAGTATTATGCCGCGCTGACCAATTTGCGCTCGGTGGGCGTCATGGGCGACGAGAGAACCTATGACTATGCCATCGCGCTGCGCGCGGTGACCACCATCGACTTTATGACCGCCGAGGCCACCCAGATCCCCTGGGAAGTGCTGGGCAATGCCACCAGCCGCATTGTGAACGAGGTCAAGCACGTCAACCGCGTGCTCTACGATTGCACCGGCAAACCGCCAGCGACCATAGAATTTGAGTAATGTACTGCTGTGGAAAATAAAGCGTGAAATGTCGATAAAACGGCGATTTTAGAAGAAAAGCCCCGGATTTGAGCCTTTAATGGTTCAAATCCGGGGCTTGCTTTTTGTGCTGCGGCATTACCGTGGCATGATCGTTTGCAGTGTCATGGCCAGACGGAAAATATAACAACGGAGTTTATGATTTGTTTGCGCTTTATTTCGAAACTGGCCACGAAACAGTCACAGCTTTTCGATAAAGTAAAGCTGTTCAATCACTGCTTTCTTATCACCGTTTCATGATAGCGGTATTTCGAGCCAAAGAAAGGAATGGAGTCATGAAAAAATCGTTTCGCAGTTCTGCTGCGCCGGCATCCACGGCAGAACAGGCATCCCTTGTGCGCCGACTCTTGAAAATGCTGCGATCCAAACTGAAATGGATCATCCTACTGCTGATTGTGATCATTGCCGCGAGTATGCTCATCAGCCGCTTTACAGCAAAGGCCAGCGTGGCGCAGCAGACGGATTACATGGAGCAGGCGGCGGAGCGCCGAACCATCACCCAGTCGCTGACCGCCAGCGGCACGCTCGAGCCTGCCGACGCCTATACCGTGACAACGCTCATGGAGGGCGATATTTTGACGGCCGATTTTGAGGAGGGCGATGTGGTGGAAAAGGACACAGTGCTCTATCAGATTGATTCCTCGGACTCGGAAACCGGCATTGAAAAGGCGGAAATTTCTCTCAGTCAGGCGCAGCGCAGCTACGCCAGTACGGCGGACAGCGCCAATGTGAAGGCCAACGCCACCGGCACGGTATATGCGCTCAATGTGGAGCTGGGCGATGCGGTCAATGCGGGCGAACCGATTGCGACCATTCGCGACAGCGCCACCATGCTGCTCACCGTACCGTTTCCGGCGGACGACGCGGCGGCGTTCACCGTGGGGCAGAGCGCTGTGGTGACGCTGGACGGCACCTTTGAAACGCTGAGCGGCGTTGTCAGCAGCGTATCGGCGACCACCGAGGTGCGCACGGGCAACGTGATTGTCCGTCAGGTGAAAATTGCGGTGACCAATCCCGGCGGCCTGTCTGACACCCAGAGCGCGACGGCGTCCATCGCGGGGGTGGGCTGCAGCGCGGGCAGCACCTTTGCCTATCGCGCGGAAAGCGCCGTGAGTGCATCCACATCCGGCACGGTTACTGCCATCCAAGTGCCGGAGGGCGGCGCGGTGACGAGGGATCAAACCATCGTGACCATTGGCGGCACGACGCTGAATAACCAGATTCAAAGCGCTGCGGACAGTGTGCGTAACGCGGAAATTTCCCTGCAAAACCAGAAAGATCAGCTGGATAACTACACCATTACATCGCCCATTGCGGGCACCATTGTGGACAAGGGCTACAAGGTCGGCGACACGGTGGAGTCCGGCAAATCCCTTTGCACCATTTATGATCTCAGCCATCTGGAGATGACCATGAGCATCGACGAGCTGGACATCAGCGAGGTCGCCGTGGGGCAGGCGGTCACCATCACCGCCGACGCGGTGGACGGAAAGACCTATGAGGGCTACGTGACCAAGGTTTCCGTGGCCGGCACTACCTCCGGCGGCATTACGTCTTACCCGGTGACGGTGCAGCTCGACGAATTTGACGGACTTTTGCCGGGCATGAACGTGGATGCAGAGATTGTCATTGACGCGGCGGAAGATGTGCTGGCCATTCCGGCGGCGGCGCTCAGCCGCGGCAATCGGGTGCTTATCACGGCGTCCTCACCCAGCGCTGCCAATGCGCTGGAGGAGCAAGCGCCCGCGGGTTATGTCTATGTGTCGGTGGAAACCGGATTTTCCAACGATTCCTATCTGGAGGTCACAAGCGGCCTGCAGGAGGGCGACACTGTTGCCTATGAACAGACCAGCTCCAATTCCGGCATGACCCAGATGGGCATGATGGGCGGTATGGCAGGCGGCGGCATGCCAGGCGGCGGCATGCCAAGCGGTGGCGGCGGCGCACCGGGAGGCAGGTACTGATGGAACAAGCGCTCATTGAATTTCAGAACGTTTGCAAGACCTATGTGATGGGCGACGCCACGGTGCGCGCGGCCGATCAGATCTCTTTTCAAATCGGCCGGGGTGAGTTTGTTGCCATCGTGGGCAAATCCGGTTCCGGCAAGTCGACCTGCATGAATATCATCGGCTGTCTGGATATTCCCACGTCAGGAAACTACCTGCTGAACGGCCACAATGTGGGACAGATGAACAAAAATGAACTGGCGGCCATCCGCAATAAGATGTTGGGATTCGTTTTCCAGCAGTACAATCTGCTGCCGAAGCTGTCCCTGCTGGAAAACGTGGAAATTCCTTTGATGTATGCAGGCGTGGCCCGCGAGGAACGGAAACAGCGCGCCAAGACGGCGCTCGAGCAGGTCGGCCTTGGCGATAAGCTGCGCAACAGACCCAACCAGCTCTCCGGCGGCCAGCAGCAGCGCGTGTCCATCGCCCGGGCACTGGTGGGCAGACCCGCGGTCATCCTGGCCGACGAGCCGACCGGCGCACTGGATTCCCGCACCAGCCGGGAGGTGCTGCAAATGCTCAAGGACGTCCACGCGGCAGGCAACACCGTGGTGCTCATCACCCACGATAATTCCATCGCAATGCAGGCGCAGCGTATCATTCGTCTGGAGGACGGCTGCGTGGTCTATGACGGCGACGCCCATGAGCCGGAGGCAGTGGTGCAGCCGCGCGCTGCCGGGACGGGAGGCAATCCATGAAACTCTCAGAGTCCTTTTCCCTTGCAATCCGCACCATTGTCAGCCGGAAAATGCGCACCTTTCTCACCATGCTGGGCATCATCATCGGCGTTATGGCGGTCATTGTCATTGTTGGACTTGGAAACGGGATGCAGAACTATATCCGTGAGAGCTTTGCCGATCTCGGAACCAACACCCTCACCGCCATGGTGATGGGACGCGGCTCGTCAAGAAGCGTTTCGGTGGATCAAATGTACGAGATAGCCAGCGACCACGCGGATAAATTTGACGCGCTTTCTCCAACGGTATCCCTGTCCGATACCGTGCGAATCGGGGACAAAACCCCGGACGAAACCACAGTGACCGGCGTCAGTGAGGATTATTTCGGCATGAAAGACTACGAAATATCCTCCGGCCGCGGCATCTGGTACAGCGATGTGATGGGTCGCGGCAAGGTCTGCGTCATCGGCGAGTATCTCGCAAACACCTATTTTGACGGCAGCCCCATCGGCCAGACCCTGCGCATCGGCGCGAACCGCTTCACCATTGTCGGCGTCATGGCGGCCGAAACTGACGATGTTGACGAGGGCGGCACCGACGACTGCATCTTCCTGCCCTATTCCACAGCGGCGCGCATCAGCTACACCGGCACCATCACCAGCTTCACCTACACGCTGAAGGACGAAAACGAGGCGGAAACCGGAAAAACCATTATTGAGAATGCCCTGTATCTGATTTTCGAGGATTCAAACGCCTATACGGTGATCAGCAACTCGGAAATCCTTGACACCATGAACAGCATGGTCAATATGATCATCTATGTGCTGGCGGGCATTGCGGCCATCTCACTGGTGGTGGGCGGCATCGGCATTATGAATATCATGCTGGTATCGGTCACCGAGCGCACGCAGGAGATCGGCATTCGCAAGGCGCTTGGCGCAAAAGAGCGCTATATCATGCAGCAGTTTGTCATGGAAGCGGCCACCACCAGTGCGCTGGGCGGCGCGCTTGGCATCGCGGGCGGCTATCTGGTGTCCGCTGTGGCAACGAAGGTGATCACGGCGGTGCTGGACACGGCCATCACGGTTGCGCCAACCATGGGCGCGGTGGCGCTGGCATTCGGCGTGTCGGCCGGCATCGGCATTGCCTTTGGCTATTTGCCGGCGAAAAAGGCCGCGCAGCTCAATCCGATTGATGCGCTGCATTACGATTAAAGGAGAATAAAATGATGAAAAAGCGATTGTTTGCGACCCTGCTGGCGGTGTGCCTGCTGGTCACGGGGCTGGCCATTCCGGCGTCTGCCACAGACAGCGAAACCGGCGTGATGCAGACCATCCGCGCGCTGGGAATCATGGTTGGCGACGAGAGCGGCAATCTCAATCTGGAACAGAATGTGACCCGCGCGGAGTTTTCCAAGATGTTGGTGGCGGCGTCCTCCTACAAGGACAGCATCGGCGCGGACGGCGTCGGCTATTCCCTGTTTCGGGATGTCAAAAGTTCGCATTGGGCGTCGGAATATATCAAAATTGCCTTGGACGAGGGCTGGATGATGGGCTATACCGACGGCACGTTCCGGCCGTCACAGACCATCCGTCTGGAGGAGGCCTGCACCACCGTGCTGCGCCTGCTGGGCTATGATGCGGCGAGTCTTGCGGGGTCTTATCCCTCGGCGCAGCTGAACAAGGCAAGCGCCCTTGGCCTGCGCGACGAAATCAGTCTGACGCAGGGGCAGACCATGACCCGGCGCGACTGCATGAATCTGTTTTATCAGTTGATGACGGCGCAGACTTCGTCCAATCAGACCTATGCCGCCACGCTCGGCTATCAAATCACGAACGGCGAGGTGGATTATGCGTCGCTGATCACCCGGAATCTTTCCGGCCCCTATGTAGCGCGCAGCGCATCGCTCACCCTGCCATTTTCCGGCGGGAATGTGACAGTCTATCGCAACGGCGCGGCGTCAACGCTTTCCGCCGTGCAGCAGTACGACGTCTATTATTACAGCGAAAATCTGCGCACGGTCTGGATCTATACCGACCGGGTGTCGGGCACGCTGACCGACATTCAGCCAAGCGCGGCTGCGCCAACCGCCGTCACGGTGGCGGGCAACACCTATACGCTGGGCACGGCCGCGGCGGTGTATCAGCTTTCGTCCATGGGCGGCGTGGCCAAGGGCGACACTGTGACGCTGCTTCTGGGCATGGATGGCACGGTTGCGGATGTGGTGACCGGCAGCGCGATTGACGCTAGGTATTATGGCGTGGTACTGTCCTGCGCCCAAACGGTCAGTACCGGCGCGGACGCCACCACACAGATGGTGGTACGCGTTGCGGATACCGATGGCGCAGTGCATGATTTCCGCGAGGACGGCGCTGCGACCTATGCGACCGGCGCGGTGGTATCGGTGTCTGTGACGCGGGACGGCGTCGCCATATCAAGACTCAATGCCCGCACAATTTCCGGCGCTGTCAATGCTGTTGCAACCAAACTGGGCGATACTGCCTTCGCCGCAGACGTGCGGATTCTGGATACCAAAACCAATGGCGCTTATGCGAAAATTTATCCCCAGCGCCTGGCGGGCACGACGATTCTTGCATCTGATGTGCGGTATTATGCGCTGAATCAGAACGGCGAAATTACCGATCTGATTCTGGACGATGTGACCGGCGACTGCTGGAGCTACGGGTATCTGAACGCGGCAAGCGGCACTGCCCAGTCCGGCGCGGTGAGCGGCAGCTATACCTATCTCACCGACGGCAAGCAGGTGACGCTGCAATCCGATAAGGTCTATTCCGTCACGACCGGCGGCCTTGCGGTTTTGGTGAATCCCGACGGTTCGGTGGACAGCATGCGCAATCTCAGCGCCGTGACGCTCACAAGCCTCGGCACGTTGTCGGCGGTGGGCGGCGGCAAGACCTATGCCGTCTGGGACACCGTGCAGGTGTACCTGCGGAAAAGCGGAACCTATTCGCTCACAACGCGCAGCGCGGTGAATGGGGAAAATTATACTCTGACCGGATGGTACGACAGCTTGGGCTGCGCCGCAGGCGGAAAAATCCGTATTATTATTGCCGAAGAAAAGTGAAAAAACACGCGGCGCTTTCAAACGCGCCGCGTGTTTTTTGTTATCGGGTGAGCCGGTAGCCTGCGCCCCAGACCGTTTCGATGATCTTTGGGTTTTGCGGGTCCTGCTCGATTTTTTCGCGGATGCGGCCAATATGAACCGTCACCGTGGCACTGTTGCCCAGATAGTCAAAGCCCCAGATTTGCTCAAACAGCTTTTCCTTGGAGAATACCACATTGGGATGCGCCGCCAGAAACTGCAGCAGCTCAAACTCTCGATTTGGCAGCTTCAGCTCCTCCCCGCGCAGCGTAACGCGTCGGCTCTGCGGGTAGATGCACAAATCGCCGATGATCATCACAGTCTCTACCGGCGCGCACTGTGCGCCCATCAGGCGCTGGTACTGCGCGATATTGGCCTTGACGCGCGCCACAAGCTCCGCTGGGTCAAAGGGCTTTTGGATATAGTCGTCTGCACCAAGCCCAAGACCGCGGATTTTGTCAATGGAATCGCCGCGCGCCGTGACCATCAAAATCGGGACGGTAATCACGCTGCGCACCGCGCGGCACAAATCAAAGCCGCTCTTTCCCGGCAGCATCACATCGAGCAAAATCAGTGACCATCGGTTTTCCAAAATCAGCGGCTCGGCGGCTGCGCCGTCCGCGCAAAGCGTCACCGGAAAGCCGACCATCTCCAGATAATCCTTTTCCAGCATGGCGATTTCCTCGTCGTCCTCCACAATCAGAACCGGATTCATTGGCCGTCCTCCCTTGCCGGCAGCGTCACATCAAAACGCAGACCGTTCTCGTTTTTCACGGTAATCGTGCCGCCGTGCGCCTGCACGATGCATTTGGAAATATATAGACCAAGGCCGCTGCCTTCCCCGTTTTTGGGGCTACGGGAGGCGTCGCCGCGCCAGAACTCATCAAACAGCTGTGCCAGCTGGGATTCCGGCACACCGGCGCCGTTGTCGGCAAAGGACAGGCGCTCCGCATCATATTCGCGCCAAACCCGTATGGTCAGCTGCAGCGGCTGCACCTTGGCATATTTCAGCGCATTTTCGGTCAGATTGGCAAGCACGCGGTTCATCTGCCCCCGGTCAAGACTGGTCAGGTGCGCGCCGGGCGTGCTGGAAAGCTCCAGCGCTGCGCCTTTTTGCAGCAGTTCCTCCTGCGCTTCGGCGCAGAAATCGGCGGCAAAGGCGGAAAGACTGACCATCTCGCGGCACAGCTGCCAGTTGCCGGTTTCCATCCGGGAAAAATCAAACAGCTTTTGCAGCAGCGCTTCCATATCGCAGGATTTGCGATAGGCGACATCCAGATACCGCGCCTGCTTTTCCGGCGTGTTGGCCACGCCGTCGCGAAGGCCTTTGATATAACCCTTGACGGAGGTGAGCGGCGTGCGAAGGTCGTGAGAAATCCCGGCAATCATGTCGATGCGGGCTTTTTCACTGGCTTCGCTCTGGACGCGCTGCTCCTGCAGGCGCGCCTGCATCTCGTTAAAAGCGGAAACCACCGGTTTGAGATCGTCCTCGCGGGATGCGTCAATGCGCTGCGAGAGATCGCCGGCGGCAACGCGGCCCGCGCCGCGCACCAGCGCGTTGACGGGGCGGAGCAGCTTTTTCAGCAGCCGCGACGAAAGCAGCGTGCTGCAAACCAGTACCAGCACAATGGCAATCAGGCCAACGAGATTAAACCGCCGATGAAACGCTTCAAACTGGGTGCCCTCCGGCGCGCCCTTGGGCGGCGCGGCGCTGTGCATGGCGAGATAAACTGCGCCGTCTGAGGAAAGCCCGGCAATGGAGCAGCCGTCAATCAGCAGGTATTGCACGGTGTCCTGCGGCCAGTCGGCAGGCTCCAGCAGCGAGGCAAGGCGCTGCTGGAAGGGGTCGATGGTGCGCAGCACCACATCGTTTCCGCGCAGCACATACAGGCGATAGGACAGGTCATCCAGCGCTGCGCACATGGCGTCCGGCGCAGACTGCTGCATAAGAATTTCTCCCGCAGTAAAAATGTGCTCCTCCAGCCGGATGTTGTCCGGCGCATAGAACTTGTCCTGTGATGCGCGGAACATGGAGCTGCCGGCCAGAAAGGGAATCATCAGCGCAAGCAGCAGCGTGATGACGTTTGTAAGTATGATCTTTTTTCGAAGCTTCATGGCGCGCCCTCCCTGTAAGACTATTGTATCGGCTGGCGCGCCAAAATGCAGCCAAAAAGTATAAATATTTTATAAATTCTTGCAAAAAACCGCGAACGATTTCTTCAAATCGTTCGCGGTTTTTTATGCAAGTGTCTGGGCTTGGGCGATGTCGCGGTTCAGCTCTGCGTTGGTTACGGCAATGACAATTGCCGAGGCGAGGAAGGTCAAAAGATCGGAAACCGGCATGGAATAGAGCACGCCGTCCAGCCCGAAGAAAATGGGCAGCAAAATCGGCAGCCCCGTGCCCAGCACCACCTCCCGCAGAAGCGAAAGACCGGTGGAAATCCAGGGCTTCCCCATGGACTGCAGAAAGATGAAGGAGGCCTTATTGACGCACGCAAACACCATCATGCACAGGTAGATGCGGAACGCATGAACGGCAAAGGCGGTATAGACCGTACTTTCTCCGGCTGCGCCAAACACCCCGATGATCTGCCGCGGCAGCAGCTCCACAATGAAAAGCGCCGCGAGTCCCACCAGTGCTTCCGCTGTCAGCAGCCGCCAAAAAATACTTTTTGCCCGATCGGCGCGCTTTGCGCCAATGTTGAAGCCGACAATGGGAATGCAGCCCGCAGCCATGCCCACAACGATGGAAATCACGATTTGAAAAAATTTCATCACAATGCCGACCACGGCCATGGGGATTTGCGCGTAGCGCGGCTGGGAAAAAACGGCGTCCAGCACGCCGTATTTCCGAATCATATTGTTAATGGCGGCCATGGCGCAGACCAGCGAAAGCTGCGAGAGCAGCGAACAGATGCCCAGCGGCAAAAACCGGCGGATCAGGCTGCGGGACAGGCGAAAGCTGCTTTTTTGAAGACGAACGGCCTTCATGCGGCGCAGATACCAGATGGCCAGCACCGCCGTGATGATCTGCCCGGCCACGGTCGCCACGGCAGCGCCCATCATGCCCCAGTGCAGCAAAAAAATGCAGATCGGGTCAAAAATCAGGTTGAACACGGCGCCTGCCAGCGTGGAGATCATGGCAAAGCGCGGCGAGCCGTCCGACCGGATGATGGGGTTCATAGCCTGCCCAAACATGTAAAAGGGGATACCGGCCGTAATCCAGCCAAAGTATTCCTTGGACAGCTGAAAGGTTTCCTCGTTGACCGTGCCGCCGAACGCGGCGAGAATCGGGCTTTGGAACAGCGCGTAAAACGTGGTGAGCACCAAGCTGCCAATCAGCACAAGCACCACCGCGTTGCCGATGCTGCGGTGCGCCTCGTCGGTTTTTCCTGCGCCCAGCGCAATGCTGACAAACGCGCAGCAGCCGTCGCCCACCATCACGGCGATGGCCAGCGCGACCACGGTCAATGGAAACACCACGGTGTTGGCAGCATTGCCGTAGGAGCCGAGGTAGCTGGCGTTGGCAATGAAAATTTGGTCGACAATGTTATAAAGCGCTGCCACCAGCAGGGATATGATACAGGGAACGGCGTATTTGGCCATCAGCTTACCGACAGACCGGGAAATCAGAGCATTGGATTCTTCCGTCATGATTGTTTACCCTCCAGACAAAATAAAAAAACGCATAAGCCCAGAAATCTGGACTTATGCGTTTCCGCTGCGCGACACAATTTATAGTTTTATTTTAGCGATTCGCCCCCAAAAAAGCAAGCGAATAATTGGGAAAATAAGAAAATCAGTGCTTGACAAAATGGTTAGCGTATGCTAATATACAGCCATGAGTTAGCAAATGCTAATTTAACCGCCTACCGCAAGGCGGTGCATGACACATCACCCCAAAGCATCCCAAGCGAGTCATCCAAATTCATCTCCAAATATTGCAGAAAACAGGCCGGAGCCATACCGGCCTGTTTTCCTATTTTTGAAATAGGAATTGATATTGCGCGCAATTTATGGTATCCTTAATAAAAATGATTCACATTTGTGGGCAGGAGGATTGTTATGATCGAACTTACAAAAGAAAACTTTCAGTCGGAAGCGGTGCAGAGCGAGCAGGTTGTACTGGTGGATTTTTGGGCGGACTGGTGCGGCCCCTGCCGGATGCTCTCGCCGGTGGTGGAGCAGTACGCGCTTGACACCCCGGCCGTCAAGGTCGGCAAGGTCAATGTGGATGAACAGATGGACTTGGCCATGCAATTCGGCGTCAGCTCCATCCCGACGCTCATTGTGTTTCGCGACGGCGTGCCGGCGGCAAAGGCAGTCGGTGTGATCGACATGGAGCAGCTGAAAAAGCTGGTGGAGGGCGCAGATGGCAGTTCGGCTCAATGAGGACAAGCAGGTGGTGGAAATGATTCGCGAGGGGCTGAAAAAGAAAGACGGCTATTGCCCCTGCCGCATTCCCAAAACGCCGGAAAACAAGTGCATGTGCAAGGAGTTCCGCGACCAAATCGCAGACCCTGCGTACGAGGGCTACTGCCACTGCATGCTGTACTATAAATCTTTGAAATAAGTACAAAAGCGGCATGCGCAAATCATGCCGCTTTTTGCTGCCAAAACTCGGGCTTGTTCTGACCGTCGCATTGCCCTATAATACGAACAGTACCGGAAAGGAGATGCGCGCCATGAAAAAATTGGTCATCGGGATTCTGGCGCACGTGGACGCCGGAAAAACGACCCTCTCGGAGGGCTTGCTCTATTTGTGCGGCGGCATTCGCCGCCTTGGGCGCGTGGATCACGGCGACGCGTTTTTGGACAGCAGCGCCATCGAGCGGCAGCGGGGTATCACCATCTTTTCCCGTCAAGCGCGCCTGCAACTGAAAAACGTGGAGGTGCAGCTGCTGGATACGCCGGGACATGTGGATTTTTCTGCAGAAATGGAGCGGACGCTGCAGGTGCTGGACTATGCCATCTTGGTCATCAGCGGCACAGACGGCGTGCAAAGCCATACCAAGACGCTGTGGCAGCTGCTGGCGCGGTATGACATTCCAACGTTTTTGCTGATCAATAAAATGGATTTGCCCGGAACGGAGCGCAAGGCGCTGATGCGCGCGCTGCGCGCGGCGCTGGGCGACGGCTGCGTGGATTTCACGGATGATCCGGACCCGGAGCAGGCGGCCATGTGCGACGAGCGGCTTTTGGAGCGGTATCTGGAAACGGACAGCATGGATGCGGCGCTGCTGCGCGAAGCCGTTGCGGCGCGGCGGCTGTTCCCGTGCTGGTTTGGATCTGCGCTGAAGCTGGAAGGGCTGGAGGGGTTTTTGGATGGCCTGGAGCAGCTGACGCGGCTGCCGGCGTATCCGCCGGAATTTGGCGCGCGGGTCTATAAAATCTCCCGGGATAAAGAGCAGACCCGGCTCACATGGCTCAAGGTGACCGGCGGCACGCTGCGCGTGAAGCAGCTGCTGCGCGGCAGCGGCTGGGAAGAGAAGGCCGACCAGCTGCGGCTGTATTCCGGCGATAAATTTGAGCTGACGGACGCAGCGCCTGCCGGTACAGTGGTGGCGGTCACCGGTCTTGGCAGCACGTTGCCGGGTGACGGCCTTGGCGCGGCGCTGGGCGCATGGCAGCCGGCGCTGCAGCCGGTGCTCACCTATGGCGTGACGCCCTCGTGCGCCGCGCAGCAGGCGCTTGTCAGCCTGCGGCAGCTCGCCGAGGAGGACCCGATGCTGCACGTGCTGTGGGACGGCAGTCAAATTCAGATGCAGCTCATGGGCGAGGTGCAGCTGGAGGTACTGGAGAA
Organism: Oscillospiraceae bacterium; assembly: GCA_028691385.1. Lineage (GTDB taxonomy): Bacteria > Bacillota > Clostridia > Oscillospirales > Oscillospiraceae > JAQUZL01. Next base: position 18,186 of record JAQUZL010000010.1, read on the forward strand.
GCTGATCGCCGAGCGCTTTGGCTTTTCCGTCACCTTTGACGCGGGACAAATCGTCTACCGGGAAACCATTTTGACGGCGGTGGAGGGCGTGGGGCATTTTGAGGCGCTGCGCCACTACGCCGAGGTGCATTTGCTCATGGAGCCGGGCGAGCCGGGCAGCGGCGTCACGCTGGACACCGTGTGCAGCGAGGACGTTTTGGATCGAAACTGGCAGCGGCTCATCTTCACCCATTTGGAGGAAAAAGTGCATCGGGGCGTGCTGATCGGCGCGCCGATCACGGATGTGAAAATTACGCTTTTGACGGGCAGGGCGCACCTGAAACACACCGAGGGCGGCGATTTCCGTCAGGCGACCTATCGCGCGGTGCGGCAGGGCCTGATGCAGTCGCAGTCGCAGCTGCTTGAGCCATGGTACGCGTTTCAAATGACGCTGCCGCAGGAAAACGTGGGGCGCGCCATGACCGATGTGCAGCAGATGGCAGGTACGTTTGAGCCGCCCCAGACCGAGCGGGGCATGACACTGCTGCAAGGCCGTGCGCCGGTTTCGGCCATGCGCGGGTATTCACTGACGCTGACGGCCTATACCCGGGGCAGCGGCCGCCTTTCGTGCACGTTGGCAGGCTTTGCACCCTGTCACAACGCTGCGGCGGTCATTGCTGCGCGGGATTATCATCCGGCGCACGACTTGGAAAATACGCCGGATTCCGTGTTTTGCGCCCACGGCAGCGGCGTCATCGTGCCGTGGAACGAGGTGCGCGCGCACATGCATCTGGACAGCGGCCTGCGCCTTGGCATGTCCATGCCCGAACCGGACGCGCCCGCGCCGCGTAAAATCGCGGCAGCGCCCGGCCCCGCGGAGCAGGACAAGGAGCTGCTGGCAATTTTTGAGCGCACCTATGGAGCAATTTCGCCGCGCAAGCTGATGCCAACCGGCCCGGCGCTCCCTGCGCCCGTCGCCGGGGAAACGCTGGTGCGGCTGCTGGACGCGGCGGAGGAATATCTTTTGGTGGACGGTTACAACATCATTTTCGCGTGGGACGACCTCAAGGAGCTTGCCCGGGACAGCCTGGATTTGGCGCGGAGCATTCTCATCAACCGCATGTGCAACTTTCAGGCCTATCGCAAGTGCGGCCTGATTGTGGTGTTTGACGCCTACAAAGTGCCGGGCGGCACTGGGTCGGTGGAACAGCACAACGGGATTTTTGTGGTCTATACCAAGGAAGCAGAGCTGGCCGACACCTATATTGAGCGCACCACCTATGCGCTTGGCAAACGGTATCACATCCGCGTGGCGACCTCGGATGGACTGGAGCAGTCCATCACGCTGGGTCATGGCGCGCTGCGCGTCCCGGCGAGCGCGTTCAAAACGGAGGTCGATCAGGTTTTGGCGCAGATGAGCCAGACCATCCGGCAGAACAACAAGACCGGCGGGCTTAGCACGCCGCGCCGCACGGTGCAAAAAAAGAAAGAGTCGTGAGGAAACTTTTATGACAAATTTAAGGCTGACCGGCGCGCCCAACGCGCGCGATCTTGGCGGCTTGACCATGACGGACGGACGAACCATCGCGCATGGGCGTCTGCTGCGCAGTGGACATTTGGCCAATTTGACGGCGCAGGACGTTCGGGTGCTGCAAGAGCAGTACCGGCTGCAATGCGTCATTGACCTGCGCACGCCGGAAGAGCGGCAGCAGCTGCCGGATGCGGCGCTGCCGGGCGCGGCGGTTGCGAAGCTTCCGGTGTTTGCCGCCAGCGTGCTGGGCATCACCCACGAGCGCGGAACAGCCGCCTTGGAGCGGCTGCCATCCATGACGGATTTATACCGGCTGATGCTGCGGCGGAGCGACTGCCTTGCGCAGTTCCGGCTGATTCTGGAAACCATTGCGGCGGTGGAGCCCGGCGCGGCGCTGTGGCACTGCACGGAGGGAAAAGACCGCTGCGGCATGGTGACGGCGCTGCTGCTCATGGCACTGGGCGCGCCGCTGACAGTGATCACGCGTGATTATCTGGAAACCAATCGGGCGGCAAGGCCGCGCGCGGAGTGCATTCGGCAAAAAATTCTGGCGGAAACCGGAAATGCGGAGAAGGCGGAAACCACGGCGCGGGCGTTTTTGGCCGAACCGGAATATTTGCAGGCCGGTCTGGATGAGATTTTTCGAGATGGCCGCACGGCGGACGAATTTTTGCGGGACAATGTCGGCTTGACCGACGAAACGAAGAAGGAACTGCAGAGAAAATTTTTGACCGCGTAATTGCAAACACGATGGAAATGATCCAGATTTTGAATGGTGTCGTGCAAAATGTACAGATTTTAGAATGAATTTCCATAGATTTATCCTAAAATCGTGCAATTTGCCGATGCCTTTTCCATTGACACCGGCCGCGTCCGGTGATAAAATTCACCCATAAAGCGAAGAACGAGAAAAGTAGCGCAGAAGATCAGCTCCAGCGAGTGGACGGTAGTGAGAAGTCCGCACCAGAGTCTGCGTGAAGAACACTCGCGAGCTGCAAGTTGAAATCCGCAAGGAGAGTAGGTGCGCCGCAGGTCCAGCGTTATTGGGGCAGTGCTTAGTGGAGCACGGAAAAGTGACCGGCATCCTTGTCGGTAAATTAGGTGGCACCGCGGATCGGACAGCGATTCGTCCTAATCAAAGGGACGAGTGGGCTGTCTTTTTTTGATCCCTTTTTTCCACCAATTTACCAAAAAGGAGAAAAATTATGTGCTGTGTCATGGGTTATGCAGGGAAGGACCTGCGGAAAGAAAAATTTGAGGAACTGCTGCTGCGCGCGTCCAGCCGCGGCCCGGATGATCACCGGGTGATGGAAACAAAGTCCGGCTATCTGGGATTCGGACGGCTTGCCATCATGGGTCTGACGCCGGAGGGCATGCAGCCGTTTGCGCGCGGCGAGAACCGTGTGGTTTGCAACGGGGAGCTGTACGGCTTTCGCGCGCAGAAAAAGGCGCTGGAAGAAAAGGGCTATGTGTTCCAAAGCGATTCCGACTGCGAAATATTGCTGCCGCTGTACGAGGAATATGGGCTGGAGATGTTCTCTCATTTGGATGCGGAGTTCGCCATGGTGCTCTATGACGGCGCGCGCGACCGACTGATTGCGGCGCGCGATCCCATTGGCATCCGTCCGCTGTACTATGGCTATTCCGAAAGCGGCGCAATCGCCTTTGCCAGCGAGCCGAAAAACCTGATGGATCTGTGCGCCGAGATTCGTCCGTTTCCCATCGGCAGCTTCTATTGCGACGGCAACTTTGTGCAGTATGAGGACATTGCGGCGGTCAAGACGGTCTGCACGGACGACCTTGACACAATTACGACGAAAATCCGGGAAAAGCTGGTCGCCGGTGTGGAAAAGCGACTGGATTCCGACACGCCGGTGGGATTTTTGCTCTCCGGCGGTCTGGACAGCTCGCTGGTCTGCGCCATCGCGGCAAAAAAACTGGAAAAACCCATTCGCACCTATGCCATCGGCATGAAAACCGACGCGATTGACCTGAAATATGCCAGGCAGGTGGCGGATTACCTCCATTCTGACCACACCGAGGTCATCATTGACCGGGATATGGTGCGCGCCAGTCTGGAATCGGTCATTGCGCTGCTGGGCACGTTTGACATCACCACCATCCGCGCGTCCATGGGCATGTATTTGATCTGCAAGGCCATCCATGAAACCAGCGATCTGCGGGTGCTGCTGACCGGCGAGATCAGCGACGAGCTGTTCGGCTATAAATACACCGACTTTGCACCCGATGCGCAGGCGTTCCAGTGGGAAGCGCAGCGCCGCATCCGCGAGCTGCATATGTATGACGTGCTGCGCGCCGACCGCTGCATCAGTGTGAACTCGCTGGAGGCGCGCGTGCCGTTCGGCGATCTGGATTTTGTGCGCTACGTCATGTCCATCGACCCGGAGAAGAAAATGAACACCTATGGCAAGGGCAAGTACCTGCTGCGCAAGGCCTTCGAGGGCGATTACCTGCCGGAGGAAATTCTGTGGCGGGAAAAGGCGGCCTTTTCCGACGCGGTGGGTCACTCCATGGTGGATGACCTCAAGGAATATGCGGAAAGCTGCTATTCCGACGCCGAATTCGAGGAAAAACGGATGCGGTATTCCCACGCCCGTCCGTTTACCAGGGAGAGCCTGCTCTACCGCGAGATTTTCGAAAAATACTATCCCGGCCAGAGCCAGATGGTGGCGGATTTCTGGATGCCGAACAAGGCGTGGGACGGCTGCAAGGTCAATGACCCCAGCGCTCGCGTGCTAAAAAACTACGGCGACAGCGGAAAATAACGAAAAATGATCAAGCGCCCGCAAACAATCCGTTCGAAAACGGCCTGTTTGCGGGCGCTGTCTGTTATGAGAAGGTACTGGTTCCGTATGCAAGCGCGTGCGTCGCGCCGCCTGCGCCATCGGGATCCGTCCAGACAATGGCGCTGCCATTTTCGTCATAGGCGGTGAGCAGGACGTTCGCGCGGTACCAATCGGAATGGCCGCTTTGGGGCAGGGGGACGGCAAAATAGTCCTCGCCGCCGAACCGCATGCAGTCGTCCGGCGTGACGGTGCGCTCCAAAATTTCCGACCGTCCGGTCTGAAAGTCGGAATAGACGCAAAGAAGCTGCACGCGCGCCGCGCCGGTCATGCAGCCAAAGCCGTAGGACAGACTGCCGCTGTCATCCGACCAGTCATAGTATCCGGCGGTGACCGGGGCGTTTGGCTCGCGCGGCGCGACGGCCGCACCAACGCCGTACCAGCCGATCAGTAAATGAAATCTGGTGGCGCCAAACAGCAGCGCATCGTCATTTTCGGACAGCACCAGCAGCGAAAACCGGCTGGCGGAAATGCCGCCGTCGTGCAGATAGGCAACGCGCGTGGTGCGGTCAAGGGCATAGGTGTTTTCCAAATCGTTCAGCCCCCAGCGCGGCGTCAGTCCATAAAAGCGGCCGCAAAAAAACAGCGCGGCAACCAGAAGGAAGCAGCAGATGCGGCGGAGGGCGCGCCGCCTGCGGGTGCAAATTTTTTTCATCATGGCACGCCCTCCCAATTCAGCGGGATTTCCAGCGACGTGACCTGCCCGGCATAGGTGATGGAAACGGTGATGGCCGGCGCGCCGTAAGAAAGCGCATAGCACCACTGCCTCCAGTAAGCGCCGCCGGATCCTCCGCCGCCGCCAAAGCGGTCAACCGTGCCGTCTGCCGCCACTTCTAGCAGCGGCGTGCATTGGGGCGCTGCCTGCAGGGGATTGCGGTTGTAGAGTACGGTGTCCAAATAGAAAAAATATTCCGATTGCGCGTCCAGCCCAATGCCCGCGCCATAGCAGCGCAGAATGCTGCGGCCAACAGAAATTTTTTCATCCAGTGGGATTTGCGTCAGCATTTGACCGTGGCTCATGGCATAGGACGCCGGCGAAAACCGCGCTTTCAGGTTGCCTGCCAGATTGCCGCCGGTGTTCAGGAGCATGCCGACGCTCAAAAGAATCAGAAGCACCGAGACGGTTTTGCAGATACGGCCGATCAGCAGCCATACCGGTGAGAGCGTGGCGTTATAGTCCCGGCCAATGATCTCGGCGCTGCCCATAGCGGCTACCGCGCGCTGCGCGGCCTCCTCCGGCGGGACGCCGCACTGCTCCAGAAATTCCGCATGGTCGCACAGATGGTCCGACAGCTCCTTGCGCAGCGCCGCCCGCTCTTCCTCAGTGGCGCGGGGCAGAAATCGGCAGACCGCGTCCAGAAAGTCCTTGAAATCCTCCATGGCCGCACCTCAGGCCAGCACGGCAGAGGACACCACCGCGTCCACCGCGCGCTGATAGGCGCGCCACTGCGACTGCTCCTCACGCAGCTGCAGCTTGCCCTTCATGGTCAGGTGATAGTATTTGCGGGGTTTGCCGGCGGCGGCCTCTTTTTCATAGGACGTGACCGAACCGTCATTTTCCAGCGCGTGCAAAATGGGGTAGAGCGTGCCCTCCTTCATGGCGAAGGTGGAATCCAGCTTGCCGCTCAGCGCAGCAATCATCTGGTAGCCATACATATCTTCGGCGGAGAGCAGCGCGAGCACCAAAAGACTGGTGTGCGCCATAACCTGCTTGCGTTTCATTTGTGCACCTCCTGATACATAGATTCTCTATGTATTTATCATACCTCGAAATTCTATGTATGTCAATCAAAAAGAACAGGGTGACAAAATATCCGAAAAGGACTATAATATGGAACAAAATCTAACTGCAATCGAGGTCGAAGCATGCAGGAAGCAACCATCAAACGAACCATACATTATAATATGGCAATAGTCGGCGGCTTTATGGCCGGCTACGCGATCCTGAATCGGGGCGACATGGCAAATGCGCAGACGCTCAACCTGATTCGGCTGACCATGTCCGTGCTGTCGCTGAACTGGCGCAGCGCGCTGATCTATCTCGGCGCGGCAATCCTCTATTTTTCAGCAACGTGCCTCACGGTGCTGATTATCCGCAAGACGCACAAGGACGTGCAGCTTGTCTGCGTTGGAATCGAGTTTGTCAGCGTGATACTGATGAGCACGTTTCCAGCAGAAATGAACCCGTTTCTGGCGATGTATCCCATCTTTTTCTGCATGGCGTTTCAGTGGAATTCTTTCAAGGGCGCGGATGGGAACGTCTGCTCGAGTATTTTTTCAACCAACAATCTCAAGCAGACCGCCATTTCGCTGACGGACTACTTCTGCGACCATGAAACAAAGCATCTGGTGCGCGCGCGGTTTTATTGCCTGGTGATTCTCAGCTTCCACCTTGGCGTCGCCATGGCGTGGGTATCGCTGCC
>JAQUZL010000114.1 GCA_028691385.1 Oscillospiraceae bacterium
TATCGTCGTCGTCCGCGTCATCGGCGTCGTCGTGGTCATCGGGGTCGTCAGCGTGGTCGGTATCGTCGTCGTCAGCGTCATCAGTGTCGTCGTGGTCATCAGCGTCGTCGTGGTCATCGGCGTCGTCAGCGCCATCAGTGTTGTCGTGGTCATCGTGGTCATCAAGGACATCTTCAAGGGCATCAAGCACCGCGGAATCGCCCAGACGATCCTCTGCCACATCCAGAGAATCCTCCATCACATCCATGGGGATGTCAAAGGCTGTTGCATAGCTCACCAGATCGCCTACACTGATTTTCACAAGCTCCTCCGATTTTAGACTTTCATCAGAGGAAAGCAGCCTTTCGATAATCGACATTTTTCCGGCGGACATGCCGTTTTCTTTCGCCGCTGTTACAGTTTCCGGCGAAAGCCTGACGAGCTGCCCGACCACGGTTGCCGTCAGGTTGTGGGTGGCCAAAATGTCATTCACCTGTACGCATAAGCCGTCCAGCGTCTTGGCGGAGCCGCCGTTGTCCATTGTGATGAGAATATCATTTTGTTTGTTCTCACCAAGGTACCCCCGCTCAATCAGCATGACCATAAGCTCTGCTGTGACCATCTTGGCATTGTGCCCCTCCGCCTTGTAGCCATCTAACAGCGCTTGTGCATCCTCATTGGCCGCATTGATTTCCATAATCTGGTTTAGTCTGTTGAGCTTCAGCTCAATACTGGGGTTGACGTCAATGGAAAGATATTGGCTGGGCAACAGAAAATATAGCGCGGCAAACACAATCGCGAGCACTACAATACCGGATCCTATCATGATGCCGGGCCTTCCCAATTTTTTTATCTCTGTCATCTTCATGTACCTCCTGTTATTTTTGAGCGTTTGCCCTTTGACTGTATAACACGTCACAGATACAATTTATCGCATAAAATAAAAAAATTTTCAGGCTATGTCTGGGCAGCCAAGTCAGGCAGATGCGCCGCAGAATATCGCATTCAAAATGCGCCTGGCTTTCGGCAATCCCAGCGCCGAATCGGACTAATTATAATCATACATTAGTCCTGACACATTGGCAAGAAATTGTTATGATACGCCGATCGATCAATCGGATGAATCGTTCGGTGTTGATCTTTTTGGTGAGCTTGCGGGAATGCAGTGGCTGATCAAATAGCAAAAGCCGCCATTCCGGGGCAATGGAATGGCGGCGGACACAACCTGCGATTTCAAAAAGGAGGCGTGCATTAAAAATGGGGGGGGAAATAAAAAGCGCCGGATTTACCCATTGGGTAAATCCGGCGCTTGCCGGTTTGTTACAGTTCGCGGACGCGGATGACGCCCGGGATGGCGCGGACGGCGTCGGGCGCGACCGCACCGTCAAAGATGGCGTAGGCGTATTCGCCGCGCGTGCCGCTGGCCGATGCGGTAACCTTGCCTGCGGCGTCAGCGATGGCGGCGGCGTCAGCGCCCTTGGACAGGACGGTGATGCGCGCTGCGCCGGTGCGCGGCAGGCTGACAGATGGCAGGTTGACGGCGTTTTTAATGTTGCCGTTGAGGAGGAAATCACCCACCTGGTCGGCGGCCATGATGGCGCAGTTGTCCTCCGCCTCCGGCGTGGAAGCGCCCAGATGCGGAATGGTGACAATGCCCTTGTGACCCAGAACCCCGGCGTCGGGGAAATCAACGACATAGGCGGCAAGCTTGCCCGCATCCAGCGCGGCCAGCAGCGCGTCGGTCTTGACCAGCGTGCCGCGCGCGAGATTCACGATGCGCGCGCCGTCTTTCATCTTGGAGATGGCGGCTTCGTCAATCATGCCCTTGGTATCCTTGTTGGCGGGCACGTGCAGGGTGATGTAGTCCGCAGCGGCGTACAGCTCGTCAAGGCTCACCAGGGGAACGTCCGCCTGCTGCAAAAACGGATCGTAGCCGATCACGTGCATGCCAAGCCCCTTGGCGGCTTCCGCCACCAGACGGCCGATTGCGCCCATGCCGACCACGCCCAGCGTCTTGCCCAGCAGCTCGGGGCCGACAAAGGCGGACTTGCCCTTTTCGACCTGCTTGTCAACGGTGGTTTCGCCATCGGAAAGCCCCTGACACCAGCAGATGCCCTCATAGATGTTACGGGAGGAAAGCAGCAGTGAACAGATCGCCAGTTCCTTGACGGCGTTGGCATTGGCGCCCGGCGTGTTGAACACGCAGATGCCATCAGCCGCGCAGCGGTCGGACGGAATGTTGTTGGTGCCTGCGCCTGCGCGGCCAATGGCCAGCAGGGATGCGGGCATCTGCATCTCCAGCATGTCGGCGCTGCGCAGCAGGATTCCCTCGGGCGCGTCAGACGCGTCGTCCACCCGGAAGAGCTTACTGTCCAGCCGGTCAAGCCCGATGCGGGCAATTTTGTTCAGCGTTTTGATCGTGTACATTGCTATGACCTCCCAGTCATTTCTAATTTTTTGATAATGTACCAATTATATTTCCGTCGAGGACAATTGTCAATCTGGTAAACAGATCAGAGTTTTTGTCAATACCGGCTCATCCTTTGAGCGTTTTGACGGCGCGGCGCAGACTTTCGTGCAACAGATCGATTTCCGCCGTGGTGCTGTCCCGGCAAAGGCTCACGCGGATCGAGCCGTCAATGGTTTTCTCGTCCGCGCCCATGGACGCGAGCACGTGGCTGCGATGGCCGCGGGCGCAGGCAGAGCCGGCGGAAACATACACACCGTCCGACTGCAGGCAGTTGAGAATCCCCTGACTGCGCAGGCCGGGAACGGAAAGGTTCACAATCTGCGGCGCGTCGTGCGCGCCGAGAATCACAAGCCCCGGCACATCGGAAAGAACCTCCAGCGCGTACAGCTTCACGCGCTCCATATGGGCGATATCCGCCCGCGCGGTGGGCGCGAGCGCCGCGCAGGCAGCGCCGAAGCCGCAGATTGCCGGCATGGCCTCCGTGCCGGAGCGGTAGGCGCTTTCCTGTCCGCCGCCAAACAGCAGCGCGGGCAGCGGCAGGTCTTTGCGGATGTACAGCGCGCCCACGCCCTTGGGGCCGTGCACCTTATGGCCGGAAATGCTGATGAGATCCGCGCCCAGACTGCCGGCGCGGAACGGTACCTTCAAAAAGCCCTGCACCGCGTCGGTGTGGAAAATGGCTTCCCGATTGACCCGGTGGACGGCTTTCGCCATCTCGGCGATGGGCAGCACCGCGCCCACCTCGTTGTTCACCATCATGACGGAAACAAACACGGTGTCCGGCCGCAGCGCGGCCTTGAGATCGTCCGTGGTGATGCGCCCCTGCGCGTCGGGCTGCAGATAGGTCACATCCCAGCCCTGCTTTTCCAGCTCGCCGAAGCAGCCCAGCACCGCATGGTGCTCATAGGCGGTGGTGATGATGTGATGGCCGCGCTTGGCCATGCGGCGCGTCGCGCCGAAAATCGCCCAGTTGTCGGCCTCGGTGCCGCCGGAGGTGAAAAACACCCGCCCCGGTTCTGCGCCCAGCGCGCCTGCGACCGCAGCGCGGGCGGCTTCCAGCATCCGATGGGATTCGTTCCCCGGCTCGTACAGACTCGACGGATTGTGCCAGTGCTGGGTCAAAGCGTCGGTGACGGCGGCGACGGCGGCGTCGCAGGGCTTGGTGGTGGCGGAATTATCCAAATATGCGATCATGATGTTCCCTCATTTTCCGACGCAGAAGCGTTCAAAAATTCGCGCGACAATATCCTCGCGCATGACCCGGCCGGTCAGCTCCGAAAGCGCCTGCAGCGCGTCCTCCACGCCCACAAGCACCGCGTCGGGCGTCATGCCGCGCGCCATGGCCTCCTGCGCGGCTTCAATGGCGCGGACGGCGCGGCCGATGGCGGCGGCCTGCCGCTCGTTGGTCAGCAGCGACCCGTCGCAGGGCGCGCCGCCGGCAAACATCGCGCGAATCGCCGCGTCCAGCGCGGAAAGTCCCTCGCCGGTCTTTGCCGACACGCGCAGCACCGTGTCAAAGGGCAGCGCGGTCACCACCTGCGTAAGGTCGCACTTATTGAGGATGCCGATGCTGCGCCGGGCGGTTTTTGCCGCCGCGATGGCGCGGGTATCCTCCGGGCGCAGCGGCCGGGAGGCGTCGCACACGAACAGGGCAAGCGCGGCCTGCCTTGCCGCGTCCTCGCTGCGCAGCACGCCAAGGCGCTCAATTTCATCGCCCGCGTCGCGGATGCCCGCCGTGTCTGACAGCTGCAGCACCACGCCGCCAAGGCGAACGGACTCGGACACGGTATCGCGGGTCGTGCCGGGCGTGGCGGACACAATCACCCGGTCATAGCCTGCCAGCGCGTTCAAAAGACTGGATTTTCCGGCGTTGGGACTGCCCAGCAGCGCCGCGCGCACGCCGTGGCGCAGCACCCTGCCGCGTTCCTGCGTGGAAAGAAACTCCAGAAGCGCCTGCCGCTGCGTTTCCAGCAGCGCGGCGTATTCCCGCAGGGCGAAGGGGGCAATGTCCTCGTCGGGATAGTCCAGCGCGGCGTGAAAATGCGCCATAATATCGGTGAGCGCGGAATAGACCGGCTCCACCCGGGCACGTACCGCGCCGCCCAGCTGACTGGCGGCATTTTCGGCCTGCTCGGCAGTTTCCGCGTCGATGAGGTCGGCTACGGCTTCGGCTTCGGTGAGATCCATCCGGCCGTTGAGAAACGCCCGGCGGGTAAACTCGCCCGGGGAAGCCTGACGCGCGCCGGCGTTCAGCAGCGCGGCAAGCCCCTCGGCCAGCACAGCGGGCGCGCCGTGACAGTGAATCTCGCAGGTGTCCTCGCCGGTATAGCTGTGCGGCGCGCGGGACACGGTGGCCATGGGCCGGTCGATGATATGGCCGTCGCGGCTGCGCAGCACGCCCAGCACCAGATGGCGGCTTGGCACGTCGGCAAGACTGCGGCCGGACGCCGGGGAAAAGACCTGCGCGGCGATGGCAATCACGCCGTCGCCGGACAGCCGCAAAATGCCGATGGCGGCGGGGGCGGACGCCGTACTGACGGCGGCAATGGGGTCAGCCATGAAAAAATCCTCCCATTCGGGCGCAAGCGATGGTAGCCGCGCCGAAACAAAATACAAGATGTTGCTGCTATATTATAATAATGTATCGCAGCAAAACGGTTCTCTGCCATTATAGCGCCCGGACGCGTCTGTGTCAAACCGCCGTCCGGCGG
>JAQUZL010000011.1 GCA_028691385.1 Oscillospiraceae bacterium
TACCGGAAACTGTTGCGGTTCCAACGCTCAGTATTGCATATAATGAGGATGCAAGCTTGTCTGCCGCGCAGGCGCTTTTGGGCAGCGACGTGCTCTATGAGGATGACACCGCCCGCTATTACAGCAGTTTTTCTTCCAAGGCAGGCGCCTTTCAAATCTATCGCAGCGGCGCGCTGCAGGCGTCGCTACCGGCAGTCGGCCGCGTGAACGATCCGGCCGGCGCGGCGGTAAAAATTTTGCAGTCCATCGGCGTCACGGCAGCCGTTTCGGACATTGCGCAGGACGGCGTACAGCAGACCGTGACGCTGACGCAAAGCCTGTTTGGTCTGCCGGTCTATCCCGCGCAGGTCAGCCTGATCTATCAGGACGGCGTGCTCACCACCATGGACGGAACCGCCTATCTCGGCACGCTCAGTCGCGTGACCGAACGCAATTGCATGAACTGCGCCGAAGCGCTCGTTGCGCTGCTTGCCAGCCGCGACGCGCTTGATTGGACCGGCACGCGGATTCTGTCCGCCCAGCAGGGCTACCGCCGCGCTGACGCCGCCTCCATATCCAGCATCCGTCTTGAGCCGGTGTGGCGCGTCGCCACCGACGCCGGAGATTTCCAAATTAACGGTATCACGGGAGAAGTTTCAATAGGTTAAATTTTCTTTACATTTTGGAAAAAGAATGGTATACTACTTCCAGCAAATCAGGATTCGTCTGTACATTTCTGCAAACTCCTTAAAAGAGGGATACGCAATGAATAAATACGTCATCCATGGCGGTCGGCCGTTGAACGGTACCGTCAATATCTCCGGCGCGAAAAATGCCGCTGTTGCCATTCTGCCTGCCACGATTCTTGTCAAGGGTACTTGCCGGATCGAAAATCTGCCTGATATATCGGACGTCAATCTCTTGCTGGAGATTCTCGCGATGATGGGCGCAGAGGTTCGCCGCGTCAGTCCGTCCATTGTCGAGATTAACTGCGCGCATATCAATAACATGGTCGCGCCGTCGGATCTTGTCCGGCGTATCCGCGCGTCCAGCTATCTGATCGGCGCGCTGCTTGGCCGCTTTGGCTACGCCAAGGTTTCCATGCCGGGCGGTTGCTATTTCGGCGTCCGTCCCATTGACCAGCACATTAAGGGCTTTGAGGCCATGGGCGCGACCGTGGAGCAGTCTGCGGGCTATGTCATCGCAAAAACTGAAAATGGCCTGCATGGCGGTCATGTCTATCTCGACATTGTTTCCGTCGGCGCAACCATGAACATTATGATTGCCGCTACGCTTTCCAGCGGCATGACCGTGATTGAAAACTGCGCGCGCGAGCCACATATCGTCGATTTGGCCAACTTTCTCAACGCCATGGGCGCGCAGATCTCCGGTGCGGGCACCAACATCATCAAGGTGCGCGGCGTGCAGCAGCTCGGTGGCGGCTACCACACCATTATTCCCGATCAAATCGAGGCCGGCACCTATATGGCAGCGGTTTCAGCCACCGGCGGCAATGTGTTGGTGCAAAATGTGATTCCCAAGCATATGGACTGCATCACCGCCAAGCTTCGAGAGATGGGCGTGACCATCACGGAATACGACGAGGCCATCCGCGTGGAGCGCACCGCGCCGCTGCGGAAAACCAACGTCAAAACCTCGCCCTATCCCGGTTTCCCCACGGATATGCAGCCGCAAATCGTCGCCTGCCTTTCTCTGGCGCAGGGCACCAGCATTGTGACCGAAGGGATTTATGACAACCGATACCGGTTTGTGGCCGAGCTTTGCCGCATGGGCGCAGCCATTCAGGTGGACGGCAAGGTCGCTGTGACCGAGGGCGTTGCGCAGCTGCGCGGCTGCGATGTGCGCGCGTTTGATCTGCGCGCCGGCGCGGCCATGATTATCGCGGGATTGGCGGCGGACGGCGTCACCACCATTGACGACATTCACTTTGTGGAGCGGGGCTATGAAAACATCGTCGGAAAGCTCCGCGAATTGGGTGCGGACATTGCCCGCGTCACCATTCACGACCCCGCCGAATCCGAAGAAGCAGTCTGATAGCAAATGCCCACAGGAAGCATCCTGTGGGCATTTTTTTACAGTATTTTACGCCTTACGGCTCCAAATAATAGGTATCTGCGATTTTCGCGGCAAAAACCGTATCGGTCTCTTTCACCCCCGCCGGCGCTTCGGTGGCCAGCTGCGCCGCAATTTCGCCCAAGCGATAGGGGCTGTAAACCGTGGCCATTACAAGGTCAATGGTCTTGTCGTTGGTGTGATCCACCACGGTGATGCTGCAATGATCCCGCAGCATGCTGACCTGCGCCGCGCTGGCCACATCATAATTGATATAATAGGCGGTGTTGTCGCCCACCTGATAGCCCACCTGCCCCAGCAGCTTGCCAAATTCCAAGCCGGTTGAACAGGTATAATAGACCTCTGACAGGCTGCGCGTCGGCACACCGATCACCTCGCCGTTCACCAGATAGATCACCACATACCGACCAATCATCTCCAGCTGCGTGGTGATGGAAAACGCCCGATGGTGCTCAATTTTTGTCAACCCCGCATCCAGGCGGCCGCCCTGCGCCGCGAGATCGGCATATTCGTTGCCGGTCAGCAGCTCTTCATAGCGCACCGCGCCAAACCGGTATTCGAGCAGCGTCTGCGGATTGAGCAGCGCGTCCGACCGATAGACCGGCGTACTGTCCACATAGGATGCAATCGATCTGCATTGCAGGGCATTATAAATCAGTCCGCATGCCTCATCGCGGGTCAGCGCCTTGGTTCGGACGCCGCTGAAGCCCTTAAATATCCCCAGCGCGTCGGCTTCGCTGTTCACGGTGTCGGCCCAGCCCGCACCCGTAAAGGCGCCGCCGTCCACGCCGATACAGCGCATCAGCATTTTTGCCAACTCCTGCGCCGTCACAGTCGAGCGCGGATAAAACCGTCCCGTATCATCGCCGCTGAGAATCCCTGCCGCATAGCAGTTGGCGATATACGTCTCTGCCCAATAGCCGCTCTTGACGTCGGAAAAGACGCCGGGGGCGGTTTGTGCGGGGCTGTCAATCAGCATGCTGCAAATTTTTGCAATCTCGGCGCGGGTAATGCTGGTCGTGGGACGGAACGAGCCGTCGTCAAAGCCGGAAATCAAATCGAGATCCACCAGCATGGCAATTGCATCATTGTTGCGAATTTTCTCATAATCCGTAAACGCAAGCTGCGCCGCGCCCGCCGGAATGGACAGCCCGGCAAGCAGACATACTATTAAAATCAGAGTGAGCAGTCGTTTCACGGTGCGGCCTCCTTTTCCTGTTTGATTCCAGTATAGGGCATGGCGCGGCAAACGGTCAAGGCAGCATCGCGATCTGTAACATACTTGTAAATTTCAGCCAGCCTGCCAATGGCTGTAAAATTCAAAAATTATTCATCTTCTCCTCTTGACATTCCAGAGCGTCAGTGCTAAATTAGCTTTAGCACTCGGGGATATTGAGTGCTAAAATTGAAATGAGGTGAACCCATGGGACCATCGGAACGGCAAAAGAAAATTCTTCGCGCGATTGTGGAGGACTATGTCCGGACGGCGGAGCCTGTGAGTTCCAAAGCGATTTCCCAGCTGCCGGAGCTGAACTATTCCTCGGCCACCATCCGCAATGAAATGGCGGCGCTGACGGATTTGGGGCTTCTCGAGCAGCCGCACACCTCGGCCGGACGCGTCCCGTCGGCGCTGGGCTACCGGCTGTATGTAAACGAGCTGATGCAGGACTACCGGCTTTCCACCGACGAAACCAAGAGCCTCAATCAGGCCATGGAAATGAAAATGGCGCAGGCCGACAAGGTCATCAGCCAGATTGGCAAGCTGGTTTCTCAGCTCACCGATCTTCCGGCTTACGCGGTCAGAAGCCATGTGCAGCAGCTCAGCGTGAAACGCTTTGATTTCATCGGCGCAGGCACCCAGAGCATCATTCTGGTCGTCATGCTCAGCTCCGACGAAATTAAAAACAAGCTCATTCGCCTGCCTCTTGTGATCACAGACCACGATTTGAAGCTGCTGGGCGCGGTGCTGAACGCCAGTCTGGCCGGCATTCCCGCCAGCGGCTTTACCCCGGAGCTGATTGACCGCATCACCAAAAACGCCGGCGACGCAGCCAGCCTTGTTCCCATTGTTGTGGACTTCGTGGCAGATCTTTTGCAGGCGCAGCAGCACAGTGAGGTCTTTCTCACCGGTCAAAACCGACTGCTCTCGCAGCCGGAATTCCACGATATTGACAAAGCGCAGCAAATGCTGACCACGCTCGACGAGGACATCATCTCCAATCTGCCGGCCACCATCGGCGGCAACGGCACCCAAATCCTCGTAGGACCGGAGGACATCTCCAAGGAGCTGCGCGACACCAGTGTTGTCATGACGCAGTTCGACATTGGCGAGGGCATGAAGGGCATGATCGGCGTGGTCGGCCCAACCAGAATGGACTACGCAAAGGTAACGGCAAGACTCAGCTACTTTGCCGAAGGACTCGCAAAAATGTTCGGAACATCCGAACTCCCGCCATCCGAAACGGATAAGGAGGATTCATAAATGGCAAAAAACAAGAAAAACACCGACGCGCCCGCGCAGCAGCCGGACACCGTAGACGCCGACGTGCAAGACGTCCAGCAGCCCCAGCCCGCGCAGCCGGAAAGCCCGCCGGAGCCGTCGGAGACCGACAAGCTGCGCGCAGAGCTTGCCGCAGAAAAGGACAATTATCTCCGCCTTGCCGCGGAGTATGATAATTTCCGCAAGCGCAGCCAGAAGGAGCGCGAGGCGCTCTACACCGAGGTTCGGTCTGACACGCTGGAAAAGTTTCTCCCGGTCTACGACAATCTCGACCGGGCGCTCAAGCAGCAAACCGCCGACGAGGCCTACCGCAAGGGCGTGGAAATGACCATGACCGGCCTTCAGCAGATCATGGAAAATTTGGGCGTGACGGCCTTTGGCGAGGTCGGCGAGGCCTTTGACCCCACCAGACATAACGCGGTCATGCACATGGAAGATGCGTCCCTGAGCGAAAACGTCATTGCAGACGTGTTCCAGAAGGGCTTCGTCGTGGGCGAGAAAGTCGTCCGCTTCGCAATGGTCAAGGTTGCGAACTGATTTTATAAATTCATAGGTTTGATATAGGAGGATATTTATTATGGGAAAGACAATTGGTATTGACCTTGGTACAACAAACAGCTGTGTCGCCGTCATTGAGGGCGGCGAACCGGTCGTAATCGCAAACGCAGAGGGCAACCGCACCACGCCGTCCATCGTCGCGTTTTCCAAAACCGGCGAGCGCATGGTGGGTCAGGTGGCAAAGCGGCAGGCCGTCACCAACGCAGAGCGCACCATTTCGTCCATCAAGCGCCACATGGGCTCGGATTACCGCGTCGCCATTGACGATAAGAAGTACACCCCGCAGGAAATTTCGGCCATGATTTTGCAGAAGCTGAAGGCGGACGCAGAGGCCTACCTCGGCACCCCCGTCACCGAGGCCGTCATCACCGTTCCGGCCTACTTCAACGACGCCCAGCGTCAGGCCACCAAGGACGCCGGCAAGATTGCCGGTCTTGAGGTCAAGCGGATCATCAACGAGCCAACTGCCGCAGCGCTGGCTTACGGCGTGGACAAGGAAGAGTCCCAGAAGATCATGGTCTATGACCTTGGCGGCGGCACGTTCGACGTGTCCATTCTGGACATCGGCGACGGCGTCATCGAGGTGCTGGCCACCAACGGCAACACGCGTCTGGGCGGCGACGATTTCGACGAGCGCATCATGAAATATCTGGTTTCTGAATTCAAAAAGACCGACGGCATCGATCTCTCCGCCGACAAGGTCGCCATGCAGCGCCTGAAAGAGGCCGCTGAAAAGGCCAAGATTGAGCTGTCCGGCGTCACCTCGAGCACCATCAACCTGCCGTATATCACCGCTGACGCCACCGGCCCGAAGCATCTGGATCTCACCTTGACCCGCGCAAAGTTCAACGAGCTGACCGCAGATCTGGTGGAAGAGACCATGACCCCGGTCAAGCAGGCGCTGTCTGATGCGGGTCTTTCCGCAAACGACATTGCCAAGGTGCTGCTGGTGGGCGGCTCGAGCCGGATTCCGGCCGTGCAGGACGCCGTCAAGCAGATCACCGGCAAAGAGGGCTTCAAGGGCATCAACCCGGACGAATGCGTCGCAGTCGGCGCAGCCATTCAGGGCGGCGTGCTGGGCGGCGACGTCAAGGGTCTGCTGCTGCTGGACGTCACGCCGCTGAGCCTTGGCATTGAAACCATGGGCGGCGTGTTCACCAAGCTGATTGAGCGCAACACCACCATCCCCACCAAGAAGAGTCAGGTATTCTCCACCGCCGCCGACGGCCAGACCTCCGTTGAGGTGCACGTGCTGCAGGGCGAGCGCGAAATGGCGTCCTATAACAAAACTCTGGGCAAGTTCCAGCTCTCCGGCATCGCCCCCGCGCCGCGCGGCGTGCCGCAGATTGAGGTCACCTTCGACATCGACGCCAACGGCATTGTCAATGTGTCGGCCAAGGATCTTGGCACCGGCAAGGAGCAGAAGATCACCATCACCTCTTCTTCCAACATGAGTAAGGAGGACGTGGAAAAGGCCGTCAAGGAAGCCGAGCAGTTTGCCGGCGAGGATAAGGCCAAGCGCGATGAGATTGACGCCCGCAACGCCGCTGACCAGATGATCTATCAGGCCGAAAAGACCATGACGGATTTGGGTGACAAGGTCAACGAGAGCGAGAAAGCGCCGGTCAAGGCCGCCGTTGAAAAGCTTAAGGAAACCATGAAGGGCACGGATATCGAAGCCATCAAGGCCGATACCGAAGCCGTGCAGAAGGCCTTCTTCGCCATCAGCGAGAAGCTCTATCAGCAGGCAGGCCCCGAAGCCGGCGCAGCCGGCGGCGCGCAGGCTGGCCCGCAGGCAGGCCCGACGCCCGGCGCACAGCCCGGCGGCGACGATGTGGTCGACGCAGACTACGAGGTCGTGGACGACGATAAAAAGTAAGCAACAGCTTCATAAGGGGGTGCAGTCGCACCCCCTTTTTCCCAGTTTTTCGGCGATGGGTGTGCAAGGCGCATTCCAATGGCCGCAGTTCGACAAAACGAGGTGAGGACGCATGGCAGATAACAAGCGCGACTATTATGAGGTGCTGGGCGTTGGCAAATCCGCAAGCGATGCGGAAATTAAAAAAGCATACCGCAAGCTTGCCCAGCAGTATCATCCGGACATGAATCCCGGGGATCAGGTCGCAGAAGAAAAATTCAAAGAGGTCGGCGAGGCCTACGAGGTGCTCTCAAGCGCAGACAAGCGCGCGCGGTATGACCAGTATGGCTTTGCCGGCGTCGACCCCAACTTCAACCCCAACGCTGGCAGTCCCTTTGGTGAGGGCTTCGGCGGCTTCGGCGGATTTGGCGACTTTGGCAGTATTTTTAACGACTTTTTTGGTGGTGGCGGCGGTCGATCCACCCAGCGGCGCAACGCGCCGCGCAAGGGGCAGGACATCGTTTCCGAAACCACCATTACATTTGAAGAGGCCGCAAAGGGCATCGAAAAAGAGATCACCATCGGCCGCATTGAGGACTGCGCCAAGTGCAGCGGCACCGGCAGTGCCGACGGCGCAGCGCCGAAAACCTGTCCCTCGTGCGGCGGCTCGGGCGAGGTGCGCGTGCAGCGGCAGACGCCCATGGGCGTGTTTATTCAGACGGCGGCCTGCTCCCAGTGCGGCGGCACGGGCACCATTGTGTCCAATCCCTGCCCCACCTGCAAGGGCAAGGGCAAGGTGCGCCGCAACAAAAAAATCCATGTGAAAATCCCCGCCGGCATCGACAACGGGCAGTCCATCCGCGTCCGTGGCGAGGGTCACGCGGGCACGAACGGCGGCAGCGCCGGCGATCTGCTGGTGGCGGTGGGCGTGCTGACCCATCCGCTGTTTACCCGGGACGGCGCGAGCCTGATGTGCTCCATCCCGATCTCGTTTACGCAGGCGGCGCTGGGTGCGGAGATTGAAATTCCCACGCTGGAGGACAAGGTGCGCTATACCGTTCCCGAGGGAACGCAGACCGGCACCACCTTCCGGCTCAAGGGCAAGGGCATGCCCTATGTTGGCTATAAAACACGCGGCGACCTGTTTGTCACCGTGGTGGTGGAAACGCCGACAGGACTTACCGCCGACCAAAAGGAGCTGCTGCGCAAGCTCGATGAGGCGGGCGGCGGCAAAAAGCGGCACAAAATATTCGAGAAAAAATAAGGCTTACCCTCCGCGGTCGGACAGAAAAATCTGTCCGACCGCGTCTTTTTTTGCTCCTGCAATGGACAGGCTTGCCGGCGCATGGTAAAATAGTATTATTGTTTATAATATTCCATGAGAAGAGGAGCTTGATCTTTATGTCCACCTCCCCGCTTTGCGCCGAATCGTCTGCCACGCGGCAGCGCATTTTGAATCTGGATCTCACCCGGCTGTTCTGTATGTTTTTTGTGGTTATGGTGCATGTCAGTGCCGAAAACTGGTATTTTGACCCTGTCAATTCCCTGTCATGGAATGTATACAACATTTATGACAGCTTTTCCCGCTTTTGCGTTCCGGTTCTGTTTATGGTGTCGGGCGCGCTGTTTTTGCGCGAGGACGCCGCTTTTTCCATAAAAAAGCTGTACCGGCACAACCTGCCGCACCTGCTGATCCCGTTGCTGTTTTGGGCCACCTGTTATAAGCTGTATGTTTGGCTTGGGCCGCGCTCTGCGTTCTTTACCACGGTATCCGCCGCGCCGCTGGGCTATGTCCATCTCTGGTTTCTCTATGCGCTCATTGGCGTGTATCTGTTTATTCCTCTGCTAAGAAAGCTCTGCACCAATCAAAAGACGGAGCGATACCTGCTCTGCATTTTGTTTGGCTATGCTTTTTTCCACGCGATTCTCGGCTGCATTCCGCCGCTGTCGGGCGTTTTAACGCAGCTTGACGCGTGGTCGGGGCTTGGCGCATCGTCCATGTGCTATGTGGGATATTTTGTTCTGGGACACTATCTTGTCACCTACGGTCTGGCGCATAAGCTGCAGCGAACGCTGTATTTCGCGGCCGGGGGCTCGATTTTGTTTGTGGTGCTGGCCACGGCTTTGCACTCCAATCTGACGGGCGCGCCAGTGGAAGCCTATTACAGCAATCTGCTGCCAACAACCTTTTTGCCGTCGTGCGCCGTATTTTTGTTCTTCCAGTCGAAATTCCGTGATTTGCGGCTTTCTGATTCTGTGCAATCGCTTGTTACCCGTGCGTCCAAGGCGACCTACGGCCTGTATCTTTGCCACTTTTTCGTTTTGATTGGTCTTGACCTGCTGGGTCTGAACACCCATACGCTAAATCCGATTCTCAGCGTGCCCCTGATTGTGGCAGCCACCTATGTGATCAGCATGGCGCTGTCGCTGCTGCTTGCAAGGATTCCGCGTCTTGGCCGCTATATTGTGTGAGCCGCAGCCGAATGGATGGCTTTTCTTGCCATTTGCGGATTCATTTGCTACAATAGAGCCAGATTGGAGCTGGTAATCCCATGACAATCCGCGCGTTGCCCCTGACCCTCGCCGCAGCAATTTTATTTGTTCTGCTGATCCTCGCGCTGGCAGCCTACTTTGGCGCGTATTGCCGCGCCATGGCGCCAAAGCGCGGCACGCTGGAATGGATCGCGCTGTATGACGCAGCGCCGCTTTCCTTTTCCGGCCTGCGCAGCCGCCTGCACGGCCGCGACGCCGTGGCGCTGGGGCTTTTGGCGCTGGGGCTGATCAGCTGCGCCGTGATGGCCGTGATGGATCTGCTGCTGCCCACGCAAGCCACCTTGGCGACGCCGCTTGGCAACACCTTTTTTCCCTTGGTGGCTGTGCTTGCGCCCACGTACCTGCTGCTGCGCGCGCTGCTTGGCAGCAGCGGCTTTGCCTGGCTCGGCACAGCGGTTGTCGCCTGCAACTGCTCGCCCTATTCCGGCCTGCAGGACACCAGCGCAGTCTGGCTTGTCTGCGCGTTTGCCCTGCTCTACTGCTGGCTCACCACAGATTATGACGCGCGCCTGCGCAAAACGCTGCCGCCGATTCTCCTCGGCGCGGCCGCACTGCCGCTTGCCGCATTTTCCAATGCCTGCGCGCTCAGCGCAATTGGCGCATGGCTCGTGCTGTTTTTCATCGGGCTGGGACTGCGGTTTGTCCGCCGCCGGAGGCCGGGGCGGCTGGCTGATCTCATTTTCACGCTGATTTTTGCCGCGCTGGCCGTGGCCGCAGCTGTCTTTGCGCTGCTGATGGCCATCGGCGCTGCCAATCGGCTCGCTTTTCCCGATTATCTGCGCTCTGCGGCATACTACCGGTCAGTGTTCTCCCTGCTGCGGCAAAGCGCAGTCTTTTCCATCCACTTTCAGACTGCGGCCACACTGTCTTTTTTGAATCCGCTGCTGTTTTGGGGCAGTCTGTTTGCCGTCTGCGCGCTGTTTACCGTGTGCCTTTCCCGGCACGACGCGCGGCCGCTGTTTCTGACGCTGGCCTATCTTGGCCTTTTGCCCACCTGGCTCATGACCGGCTCACCTGCCTTTACCGCGCTGGCGAGCGCCGCGCTGTGCATGGTATTTCAGGGCTTTGCCAATCGCGGGCACGGCTTTGCGGCAGGGCTTTATGCCGCGATGACGCTGCTGCTCAGCCTTGCATGCTCCGTGACACTCTGGCTGCACTAAAGGAAGGGTTCTATGCTATTTAACGATCACTGCCACAGTCTTTGCTCGCCGGACGGCGCGTTTTCCATGACCGATATGGCGCTGGCCGCGCTGCACCAAGGCGTGGGAGAGGTCTGTTTTACCGACCACTGCGACTGCGTGAACGAGGATGGCGCGCTCTGCCGTACCTTTTCCTGGGAGGCGGAGCTGGCGCAGTTTTCGGCCGCGCAGAATACGCTCGGCGGCCGCATGAAGCTGCGCCTTGGCGTGGAGCTGGGCGAACCGACCCAGTCGCCGGACTATGCCCGCGAGGTGCTGGCGCTGCCGCTGGATTTTGTCATCGGCTCGGTGCACAACCCGCTCTTTGGCCGGGACTATTACTTTCAGCACTACGACAGCGCCGACGCCTGCCGCAGGCTGATTTTGGACTATCTGGCGCAGCTGACCGCCGTGGCGGAGTCCGATTTTTACGACGTCATCGGCCACATCACCTATCCGCTGCGCTATATGCGCGTGCGCGACGGCGTGGGCGTGGACTTTGATTTTTGCAAGGAGCAGCTCGACGCGCTGCTGTGCGCGGTAGTGCGGCGCGGCAAGGGGATCGAGCTGAACACCTCCGGTTATCTCAACTGCGGCGGCGAGCCGATGCCGCCGCGCTGGATTCTTGAACGCTATCGCGCCCTTGGCGGCGAGCTTGTCACCATCGGCTCCGACGCCCACGTGCCGGAAAATATGGCCCAGGGGCTGGCCGACGGCATGGCGCTGCTGCGCGCGGTGGGCTTTCGTTCTCTTGCGGTATTTGAACAGCGGAAACCGGAAATGATTTCCCTGTTCCAACCATAAAATCACCGAACACATTTAGGAGGAAAATCTTATGAAGCTTTCGATTGGCTGCGATCACGGCGGCTACGCCTTAAAAGAAACCGTCAAGCAGTATCTGCTGGATCACGGCCATGAGGTCGTGGACTGCGGCACCAATTCCACCGACAGCTGCGACTATCCCGAATTTGCGGCCGCAGCGGCAAACGCGGTCGCCAGCGGCGCGTGCGACCGCGGCATCGTCATCTGCACCACCGGCATCGGCGTTTCCATCTGCGCCAACAAGGTGCGCGGCATCCGCTGCGCGCTGTGCGGCGACCTTTTGTCGGCTGAAATGACGCGCCGGCACAACAACGCCAACATGCTGGCGCTGGGCGCGGGCATTGTGGGACAAAATCTGGCGCTTCGCATTGTCGAGGTGTTTCTTGCCACCGAATTTGAGGGCGGCCGCCATCAGCGCCGCATTGATAAAATTTCAGCGTTGGAGGCATAATCGAGCCGTTGTCGGAAAGGGAGCGATGCGATGCGCAATCTGTTAAAGTTGATGTTCCAGCGGGTTTTTCTGGTTTCGCTGGCCATTCTGGGGCAGCTTGCGTTCTTTTTCGTGACGCTCAAGTTTTTCGACGACTACCTCAACTGGTTTTCCGGCGTGATGGAGATTCTGGCGTTCGCGCTGGTCATCTATATCATCTCCAACGATCATACCAAGCCCGCCTATAAAATCGCGTGGATTGTACCGCTTCTGACCTTTCCGCTGTTCGGCGGTATTTTGTACCTGACCTTTGGCGGCAATCGGCTCAGTCTGCGGCAAAAACGCAAAATGGAGCTGACGCAGGAGGGCATGCGCCGCGCGCTACATCAGGATAACGCCGTCTATGGCGCGCTGCTCGCGGAAAACCGCCACGCCGCCGCACAGGCGCGCTATCTCATCCGCTGCGCCGACTGCCCGGTCTACGAAAACACGGAGACCACCTATCTCTCGCCCGGGGAGGCGTGCTTTTCCGCCATGCTGCGGGAACTGCGCAAGGCGGAAAAGTATATTTTTCTGGAGTATTTCATCATTGAAAAAGGCACGATGTGGTCGGCCATTCTGGAGATTCTGCGGCAGAAGGCCGCGCAGGGCGTCGATGTGCGCATCATCTATGACGATTTCGGCTGCATCACCCGCCTGCCCACCCACTATGCCAAAAAGCTGGCAAAGCTTGGCATTCGCGCCACCGCCTTCAATCCATTCGTCCCGGTGCTGTCCTCCCGGCTCAACAATCGCAGCCACCGCAAATTGATGATCATTGACGGCGTGGTGGGCTTCACCGGCGGGATCAATCTGGCCGATGAATACATCAATAAGGTCGAGCGTTTTGGCCACTGGAAGGACAGCGGCATCCTGCTGCGCGGCGACGCGGTCTATGCCATGACTGTCATGTTTTTGTCCTTTTGGGACGGAATTTTCCGTTCACGCAGCGACTTTTCCGCCTTTTTGCCGACGCGGATTTCCACCGTGGGAACCGGATTTGTGCAGCCCTACTGCGATTCGCCGCTGGATTTTGAACCGGTGGGTGAAAACGTCTATCTGAACCTCATTGCCCACGCGACTCGCTCCATTTCCATCATGACGCCCTATCTCATCATCGACGACACCATGTGCACCGCGCTCACCAATGCCGCCAAGGGCGGCCTTGACGTACGCATCATCACGCCGCACATCCCCGACAAGCACTATGTGCACGCCCTGACCCGCGCGAACTATCAGCAGCTGGTGGAAGCCGGGGTACGCATCTATGAGTACGAGCCGGGCTTTCTCCACAGCAAGGTGTTCTGCGTGGACGACACCTATGCCACCGTCGGATCCATCAACATGGATTTTCGCAGCTTGTACCTGCATTTTGAAAACGGCGTTTGGCTCTATCGCACGGACTGCATCGCCGACATTCGCCGGGACTTTGAGCAAACGCTGAGAAAATGCATTCCCATCACCTTGGCCGACTGCCGCAACATTGCGCTGCCGCGCCGGGTGATGCGCGCAATTCTGCGATTCATGGCGCCACTGCTGTGACGGAAACCTCCCAAATCCGGCTGAAAAGCAAGCTTGCTTTTCAGCCGGATTTTTTTGCCGAAATGAGATGTTTATTGTTATATCCAATAATTTTTGCAGGAACTATTGCAAACGCAGATGTCATTCGTTATAATTTCCATATGCATCGAATCATCGAAATTCTATTTTGTGGGATATTGCCATAAAATAGAATTTCGCCATGTTCCGTGGGTTGACCGCCACGCACATGGCGCAACATGGACAGGCGTTTTCCGTGCCTGCCTGATGGAAACAATAAGGAGGAAGCACTGTGAAACAAGAAAAGAAATTATTATGGTACTCTCTGGCACTCATGGGCTTTATGACCGTCTGGGGCTTCGGCAACGTGGTCAACGGATTCTCGTTCTATGGCGGTACGCGCGCCGTGGGCGCATGGGTTCTCATTTTCGCGCTGTATTTTGTCCCCTATGCGCTGATGGTCGGTGAGCTTGGCTCTGCCTTCAAGGAGCTTGGCGGCGGCGTCAGCTCCTGGATTGAGGAAACCGTCGGCCCGCGCCTGGCCTACTATGCAGGCTGGACCTACTGGGTTGTGCATATGCCGTATATCTCTCAAAAGCCGCAGTCCACAATCATCGCCGGTAGCTGGGCGCTGTTTCAGGACAACCGCGTTTCGCTGATGAACCCGCTGGTGCTGCAGCTGCTGTGTCTGGCCGTGTTCATTTTCGCGTTTTATCTGTCCGGCAAGGGGCTTGGCATTCTCAAAAAGCTCTCGTCCGTGGCAGGCTCGTGCATGTTCGTCATGTCCCTGCTGTTCATCCTGATGATGATGGCCGCGCCCGCCATCACCGGCGCGTCGCTGGCGAAAATCGACTGGAACTTCAAGAACTTCGTGCCGACCTTCGATCTGACCTTCTTCCTGAATATATCAATTCTCGTCTTTGCCGTGGGCGGCTGTGAAAAAATCTCGCCCTATGTCAACAAGATGAAAGATCCGTCGAGCCAGTTCCCCAAGGGTATCATCGTCATGGCCGTCATGGTGGCTGTGTGCGCAATTCTCGGCACGGTGGCAATGGGTATGATGTTTGACTCCAACAACATCCCCGACGATTTGCTGACCAACGGCGCATACTATTCCTTCCAGCGTCTGGGTGAATATTACCACGTGGGCAACCTGTTTGTCATTCTCTACGGCCTGACCAACCTCATCAGCCAGTTCGCCGTTATGATTCTCTCCATCGACGCGCCGCTGCGCATGCTCCTTGGCAACGCAGACCGCCGCTTTATCCCGGATTCGCTGCTGAAGCAGAACAAAAACGGCGCGTACACCAACGGCCTGAAGATGGTTTTCATCATCGTGGGCATCCTGATTATCATTCCGGCCTTTGGCATTGGCAGCGTCAACGCCATGGTCAAATGGCTCACCAAGCTCAACAGCGTGTGCATGCCCATGCGTTACCTGTGGGTCTTTGTGGCCTATATCGCGCTGAAAAAGGCCGGCGAGAAATTCCCGGCAGAATACCGCTTTACCAAGAAAAAGGGACTTGGCATGGGACTTGGCGTCTGGTGCTTTGCCCTGACGGCGTTTGCCTGCATTCTGGGCGTTTACAGCGAGGATGCGTTCCAGCTGGCGCTGAACATCATCACCCCGTGCGTGCTGCTGGGGCTTGGCTGCATCCTGCCGGCCATTGCAAAACGCAACGGGACAAAGTGAGGCATTTTCATGTTTGAAACAACCGCAAAGGATATGATGGATTTTATTGCGCGCAGCCCCACGTGTTTTCACGCGGTGCGCGAACTGACTGCGCTGCTGGATGCGGCGGGCTATCGGCCGCTGGCCGAATCACAGCTCTGGACGCTGGAGCAGGGCGGAAGCTACTACCTGACCCGCAACGGCTCGTCCGTCATCGCCTTTCAGATCCCCTGCCGGGACTTTTCCGGCTTCCAGATCGCCGCATCTCACTCCGACAGCCCGTCTTTCAAGCTCAAGCACAGCCCGGCGCTGCGCGCGGAGGGCTGCTATACCAAGCTGAATGTGGAAAAATACGGCGGCATGCTGATGGCGCCGTGGTTTGATCGGCCGCTCAGCATCGCCGGGCGCGTGATTGTCCGCACGGACGGCGGTTTCGAGAGTCATCTGGTGAATGTGGCGCGCGACCTTGTAATGATTCCCAACCTTGCCATCCACATGAACCGCACCGTCAACGAGGGCTACGCCTACGATCCGCAGAAGGATCTTTTGCCGCTCTATGGCGATGAAACCGCCGCAGACACCCTGCCCGGCGTCATCGCGGACGCCGCCGGCGTCCGCGCGGAGGACGTGCTGGGCGC
Source organism: Oscillospiraceae bacterium (assembly GCA_028691385.1). Taxonomy (GTDB): domain Bacteria; phylum Bacillota; class Clostridia; order Oscillospirales; family Oscillospiraceae; genus JAQUZL01. The sequence continues at coordinate 15,861 of JAQUZL010000011.1, forward strand.
AGACCTGTTCCTCTACAACCGCATGGCGGGCACTGTCTGGGGCGCAAACGGCGAATACATTTCCAGCCCGCGGCTGGACGATCTGCAGTGCGCATGGGCAACTACGCAGGGCTTTCTGGCCGCCGCGCCCGGCACGGCCGTGCCGGTGCTTGCGGTGTTTGACAACGAGGAGGTGGGCAGCGGCACCAAGCAGGGCGCTTGCTCTACGCTGCTGCGCGACACGCTTGCGCGCATCAACCGCTCGCTCGGCCGCACGCCGGAGCAGTATCACACCGCGATTGCCAATTCTTTTTTGGTTTCCGCAGACAATGCCCATGCCGTCCACCCCAACCGGGGCGACGTAGCAGATCCGGTGAACCGGCCGGTGATGAATCGCGGCATTGTGATCAAACACAACGCCAACCAGAAATACACCACCGACGCCGTATCCTGCGCGCTGTTCCAGGCAATCTGCAAGGAAGCGGACGTACCCTGCCAGCATTTCACCAATCGCAGCGATATGGCAGGCGGCTCCACCCTCGGCAATCTGTCCAACACGCAGGTTTCCGTTAACGCGGTGGACATTGGCCTTGCGCAGCTGGCCATGCACTCGCCCTATGAAACCGCAGGCGTACGCGATACCGCGTATCTTGTGCGCGCCATGACCCGGTTCTTTGGCGCGTCGCTCCTGCAGGTGACCGACGGCCGCTATCAGCTCCGGTTCTGATTTTGACAAAAAAACGCCGCCGAAATCGTTTGATTTCGGCGGCGTTTTTTACTGCGGTTTTTTGGAGAGCAAAATTCGGTCGGCATCCAGCGCGCTGCCGGTTCCGGCGGCGAACTGGTCCAGCAGATCCTGCACCGTCATCCCCGCGCGGGTTTCGTCGCGCACGTCCAGCACGATTTTTCCGCCGTCCATCATGATGGTGCGATTGCCAAGGCTGAGCGCCTGATGCATATTGTGGGTCACCATCAGGCAGGTCAGGCGGCGCGCGGACACAATGTCCATGGTGAGCGAGAGCACCTTATCCGCTGTGGCCGGGTCAAGCGCGGCCGTGTGCTCGTCAAGCAGCAGCAGCTTCGGCGTGACCATGGTGGCCATCAGCAGCGTCAGCGCCTGCCGCTGCCCGCCGGAAAGAAGCCCCACCGGACTTTTCATCCGATCCTCCAGCCCCATATCCAGCAGCGCCAGCTGCTCGCGGAACAGCGCCTTATCCGCGCGGCTCACCCGGCGCAGCGTGCCCGCGCGTCCGGCGCGGAAATAGGCGATGGAGAGGTTTTCCTCAATGGTCATATGGGGCGCGGTTCCCTTCATGGGATCTTGAAAAATATGGCCGATTTCATGATAGCGCTTGTATTCCGGCAAATAGGTGATGTCGGCGCCAGCGAGCACAATCTCGCCTGCGTCGGCATAGAACGTGCCGCAGATGGCGTTGAACAGCGTGGATTTGCCCGCGCCGTTAGAGCCGATAATGGTGATAAAATCGCCGTCCGGCACCTCCAGCGATAAATCGCGCAGCGCCTGTTTTTCGTTGACCGTGCCGGCATTGAAGGTTTTGGAGAGATGACGGATACTCAGCATGCTTTGCGCTCCTTTCTCGCGGCCAGTGCGGCGCGCTTTTTTCGATAAAACGCGGCTTTGGCGCGGATGGTGGGCAGGGCGATGGCCACTGCGACAATCACCGCAGAAACGAGCTTCAGCGCCGACGCCGGCATATTCAGCCGCAGAGCGATGGCCACCACGATGCGGTAAAGCACCGAGCCGAGCACCACGCCCACCGCGCGCCAGCCGATGCTTTTGCGCCCAAAGATGGTTTCGCCGATGATGAGCGACGCCAGCGCGATGGTCACCATACCGGTGCCCATGTTGATGTCGCAGGTTTTGTTATATTCGCCGATGAGGCAACCGGCCAGCGCCGTAAGCGCGCCTGACACGCACAGCCCCACCGTGACGGTCACCGCCGGGTTGATGGACGACGCGCGCACCATGGAGGCATTGTCGCCGGTGGCGCGGATGCTAAGACCCAGCCGCGTGCCGAGAAACCACAGCAGAACCGCCACCACCGCCACCACGAACAGCAGCGCCAGCAGCAGCTTGTAGTAGCCCCCGCCAAAGGCGACCTTCGCCATGGTAAACAGCGTCGTGGTACTGTTGAGGTTCAGCGTGACCTTGCCCATCACAAGGATATTAATCGTATAAAGGCCGGTGTTCACGATGATGCCCGCCAGCAGACTCTCCACGCCGAAGCGGGTTTGCAGCTGCGCCGTGACAAAGCCGGACAGAACGCCCGCGCCCATGGCAGCCGGAATCGCCAGAAACGGATGACCCGCCAGCGCCACAATCGCGCCCACCGCGCAGCCAAGGGTAAAGCATCCGTCCGTGGACAGATCGCAGACGTTCAGCATGGAATAGCTGAGAAACAGCGCCAATGCGACCAGCGCATAGACAAGCCCCAATTCAACCGCGCTCTGCAGCACGCCAAGGCTGATGATTTGACCCATACGGGCACCTCCAAACATTGATTGATGCAGGCACACGCCGGCGCAAGGCGCCGACGTTTGCCTGCAAGGTATGTTTATTCGCCGAACGATTCGGCGGTCTGAATCTCCACGATCTGGGTGGCCAGCGGTGCAAAGGCTTCCTTGATCGCGTCCAGATCAAAGCCCAGCGCGGCGCAGGTTTCGGTGTTAACGGTGGCAATGCCGTTGTCAAAGGTCTGCACCGGGATTTCCGCCGGGGTCTTGCCGCCGGTGAGCAGCTCCGCCACCATATCGCCGGTAACCTTGCCAAGGTTCGCATAGTCCACGCCGTAGCCGCAGAACGCACCGTTCAGGGCGAAGGAGTTCGCGCCGCAGTAGTGGGCAATGCCCGCCTGCTCGAAGCGCTCATAGATGGACAGCTCCGCAATCATAATGGTGTTGTCGGTGGGGGTGAACACCGCGTCCACGCCCTCGTCGATGAGCGCCTGCGCCGCAAGCACGACCTCATCGGTGGTGGAGCCGGTCTTTTCGGTGTAGGCAATGCCCTTGGCGTCCAAGAACGCCTTTGCATCGGCAATGGGCTGCGCGGAGGAATCCTGCGCGGTGTCATACAGCAGCCCCACCTTGTCACAGTTGGGATCTGCCGCAAGCATCAGCTTGAGGATGGACTCGGTGTCCAGAAAATCGGACGTGCCGGTCACATTGCCGCCGGGCTGCTCCATGGACGCCACCAGCCCCGCGCCGACCGGATCGGATACGGCCGCAAAGACGACCGGAATTTCATTGTCCTCGGTGGCCGACTGCATCAGCACTGCCACCGGCGTCGCGATGGCAACGATCACATCCACCTCGTCCGCGATGAGATCCGCCGCAATCTGGCTGAGCACCGCAGAATCGGCCTGCGCATTGGCATAATAATCGGCGTATTGAAAGGTCACGCCCAGCTCGGCCGCCTTGGCGTCCAACTGGGATTCTACATTTTCCACAATTTGGTTGAGGGACGCATCGTCCACATAGTTCACAATTCCGACCTTGTAAGACGCCGTGGCATCATCTGCATCCGTTGGGGACGTGCCGGCGCTCTGGGTGTTGGCCGCGCCGCAGGCGGCAAGGGACAGGGTCATGGCTGCAGCAAGCAGCAGGGAAAGCAGTTTTTTCATGATAAGGGACTCCTTCAAATTTATTTTCCGGGTCTTGGATGGTCCCGCCGCTGCCAACGGTGGGAATTTGGGCAATAAAAAAACTCCTGCCCCACATTCTGGGACAAGAGCAAAACTCCTGCGATACCACCCGGATTGACGAAAAATCGTCCACTCGCTTCACGCACCATCATACGCGCCCAATTGGTAACGGGAGGGTTCCCGTCGGCCACTACTTGGATTTGCATCCGTTCAGACCGCCCTCGAAAGACCATTCATCCGGTTCTGACTGCCGCAATTGCACCGCCTGCGACTCTCTAAAAATCAGGGTTCGGGGACTACTTTTCTTTCTCATCAGTTTATGTGCTCATTCTATTCACAATTCGCCGATTTGTAAACCGGCAAATTGCACAAATTTTGTCCTGTTATTCCGCCGGAAGTACAGCAGGTTCGCCGCCGCCGCGTTGGCGGCGTCTGCAAAATATCCCGGCTTGGCAGCCGGTTGCCTGCTTTACAAACGCGGCGCATTCGGGTATACTTTACTATATTATTTCACGGAACTGGAGTGTTTGGATTGACTGACCTTGGCAAACTTCGCAACTTTTCCATCATCGCCCATATCGACCACGGCAAGTCCACCCTGTCCGACCGGCTCATTGAGCTGTGTCACGGCGTGGAGCAGCGGGAGATGGAAAATCAGCTGCTTGACAATATGGATCTTGAGCGCGAGCGCGGCATCACCATCAAGGCGCGCGCCATCCGCCTTGTCTATACGGCGCAAAATGGCGAGGATTACGTTCTGAATCTGATCGACACCCCGGGTCACGTGGACTTCAACTATGAAGTGAGCCGGTCGCTGGCCGCCTGCGAGGGCGCGGTGCTGGTGGTGGACGCCGCGCAGGGCATTGAGGCGCAAACGCTGGCCAACGCCTATCTGGCGGTGGACGCCAATCTGGAGGTGCTGCCGGTGGTCAACAAGATTGACCTGCCTGCGGCAAGGCCGGAGGAAGTGAAGCACGAGATTGAGGACGTGATCGGCCTGCCCGCCATGGACGCGCCGGAGATTTCCGCCAAAAACGGCATCAATATTTCCGCCGTGCTGGAGGACATCGTTGCCCACGTTCCCGCGCCCACAGGCGACCGCAGCGCGCCGATGCGCGCGCTGATCTTTGACAGCCAGTACGACGCCTATCGCGGCGTCATCGTCTATCTGCGCGTGATGGACGGCGTGATCCGCACCGGCGACGAGGTGCGGATGATGGCCTCCGGCGCGCGCTATCGCGTGCTGGAAGTGGGCTATCTGCACCCCATCGGCATGACCCCCACCGACGCGCTGGGCGCAGGCGAGGTGGGCTATTTCACCGCGTCGATCAAGGATGTGGCGGACACCAAAGTGGGCGACACCGTGACCAGCGTGCAAAATCCCGCCGCTTCCCCGCTGCCCGGCTACCATGAGGCGCAGCCCATGGTCTATTGCGGCATCTATCCCGCCGACGGCGCGCGCTATGCCGACCTCAAGGACGCGCTGGAAAAGCTCAAGCTCAACGACGCCAGCCTCAGCTACGAACCGGAAACCTCCACCGCGCTGGGCTTTGGCTTCCGGTGTGGCTTTTTGGGACTGCTGCACATGGAGATCATCGAAGAGCGGCTTGAGCGCGAGTTCAACCTTGACCTCATCACCACCGCGCCCAACGTGGTCTATCGCATCACCAAAACCGACCACACCGTGCTTCTGGTGGACAACCCCGCCGATTTTCCGCCCACGGTGGAAATCGAGCAGGGCGAGGAGCCGTTCGTGAAGGCGTCCATTATTGCGCCGCCCGAGTATGTGGGCAGCATCATGGACATGTGCCAGAATCGCCGGGGCGAATACCAGGACATGACCTATCTGGACAAGACGCGGGTGGAAATTCACTATATCATGCCCCTCAACGAGATCATCTACGACTTTTTCGACGCGCTTAAGTCCAAAACCCGCGGCTATGCGTCCCTGGACTACACACTGGTGGGCTATCGCCCGTCGAAGCTGGTCAAGCTGGATATTTTGCTCAACGGCGACGTCATCGACGCGCTGAGCTTCATCGTCTTTGAAGAGCGCGCCTATCAGCGCGCCCGCAAAATTGTGGAAAAGCTCAAGGACAACATCCCCCGCCAGATGTTCGAGATTCCCGTGCAGGCCGCCATCGGGGGCAAGGTCATCGCCCGGGAAACCATCAAGGCGCTGCGCAAGGACGTGCTTGCCAAGTGCTACGGCGGCGACATCACCCGGAAAAAGAAGCTGCTGGAAAAGCAGAAGGAAGGCAAAAAGAAGATGCGTCAGTTCGGCACGGTCTCCGTCCCCGGCGAGGCGTTTATGGCCGTTCTGAAGCTCGATAGTGAGGATTAACGCCATGGAACAGGGCAAAACGCTGGGCATTTATGTCCACATCCCCTTTTGCCGCAGCAAGTGCGAGTACTGTGATTTTTACTCCATCGGCGGCAGCCGCGACCGGGATCTCATGGATCGGTACGTGCAGGCGCTGGTGACCCATATCCGGGAAACCGCCAGAGGCGCGGGCGACTATCTGGTGGACACCGTCTATTTTGGCGGCGGCACGCCCAGTTTTTTCGGCGCGGACGGGCTTAAACGCATCCTCGGCGAGCTGTACAAGCGGTTTGACATTGCCCCGGACGCGGAGATTACCATGGAGGCCAACCCCGACAGCGTTTCGCTGCGGGAGCTGCGCGCGCTGCGTCGGGCAGGCTTCAACCGCATTTCCCTCGGCGTGCAGAACGACGCCGACGAGATGCTCAAGGCGCTCGGCCGTCCTCACACCTATGGGCAGGCCGTTTCCGCCGTGCGCGTCGCGCGGGAAGCCGGCTTTGACAATCTCTCTCTGGATCTCATGTACGGCCTGCCCAACCAGACCCGGGCACAGTGGATGAACACCCTGCGCCATGTGGTGGAGCTGAAGCCGGAGCACCTGTCCTGCTATGGACTGAAGGTGGAGCCGGGCACGCCGCTGGCCGGCTATGAGGACTGCGCCAACCTGCCCGACGACGACGCGCAGGCCGACATGTATCTCTATGCCGTTTCCGCGCTGGAATCCTATGGCTACAACCAGTATGAGATTTCCAACTTTGCCCGCACAGGCTTTGAAAGCCTGCACAATCTGCGATACTGGCTGGGCGGGGAATATCTGGGCTTCGGCCCCGCCGCCGCGTCCAACTTCGCGGGCAAGCGATTTACCTGCGCGCCGGATCTTCCCGGCTACATCGACGGCATTGCCCACGGCGGCGCGATTTTGTCCGAGTGCGTGCAAATACCCATGCGTGAGCGCGCGGGAGAATATCTGATGCTCCGGCTGCGCACCGCCGCCGGAATCGAGGAGGAGGAATATGTCAAAACCTTCCTCATGGCGTTCCGCCCGCTGGAGCGGGAGCTGAAGCAATATGCCGAACAGGGCTTTGCCGAATATCAGCGTGGCCGCTGGCGCCTGACCCCCAAGGGCTTCCTCGTTTCCAACCAAATTATTGGGAAATTGCTGGACACGCAGCATGCGTCGAGCACCCTTTCCAAGAAATAATCCCGTATTTAGTGTTTATCCCGGATAAGACAACACAATTTTTCTGAGATTTTTTCAAAAGTGTTGACAGAATTGCGTTTTATCCGATATAATGTATATCGCGCACGTGTGCGCATCTTTTTATGACCCGCTGCGACCATGGCAACATGGTTGTTGAGCATTTTTGATGATTTTAGGAGGTGTCCCCAGATGAAGCGTACCTACCAGCCCAAGAAACTGCACGCATCCAAGGTGCATGGTTTCCGCAAGAGAATGGCAACCGCAAACGGCCGCAAGGTTCTTGCCCGCCGCCGTGCCAAAGGCCGTAACAGACTGACCTACTAATGTCTGTCGCCGCAACAATTCGCTTGACATTTTGAATGGGGTGAATGGAAGGAACTTCTGTTCGCCCCATCTGTTTCATGTCACGCATGAAGAGGGATTCCATGCGATTCTCCGTATCACTCAAACAGAATCATATTTTTCGTCGTCTGTATACCAAGGGCAAGTCCGCCGTGAACCGGCATCTTGTCCTTTATTGCCGTCGCAACGGACGCGCGCAGAATCGGCTGGGTTATACCATTTCGCCGAAGCTGTGCAACGCCGTGCTGCGCAATCGCACCAAACGCAGACTGCGCGAAATCTATCGGCTGCACGAAACGCAGTTTCTGCCCGGCTACGACATTGTTGTCGTAGCGCGCAGCCGCGCGATCAATGCGCCATTTTCAGAGCTGACTCAGGCCTATCTCAGTCTTGCGGGTAAATTGGGTCTGTTGCAGCAAAAGGAGCCGCTCCATGAAGACGATTCTGTGTAAACTGATTCGGTTCTATCAGCGCGCCATCTCTCCCATGTACCCGGCCAGATGCCGCTTTACCCCCACCTGCTCGCAGTATGCGATGGAAGCGCTGGAAAAATACGGCGCGCTTCGGGGCGGCTGGATGACCATCAAGCGACTTGCGCGGTGCAACCCATTCAACCACTCAAACCCTTATGACCCGGTTCCCTGAAAACCGGACCGTTCCGACGGGAGGAATTTAATGAATCCATTTAAGATTCTAATCATGCGGCCAATGGGCTGGCTGCTGCTGCAGCTTTACCAGATTTTCAACAGCTATGGCGTCGCACTGATTATTTTCTCAATCCTCATCAAGCTTGTTTTGCTGCCTTTGAGCATGAAGGCGAAAAAAAGCTCCATGAAAATGTCCCGCCTAAGCCCGCGCATGAAGGCGCTGGAGAAAAAGTACGGCTCGGACAAGCAGCGCTATCAGCAGGCTGTGATGGATCTGTACCACGACGAGGGCGTTTCCACCACCGGCGGCTGCCTGTGGGGCATGCTGCCAATGCTGATTCTGCTGCCGCTGTTTTACATGATCCGTTCTCCGCTCACCTATATGTTCGGCCTTGGTGCCGAGCAGGTCACGCAGATCGTCACCGTGCTTCAGAATTCCGGCATTGCAATTGATACCACCGGCTACTACTATCAGATCTCCGCGGCCAGCCAGATGGGCGCCTTTATGGATCAGCTCACCGGCATTGCCCCGAACCTGATCGGACTGAACTTTAACTTCTTGGGCGTGAACCTGGGCGCCATTCCGGACTTCAAGATCTGGTCGTTCGCCTTTACCTGGGCAAACATCGGCCTGTTTCTGA
>JAQUZL010000012.1 GCA_028691385.1 Oscillospiraceae bacterium
CGCATCCACGATGTTGATGATGCCGGTGAGATTCTCATGAAGCAGGAAATCGCGCGTAACAATTTCCTCACTGGAATAGGGGGAAAGCGAATAGATGCCCGGCAAATCCGTCACGGTAGCGTCCGCGTGGCTGCGAATCACGCCGTCCTTGCGGTCAACGGTGACGCCGGGGAAATTGCCGACATGCTGATTGGCGCCTGTCAGCTGATTAAAAAGCGTGGTTTTGCCGCAATTCTGATTGCCTGCCAACGCAAACTTCAGGGGCTTCCCTTCCGGGATCACCGCGTCCGTACGGGCACGGCGGGCGCGACGATGGGCGGCATTCATTTCGCCATGGCCGGGATGGGTTCGATCCATCATTCGTTCGGTGGATGCGTGATGGTGGTCATTGGGGTGCGGCTGCGTGATTTCAATTTTCTCCGCATCTGCCATGCGGAGCGTCAGCTCGTAGCCGCGAACCTCCACCTCGATGGGGTCGCCCATGGGCGCGCGCTTGACCAGCGTAATTTCCGTGCCGGGGGTAAGGCCCATATCCAGCAAATGTCGCCGCAGTGCGCCCGCTCCGCCAACGGTTTCAATGATTGCATCTTCCTTGATCTTTAATTCTGTCAGATTCATAGAATCCCCCTCTGCGGAGCTGTTAGCTTCGACTAAATGCGACCTTATCTTACCATTCCGCCATTGCGGTGTCAACCGTTATATCATTGCCGCACGACCAAAAAGGCACTTTTCGCATCATCGAAAAGTGCCTTTTCTTCATTGCAGCAGGTTCAAAAATTCCTGCTCGGTCAAAACGGGAATCCCAAGTGCGGACGCTTTTGTGAGCTTACTGCCGGCGTTTTCACCGGCCACAACGTAGCTTGTTTTTTTGGACACGCTGGCGCTTGCTTTTCCGCCGTATCGCTCAATACTTTCTTCTGCCTCCGCCCGGGTGAACTTGGTAAGCGCGCCAGTCAGCACAAAGGTCATCCCGGCAAACCGCGCGTCGGTTTTCTCTGCCAGACTCTTGAAGTTGACGCCGGCTTCGCGCAGCCGCCGCACAAGATGCTGGGACTGGGGATTGCGAAACCAGCTGCAGATGCTGCGCGCGGTGATTGCGCCAATATCCGGCACCAGCACCAGGGATGCTTCGTCGGCAGCCATCAGCGCGTCAAGGTCGCCAAAGTAAGCCGCAAGCACCTTGCCTGCCTTTTCGCCGACCTGTCGGATGCCGAAGCCGTTGAGCAGCTTCGCCAAATCATTTTCCCGGCTGTTTGCAATGGCCGTCAGGAGATTTTTTGTGGAGGTTTCCCCCATTCGATCCAGCGCGGCAACCTTTTCAAATTCCAGATAATACAGATCCGCCGGCGACTGAAGCAGCTTGCCGTCAATGAGCTGCTGAACAATCGCCTCGCCAAGGCCGTCAATATCCATGGCGTTGCGAGAGGCAAAATGCGCGATGTTGCGCAGCAGCTGCGCCGGACATTCTGCGCCGGTGCAGCGAATCGCCACGCCATCGTCATCGCGCTGTACCGGCGCGCCGCACACCGGACAGGTATCCGGCAGAAAATACCGGTGTGTGCCCTCCGGCCGCTTTTCCGGCACGACCTCCAGAATCTCGGGGATAATTTCCCCTGCTTTGCGAATGCGCACCGTATCGCCCACGCGAATGTCTTTTTCGGAAATAAAATCCTGATTATGCAGCGTTGCGCCGGTTACGGTGGTTCCAGCCAGACGCACCGGTGCAACAACCGCCTTGGGCGTCAAAACGCCGGTGCGTCCCACCTGCACAATGATCTCCCGCACAACGGTCGGTTTGATTTCCGGCGGATATTTATAGGCCACCGCCCAGCGCGGAAACTTTGCCGTACTGCCCAGTGCTTGCCGCCCGTGCAGACTGTCCAGCTTGATGACCGCGCCGTCGATGTCGTAGGCAAACTGCTCTCTGGTATCGTTAATCTGCGTGATGCGCCGCTCGGCGTCGGAAATCGCGGTGCACCGCTGATAGACAATGGTGCGAAAGCCCAGCGCCTGCAAATAATCCAGCGTCTGCGAATGGGCTTCAAAGGCAGCACCGTGCGCCAGCTGCAAATTAAAAATAATCACATCCAGTCTGCGCTTTGCGGCAATTTTTGGATCCAGCTGCCGCAAAGACCCGGCGGCCGCGTTGCGAGGATTGGCAAACAGCGCTTCCCCGCGCGCTTCCCGCGCGGCATTGAGCTGCGCAAACACCGTTTTTGCCATATAGACCTCGCCGCGGACAATCAGCCGGTGCGGCGCGTTTTCCAGCTGCAGCGGAATGGAGTGAATGGTCTTGAGGTTTTCCGTCACATCCTCACCAACCGCGCCATCGCCACGGGTCGCGCCGCGCACAAATACGCCGTCAATATACTCCAGCGCCACCGACAGTCCATCCACCTTCGGCTCGACTGTATAGACAGCGTCCGGCATGGATGCGCGAATACGGGCGTCAAAATCCTGCAACTCTTCAAAGGAAAATACATCCTGCAGGCTTTCAAGCGGTACCTCGTGCACCACCTGCTGAAACTTGGAAAGCGCCAGACCGCCAACGCGTTTGGTCGGCGAATTAGGCAGTGCAAGCGTGGGGTTCGCCTGCTCCAGTTCTTCCAGTCTGCGCAGCTTGGCGTCATATTCAAAATCCGGCATTTCGGGGTCGTCCAGTACATAATAGCGGTGGTTGGCCTCGTTCAGCGCCTGGGTCAGATGGGAAATTTCATCCTGCGGGTTCATCGCTTTCATCATCCTCGTTCATCGAATAATACTGCGCGGCAGCTTGATCGGCAACGCCGCTGAAATTCACATATTTGTCCGGCACTGTGCCGACAATCACAGTTTCCGCCACAACGACCTCCGATGTGACGTCCACATCGCGAGTACCGGTCGGCATCAGCACCGACACCGTGACCGTCACATCCATGAGAATCCGGTGCAGGGTCTGGTTGATTCCTGCCGCAGAGAATACGTTGCGAAACTCCGCCGCGCTCATACTGCAGGAAATGATGCGCACCGGAATCTGCGGCCCTCTGCCGGAGAAAAATTCCGGCGCCAGCAGGCTGCCAAGGGCGATGCCGATGTCCTCCACGGAAATGTCATACAGCCGCTTGTTGAGCAGCGACAAGGTGCTGGTTTTCAGGCGGTTCACCTCTGCCATATTGGTGGACAGGGCTGTGATATTGCCGTTCAGATCCTTTTGCAGCAGTGTCATCTTGTCATAGCTGATCTCGTTTTCCGCGATCTGATCGTCAATGGCTGTGTTAATAATGCGCGAAACGACATTATTGACACGCGCGATCGACAGCTGCTCAATCAGCGGCATCATCCGAATGCGGATGTAACACGTAAAGCCAAGCGCGGCCAGCAGCACCAGCGCCATCAGGCGAAACAGCTTTCGTTTTCTGCGCCGCATTTGACCACCCCCACAGCAATGGTATGCTTGCGGGATGTAAAAAACGCATTATAGTTTGTGCATATGTTGCGAGGCGGTATTTGCCATCAGCTTTTTGGTGCCGATTTCGTCAAACGCAATTTCCAGCAGCGCGTCATTGCCCATGGGCAGCGCGGAAAGCACCATGCCCTTTCCAAAAGCGGCGTGGCTGACCATATCGCCCTTCCGGAAGGCAAACGCCGCGCCGGTTGCTTTTCCGGCGGAAATGGACGCGCGCGCAGCGGCGGGTCGGGGCTGTGCGGATGCGCTCTGCCGAAAGCCGCGCGACGCGGGATACGCGGGAAGCTGCGAAAGTTCGTCAATGTTCTGATCCATGGGCTGCGCGGAAGATTCGTCCTCCGCGTAGGTCGGGCGCTCTTTCCGCTTTTGATCCAAACATTCCTCCGGCAATTCCGTCAGGAAGCGGGACGGCCTGTTCCAATTGGTTCGGCCATAGAGCATCCGTTGGTGGGCATATGAAATGGAAAGCGTCTGCTTTGCCCGGGTAATCGCCACATAGCAAAGCCGCCGCTCCTCCTCCAGTTCATCCGGCGATTCCGCGCGGCCACTGGGAAACAGGCCCTCTTCCCAGCCGACCAGACAGACATTTGGAAATTCCAGACCCTTTGCGCTGTGCATGGTCATCATGACCACCGCGTCAGCGCCCTCGTCGTACTGCTCAATATCGGTATAGAGCGCAATTTCCTCCAAAAATCCGCCAAGCGTCGGCGCGTCCGCATTCTCAAGATAACCGAGAATGCTGGATTTCAGTTCCTGCACGTTTTCGGCTCGCGTGCGCGATTCAATGTCGTTTTTCTGTTCCAGCATCGCCAGATACCCGGTACAGCGGAGCACTTCGTCGTAAAAATCCGGCAGCGAAAGCTGTTCCAGCAGCGACGTGCAATGCGCAATCATATCAGCAAACGGCTGCAGCTTCCCGATTGCCTTTTCCATGCAGGGATAGTTTTGCGGGTTGGAAACGACCTGATAAATGGATTCCCCGGCAGCAGTCGCCTGCCGCGCGGCCATTTCCAGCGTTTTTGCGCCAATGCCGCGCGCGGGATTGTTGATGATTCGCTGCAGGCGCAAATCGTCATTGTGATTATGAATAACGCAAAGATAGGCCAGCATATCCTTGACCTCTGCACGGTCAAAGAACCGCGTGCCGCCGATGATCCGATATGGGATACCGTTGCGCTTAAACGCATACTCCATCGCGTTGGACTGGGCGTTGGTGCGGTACAAAACCGCAAAATCCTGAAAGTCGTTCCCGTGGGAAAGACTAAAAATCCGGGAAGCGACAAAATTTGCTTCATCCGACTCGTTGTAGGCCTCATATACGGTGATTTTTTCGCCGGAATCGTTGTCCGTCCAGAGCTTTTTCCCTTTTCTGCCCTGATTGTGGGAGATCACCGTGTTGGCAGCCTGCAGGATGTACTTTGTCGAACGATAGTTCTGTTCCAGACGAATGGTGCGCGCGTTTTGATACTGCTTTTCAAAGTTCAGAATATTTTCAATGGTCGCACCGCGGAAGCGATAGATGCTCTGGTCGTCATCGCCGACCACACAGATATTTTTATAATTGCCCGCAAGCAACGAGGCCAGCAAATACTGCAGGTGGTTGGTGTCCTGATACTCGTCAATGAGCACATAGCGGAACTTCCGCTGATAGTATTCCAAAATATCCTGATTTTCTTGCAGCAGGCGCACAGTCAGAAGAATAATATCGTCAAAGTCCACCGCATCGGCGTCTTTCAGCCGCTTTTGATAGCTTGCGTAGATTTTTGCAATCTGGCTGTAGCGATAGTCGCCGGCATTGGCCGGATCTTTGGCAAAGGCGGCAGGCGTCTGCATCGCATCCTTGGCGCGGCTGATGATGGAAAGCACCAGACGCGGCGGATAGACCTTGTCGTCCAGATTCATCTCCTTGAGGATGTCCTTGATCACCCGCGCGGAGTCGTCCGAATCATAAATCGTAAAATGATTGTCATAGCCCATGCGCGCCGCGTCGCGGCGCAGGATGCGGCAGCAGGCCGCATGGAACGTCATGGCCCAGACGCCCTCACCGTCCTCGCCAAGCATGCTGACAAGGCGCGCCTTTAGCTCATTTGCGGCTTTGTTGGTAAAGGTGATGGCAATGATGCTCCAAGGCGCAGCAGGATGCAGCGCGCAAAGCGCTTGCGCGCGCGCGCGCATTTCCTCGGTTGGGTGCAGGGCATATTCTGACAGGAACGCCGCATCCTCCGGCGTGATATATTGCGGCACTTCCTCCGCGTCAGCGCCCGCACCATAGCGGATGAGGTTGGCAATGCGGTTAATCAGCACCGTCGTCTTGCCGCTTCCCGCACCCGCGAGTAAAAGCAGCGGTCCCTGCGTGGTCAGCACGGCTGTTTGCTGCATCTTGTTCAATTTTTCAAAATCGGCGGCAATGACGCTGCGCCTCGCCTGCCGAAACTGCTCTTCAAAATTCATAGTTTATCTCCATCAAAATGATGGTTCTATTCTATCCGATTTGCAAGAAGAAAGCAACAAAAAAGCCTTGCCGTCAATCATCGGCAAGGCCCTGCTCCCGCAGATGCTGGAGTGCGCGCTTTTCAATTCTGGACACCTGCACCTGTGACACGCCCATCAGCTTTGCCGCCCGATCCTGCGTCAGACCGTGATAAAATCGGAGGTCAATCACAAACCGCTCCTTATCCGGCAGCGCGGCAATCGCCTGCTCCAGCGACAGCTTTTCCAGCAGCGCTTCCTCCGGATTCCCCTGCGTCAGAACGTCCTCCAGCGTAAATCCATCCTCGCCGTTTTCCTGCTGAATGGATTCCGTGCAGGCAGTGGCCGTTTCCGCCGCTGCAATTTGCTCTGGGGTGAGCGCCGTCTGCGCGGCAATCTCCGACACCGTCGGCTCTCGCCCGAGCTGCGCGGTCAGCGCTTCGCGCGCCATTTTAATCTGCGCAGCGCGCTCTTTTAGGGTTCGGCTCACCTTGACCGAGCCATCGTCGCGGAGAAAACGACGAATCTCCCCTGCAATTTTCGGCACCGCATAGGTGGAAAATTGCGTGCCAAATGCCGGATCATAGCCCAACACCGCCTTGAGAAATCCAAGACAGCCCAACTGATACAGGTCGTCCGGCTCAATACTTCGACCGGAAAACCGTTTCACAATTGACCAAATTAGCCCCGAATTTTCCTGAATCAGCTGCTCACTGGCGTCCCGATCTCCGTTTTGTGCGCGCGAAATCAAGGTTTCCATTTCTGCCGTCACGGGCGAACGCCCTTTCTTGAAAGCTTCCGCTTCATTTGAATGGTTGTGCCAAGACCCGGTTTGGAGATGATTTTGAGGTCGCTCATAAAGCTTTCCATAATGGTAAAGCCCATGCCGGAGCGCTCGGAGCCGCCGGTTGTATACATCGGCTGTCTTGCCTTTTCCACATCCGGAATGCCGCACCCGTGGTCGCGCACCGTGATTTGCAGGACGTTGTCCTTCAAAATTTTCGCCTTCATGGTAACGATACCGATGCAGTCCGGATAGGCATGCACAATGCAATTTGTGACGGCCTCCGATACCGCAGTTTTAATGTCGCCCAGTTCATCGAGTGTCGGGTCGAGCTGCGCTGCGAAGCAGGCAATCGCCTGCCGGGCAAAGGATTCGTTCGCGGAATGGCTCGGAAACTCCAAGCGCATAAAATTTTCGGTTTTCATATGTAGGTACCCTCCTTAACTGATTTTTGCAATCTGTTCGATTCCGGCGGAGCAGAGAATTTTCATCGGTTGCGGCTGCACATTCAGCAAAATAACCGAGCCGCCAAGCTCGTTCATGCGCCGGCGGGCGTTCAGTACCACGGCAATTCCGCTGGAATCCATAAAGCTTACGCGTTCAAAATCCAAAATACAGCTTGCCGGCAGAAACTGATCAATCTTGCCGCCAATCTGCTGCATGATTCGCTGCGCGCTATGGTGATCAATCTCGCCATCGAGCGCGATGGTGAGCTGCTTGTCCTGCAAAAAACTTGTCAGCATTGCACTTCCCCCTAAAACGCAAAAATGGACATATCCCTCAAAGGGACATGTCCATTATAAGCAGTCATCTGCGGCAATTGCCGTCGAAGCGCGCCGCGATTAGCACTTTGTGAGAATTTTTATCGCTTCTCCGGCTAAAAATACGGAGCCGCACACAAGAATCAGGTCGTCTTTCGCTGCGGCCTGCTGCGCGGCATTCAGAGCCGCGCGGAGACTGTCAAAGCGCAAAACATCGCTGCACGACTGCGCCGCCGCAGCAACCGCATCCGGTGAAAGCGCGCGCGGTAAAGGCAGCGTGCAGGCATAAAACCGGCTTGCGCGCGCGGCAATCGCGGCAATGCACGGCGCATAATCCTTGTCCGCCATCATGGTCATCACTGCGTGGATGCGCTTACGGGCATAAATGGTGTCAAGCGCGCTGCAAAGCGCAGCAATCCCGCCCGGATTGTGACCGGAATCCGCTAAAATCATGGGGGTTTCCTGCAAAATCTGCAGGCGACCGGGCCAAATAGTTTGGGCAATTCCGCGCACAATCTGTGCATCCGCAAGACCAAGAACGTGGCAAATTTCAATGGCATTGGCCGCATTGTCCAGCTGATGCCGCCCAACAAGCGGCACTGTCACATCCAAATTGTCATACCGCATGGTCGAGCGCGTCATGCCGCAGCAGCATGCGTCGGGCGTCTGCGTCACAATCAGCGGCGCGGCTTTCTCGCTGCACGTCTGCTGAAAAACCGTCAGCACATTCGCCGCTTGCGTGCAAGGCGTGACAAGCGGCACGCCCGGCTTGATGATGCCTGCCTTGTTGCGCGCGATTTCGGACACCGTTTTGCCAAGCAGCGCGGTGTGATCCAGCGACACCTGCGTGATGCAGGTGCACGCAGCCGAAGAAATCACATTGGTGGGATCATACAGTCCACCCATTCCGGCTTCCAGCACCACATAATCGCACTTGGTTTCGGCAAACCAGCAAAATGCAACTGCCGTCACAAATTCAAATTCATTGATGGGAAAAAGGCTCAAGGCATTCTCCGCCCGATGTACCTTCGCCTGCAGGCGCAAAAAATCCGATTTTGAAATTGGCTTGCCGTCTTGCTGAAAGCGCTCCCGGAAATCCACCAGATATGGCGAGGTGAAGAGCCCCGTTCGAAACCCGGCGCACCGCAGCGCCGCAGCGGTATATGCTGCAGTGCTGCCTTTGCCGTTGGTGCCGGTAATGTGAATGCAGCGGCACATCTGCTGGGGATTGCCAAGCGCCTGCAGCAAGCTTGTGATTCGAGTCAGTGTTGGAACTGCGGTGGATTTTGGTCTGGCGTGCAGGCGCGCAAGCGCCGCATCATAGCGTGTCATTTTTGCAGACGCTCCGTACTCTCGCGAAGCTGCTCAATCAGCTTGCGCAGCTTCTCCGCTTTTTCTTTTTCACCCGCCACAACCGACTCCGGCGCGTGCGCCAAAAAGCCCTGATTGCCCAGCTTACCCTCAATGCCTGCGAGATTTTTCTCAGCTTTGGCCATTTCCCGGGCAATGCGTGCAAGCTCTGCGTCAATATCCACCAGCTGCTCCATGGGCATATAGAGCTTCGCGTCGCCGGTAATGGCGGCGACCATACCCTCATAGCCCGCAGGCGCAGTGTCAGACACCACCAAATTGTCGGTCGATGCAAGGCGCATCAGATACCCCTCGCCCTTGCCAAACAGCTCCACTTTGTCGGTTACGATATAGAGCGTCGATTTTTTCGACGGCGGCACATTCATTTCCGCGCGGCGATTGCGCACCGCGCGAATCGCTGCGATCACCATCTGCATTTCCTGCTCGTCCTCCGCAAAGCAAAGCGCATCGTTGGTCACCGGCCAGGAGGAAATCATGATGGACTGGCCGCTGTGCGGAATGGCCTGCCAAATTTCCTCTGTGATAAATGGCATAAACGGATGCAGCAGCCGCAGCATCTGATCGAGCACATAGACCAGCACCTTCTGGGCAACGATCTTCTGCGCGTCGGTTCCGTCATAGAGTCTGGCCTTGGTCAACTCAATATACCAGTCACAGTAGTGATCCCAAATGAAGTCATAGACCTTCTGCACCGCAATGCCCAGCTCAAAATGCTCAAGATTGTCCGTCACATCGGCAATCAGGCCGTTCAGTGCCGAAAGAATCCACTTGTCCTCGGTTTCCAGCTCGTCGGCGGCCGGCAATACGTTTTCTTCGATGGTCAGGTTCATCAGCACATAGCGGCTGGCGTTCCAGATTTTGTTTGCAAAGTTACGCATGGCTTCGCAGCGCTCCACATAGAAGCGCATATCGTTGCCGGGGCTGTTGCCGGTCACCATGTTCATGCGCAGCGCGTCAGAGCCAAACTTGTCGATCATCTCCAACGGATCGATGCCGTTACCAAGCGATTTGGACATTTTACGTCCCTTGTCATCCCGCACCAAACCGTGGATCAGCACCGTATGGAACGGCGTTTTCTTCGTCTGCTCGCAGCCGGAAAAAATCATACGCGCAACCCAGAAGAAAATGATGTCATAGCCGGTGACCAGCACGTCGGTGGGATAGAAATAATCCAGATCCTCGGCCTTTTCCGGCCACCCCAGCGTTTCAAACGGCCACAGCGCAGAGCTGAACCAGGTGTCCAGCACATCCTCGTCCCGGGTAATGTTCTTGCTGTGGCAGGCCTCGCACGCGGTTGCATCCTCGCGCGAAACGGTGACATGGCCGCAGTCCGCGCAGTACCAAGCCGGAATCTGATGTCCCCACCAAAGCTGACGGGAAATGCACCAGTCGCGGACGTTCTCCATCCAGTTGAGATAGGTTTTGGAGAAGCGTTCCGGCACAAATTTGGTTTCGCCGCTATTCACCACGTCAATGGCCGCTTCAGCCAGCGGTTTCATTTTGACAAACCACTGGGCAGAAATAATGGGTTCCACATCCTTGTGGCAGCGATAGCAGGTGCCGACATTGTGGGCGTATTCCTCAATTTTTTCAATCAGTCCCTGCTCCTGCAAATCTTCAATGACCTGCTTGCGGCAGGCGTACCGATCCATTGCCTGATAGGGGCCGCCAAACTCGTTGACCTTACCGTTGTCATCGAGCACGCGAATGACCTCCAGGTTGTGACGCAGGCCAACCTCGAAGTCGTTGGGGTCATGCGCGGGCGTCATCTTGACGCAGCCGGTGCCGAAGTCCATCTCCACATAATCGTCCGCGATGATCGGAATTTCACGGTTCATGATCGGCAGCATGACAGTTTTGCCCACAAGACCGGCATAGCGCGTGTCGTTGGGGTTCACCGCCACGGCGGTGTCGCCCATCATAGTTTCCGGCCGGGTGGTGGCAACCACCAGATAACCGGAGCCGTCGGTCAGCGGGTAACGCATATGCCAAAGGTGGCCGGGCTTATCCTGATATTCCACCTCCGCGTCAGACAGCGCCGTGACGCAGTGCGGACACCAGTTGATGATGCGACTTCCCTTATAAATAAGTCCCTTTTCATACAGATTTACAAAGACCTCGCGCACCGCCTTGGAGCAGCCGTCGTCCATGGTAAACCGGGCGCGATCCCAGTCGCACGACGCGCCGAGCTTTTTCTGCTGCTCGACAATGCGATTGCCGAATTTTTGCTTCCATGCCCAGACGCGCTCGAGAAATTTCTCGCGGCCGAGATCATAGCGGGTCAGACCCTCTTTGCGCAGTTCCTCTTCCACCTTGATCTGCGTGGCGATACCGGCGTGATCCACGCCCGGCAGCCACAATGCGCTGTAGCCCTGCATCCGCTTGAAACGGATCAAAATATCCTGCATGGCCGCGTCCATCGCATGGCCCATGTGCAGCTGGCCTGTGACGTTGGGGGGCGGCATGACGATGGTAAACGGCTTTTTGGAACGATCAATTTCCGTATGAAAGTACTTTTTTTCCTCCCACATCGCATAGATGCGGGTTTCGACTTCTTTTGGATCATAGATCTTCGGCAGCTCTTTGGCCAAGTCAATCAACTCCTGAAAATAAAAATACCCCGGACAGGATGTCCGGGGCGAAACAATTCCGTGGTACCACCCGGGTTCCCGCATGGCGGGCACTCGATCTCTGTAACGGGAGAACCCGTGCCGCCTTACTTGGTTCAGGCGGCCGCTCCGAGGCGACATTCATCACAGTCCGGCGGAAACTTGCACCAACCGTTTCCTCTCTTGTGCCATTTTGCAACTACTATTCCTCATCAACGCTTTTTCAATACAAAATATCATACAGGATTTTAGGCGGCTTGTCAATGCGTGGCGTGCGCCGCAATCAATAGAAATTTGCAAAAACAGATACGCCGGTCACCGACAAAATACCGGCAACCGCAACGGACAGACTGCTCATCGCGCCCTCCACCGGCCCCATCTCCAGCGCAGTGACGGTTCCCATGGCATGGGACGTTGCGCCGGTGGCCACGCCCTTCGCCACAGGCTCCGTAATGTGCATCAGCCTGCACAGCATTGGCGCAAAAATATTGCCAAGCGTGCCCGTAATAATCAGGCTGCTGATGAGCAGCGTCACGTCGCCGCCAAGCTCCTGCACAATGCCAAGGGAAATGGCCAATGTGACAGATTTCGGCAGCAGCCCCACATACTGCGCGTGCGTCAGCCCGAAAGCAATGCACAAAACCAGTACCGCGCCCATCGTTGCGACGATACCCGCGACAATGCCGCCAATGACCGCCTTCCAGTTCTCTTTCAGCGCGGAAAGCTGCTGGTACAGCGGAACAGCCAGGCAAACAGTCGCCGGCGTCAGGAGCATGGTGATGGCCTGTGTGGCTGAATAATATTTGTCATAATCCAGCTTGAAAAGGGCAAGAAACGCAACAACCAGAATAATACTGCCCAAATATGCGTTATAATGCTTCAGGTGAAACCGCATCTGCACATATGTGCAAAGGAAATAGGATCCAAAGGTCACGGCAAGCAGCGTATAGCTCGAGCCATTCAAAAACTCAGTTAGTGCAGTCATCGCTTTTCCGCCCCTTTCCCTTGCGATCCATCCAAATCATGAGCTGCGCAGTCCAACCGGTTGCGGCAAACGTCACCAGCGTAACGCCGACAGAAATCACGGTGAGTGGCACAAGCAGCGCCTGAATCTGCGGCCAAAACGCCGCAAACCGCGCAGCGGATGGCAAAAACATGACCGGCATAATTTTGAGCAAAAAATCGCTGGCGTCCTTGATCCACTCCATACGGACGACATGGGTGCACAGCGCCAAAAGCATCAGCAGCATCCCATAGATACTGGTCGGTACCGGCAGCGGCAGCACCGCATGCAAAATCTCACCCAGCATGGAAATCGTCAAAATCACGGAGAACTGTTGCGCGTAACGCAAAAATTTCATGGTAAAAATCCTTTCGTGGACAGCGTAAACAGCCGTTCCGAGGAGCGGCTGTTTACGCTGTCGCGTCATACCGATGCGGCTGAAATGAAACCATTTGCAGCGCAGTTATACCTTGGCAAGCAGCAGCTCTTTGGCGCTTGTTTTTTCCCACGGCAAATCCAGATCCGGACGGCCAAAGTGGCCGTAAGCGGCCGTCTGCATATAAATTGGGCGGCGCAGATCCAAATAATCTATGATTGCGGCGGGACGCAGATCAAAGCATTCCCGTACCAGCTCGGACAGCCGATCGTCGGAAATTTTTCCGGTGCCAAAGCTCTCCACCAGCACGGAAACGGGGTGCGAAACGCCGATGGCATAGGCAAGCTCAATCTGGCAGCGCTTGGCAAGCCCGGCTGCCACAATATTCTTTGCAACATAGCGCGCCATATAAGCCGCGCTGCGGTCGACCTTGGTGGGATCCTTGCCGGAGAATGCGCCGCCGCCGTGGCTGGCGTAACCGCCATAGGTATCGACAATAATTTTGCGCCCTGTGAGGCCGGAATCGCCGCACGGCCCGCCGATGACAAAGCGGCCGGTGGGATTCACAAAAAACTTGGTGTCGGCGTCCAGCAGACTTGCCGGAATGGTCGGCTTGATAATCTCTTCAATCACCGTTTCCCGCAAATCCTTGATTTCAATTTCCGGCGCGTGCTGGGTGGAAACCACAACGGTGTCCACGCGCTCCACTTCGCCGTGCTCGCCATACTGCACGGAAACCTGACTCTTGCCGTCGGGACGCAGCCATGCAAGCTGTCCGGATTTACGCGCCGCAGCCAGCTTGCGCGTAAGCGCATGCGCCATGGAGATGGGCGCGGGCATCAGCTCTTC
This sequence comes from Oscillospiraceae bacterium, assembly GCA_028691385.1. Classification (GTDB taxonomy): domain Bacteria; phylum Bacillota; class Clostridia; order Oscillospirales; family Oscillospiraceae; genus JAQUZL01. The sequence goes on from JAQUZL010000012.1 coordinate 13,668, forward strand.
GGTTTCATCGCAGGCAAAGCCGAACATCATACCCTGATCGCCGGCGCCAATATCGTTGGCGTCATCAAACGAGCGGTTCACGCCCATAGCAATATCCGGGCTTTGCTCGTCGATTGCGCTCATGACCGCGCAGGACTTATAATCGAAGCCGCAGGCCGGATCGTTGTAGCCGATATTTTTCAGGGTGTTCCGCACCACGGAAGCAATATCCACATAGCAGTTGGTGGAGATTTCACCCATGACGAACACCATGCCGGTGGTTGTGACGGTTTCGCAGGCCACACGCGCGGTGGGGTCGTTGGTTAAAATGTTGTCGAGTACTGCGTCAGAAATCTGATCGCAGACCTTATCCGGGTGTCCTTCTGTGACGGACTCGGATGTAAAAATTCGTTTGCTCATTGTTTTTTCCTTTCCTGAGGAAAAAAGCGCTCTGCCGGCAGGCAGAGCGCTTGAATTCGCTTCCTCATCTACCGATTTTCTCGCCGGATTTGGCACCTTACCGTTACAGCAGGTTGTCGGGTTTCACAGGGCCGGTCCCTCCACCACTCTTGATAAGGGTATCAATTATCTGGATTATACAACCGCAATTCGACATTGTCAACGCATGAAACCTGCCAACCGGACAGATATTCGCGCTGCGCGTCGGTCAGGCGGTCAATTTCCAGCCCCATGGCGTGCAGCTTCGTCCAACCGACCAAATCATCAATCTCTTCAGGGACGTCGTAGACCTTTTTTTCGAGGGTCGCACCGTTCCGCAGCAGATATTCCAGCGACATGGCTTGAATGGCGAAGCTCATATCCATGATCTCCGCCGGATGGCCGTTGCCGGAGGCAAGATTGACCAGTCTTCCCTCAGCCAGCAGGTTCAGCGTCCGGCCGTCGGACAGCGCATAGCCCATGATCTCCTCGCGGCGCGGATAGACGCGGATCGCCATATTTTCCAGCGCCTGCCCGTCCACCTCAACATTAAAATGACCCGCATTGCACAAAAGCGCGTTGTTTTTCATCACCGCAAAATGCCGCGCGGTGATGATGTCGCGGCAGCCGGTGGCCGTCACGAACAGATCGCCAATTTTTGCCGCATCGTCCATCGGCATCACGCGATAGCCGTCCATGGTGGCCTCGAGCGCCTTCACCGGGTCAATCTCCGTCACGACCACGTGCGCGCCCATGCCGGCAGCGCGCATGGCGATGCCGCGGCCGCACCAGCCGTACCCCGCCACAACAACGGTTCTGCCGGCAACCAGCAGATTGGTCGTGTGCATAATGGCATCCCAAACCGATTGACCCGTGCCATATCGGTTATCATAATAGTGTTTGCACTTTGCGTCATTGACGTCCATCATGGCAAACGGCAGCGCGCCCGCCTGTTCTCTCGCGCGCAGGCGATGCACGCCCGTGGTGGTTTCTTCGCAGCCGCCGATGATATGCTTGCCAAGCGCCGCATACTCGCCGCACAGCAGCTCCAGCAAGTCGCCGCCGTCATCTATGATCAGATCCGGCTCGCAAGCCAGCGCGGCCGCAAGATGGGCGGTATATTCCGCCGGGGACGCGGCGTGCAGGCAATAGACATTGACGCCTAGGCTCGCAAGCCCCGCTGCCACATCGTCCTGCGTGGAAAGCGGATTGCAGCCGGTCGCGTGAACCTCCGCGCCGCCCTCTTTCAGGCAAAGCGCCAGATATGCGGTTTTCGCCTCCATGTGAATGGACATGGCAATTTTCTTTCCGGCAAACGGCTTTTCGGCCGCAAATCGCTTGCGGATTGCACTGAGTGTCGGCATAAAGTCCTGCACCCATTCAATTTTCATGCGGCCATAATCGGCCAGCTTCTCGTCGCGAATGATACTCATTGGGGATACCTCCGTTGTGATTCTACTTTTAGAGAGTATAGCACAGCACCGACAAAAAAGGAATCGTTTACACTTTTTTCATAGACAGAAAAACGAAAATAAAGTATGATAAAGCTAATTTACGCTGGGGGGATTTTTCTTGCATAACATCCGCAGAAATTTTGAACGGTTCTGCTACCGCAACAGCAGTAAGGGCATCCCGAATTTGATGCTGTGGATTGCCGTCGGCAATTTAATGGTATATATGCTGACGATGGTTGACCCGAGCAACACGGTATATTCTCTTTTATCGTTCAGCCGAAACGCAATCCTGCACGGGCAGATTTGGCGTCTTTTTACCTACGTTTTGATTCCTGACACGCAGCGAGTGTTCTTCTTTGCCATCATGCTGTTTTTCTATTTTCAGATTGGGCGCATTTTAGAAAACAGTTGGGGAACCCTGAAGTTTAATCTATATTACCTGACCGGCGTTCTGCTCACCGATGTGGGCGCGCTGCTGCTTGGCGGCGGTGCCTCCGCGGTCTATCTGAACCTGAGCCTTGTGCTGGCCTTTTCCACACTGTACCCGGATAATCAGGTGCTGCTGTTTTTCATTATTCCGCTGCGCATGAAATATCTGGCATGGTTCTATTTTGCTCTGACGGCGCTTGAAGTGGTCGGCACGCCGTTTCCCTATAATCTGTTCCCGCTTTTCGCGCTGCTGAACTATTTCCTGTATTTCGGCAAGGATGTGCAAAACGTCTTTACCACCAATCGCGGACGCAGCGGCAGCGCCTTCCACATCAAAAAGGTGTTTACCCATGCCGAAAAGAAAGCGCAGCAGCCCAGCACCCAGTGGGCGGCAGGCTATCAAAGTGCGGATGGCAAGCGCGCTTATCGGCATAAATGCACGGTTTGCGGCCGCACGGACACGGAGTTTCCGGATCTGGAGTTCCGGTACTGCTCGAAGTGCAACGGGTATTATTGCTATTGCATTGATCATATCAATCATCATGAGCATATCCGGTAATCTGAAGCAATCGGAGGAGCATGGATGGAATTTTTGAAGCTGCTGGAACAGATGCGCACGCCGTTTCTGAATGTATTTTTTCAATTTTGTTCCTGGCTGGACAGTGAAGCGATCTTTTTGTTCATCGGCATCGTCGTATTCTGGTGCGTGAACAAACGCGACGGTTATTTTCTTTTGACGGTGGGGTTTCTCGGCACCATCATCAGCCAGTTCATTAAGATTGCCACGCGCATTCCACGTCCGTGGGTGCGCGACCCCAATTTCACCATTGTGGAGTCCGCGCGTGCCGGCGCAACCGGCTATTCCTTCCCCAGCGGTCACACGCAGGCCTGCTTTGCCGTCTATGGCGGACTGGCTGTCATCGTCAAGCAGCGCGCAGCGCGGGCGCTGCTGATTGTCTGCACGCTGCTGATTGGATTTTCCCGCATGTACCTCGGCGTTCACACGCCGGCAGATGTTGCAGTGGGCGCACTGATCTCCATTGCACTTATTGTAATTCTGCGGCCGATCAGTCTGTATTCCGAGAAGAATCCGCGAATGCTGCCGATTGTTCTTGCCATCATCTCCGGGGTCAGCCTGCTGTTTGTGCAATACGTGACAAATTGGCGATTTCCTGCCGACCTTGACAGCGCGAACTACGCAGAAGCGCTGAAAAATGCATGGACGCTGTTTGGCTGCTCGCTCGGCATTTTGTGCGCGTGGTTTTTGGACAGCCGCTATGTGCATTTTGAAACAAAGGGCGCGCTGCCGGTGCAGCTGCTCAAGGTACTGCCGGGAATTGTACTGTTACTGGTCTTGAAGGAAGGACTGAAGGTCCCGCTTACCGCGCTGTTTGGCGCAGCAGCCTTTGCAAACAGTATCCGCTATTTTATTGTGGTTTTTCTTGCCGTCGGCATTTGGCCCATGACCTTTCCGTTTTGGACGCGGGTTGGCGCAAAACGATAAACCAATGGATACAAAAATACCGCTGCTCTGATCAGCAGCGGTATTTTGCCGGCTTTGCGCCGCATTGCGGCGCACGTTGCAGGACGGCTAGCCATATTACAGCCGGTATCCCATTAAAAATGGTATGGATTTCGGCAATGCGCCATGCACTCGCCATACCGGAAAGTGTGCAGCCCCACACGAGCGCGATGGCGCAGGCGCACAGATTAAACCACAGCTGTACCATCGCCAGCGCCATTCCCTTTCGATTGGTTACCGCGCCTGCGCAGAGCGCCGTAATGCAGGTACCCACATTGCACCCGGCCACATACCATAACGCGCTGCGCGCCGTCAGTGAAGCCCCCAGAACCTGCACCGCGCCAATGGCGGCGGAAGAGCTTTGCGTCAGGGCGGAAACGCCTGCGCCCAGAAGCCACAACGTCGGCGGCGCGGCAATCTCATCCAGCTGCGGCAGCGCACCCAGCAGCTGCGCCGCCCGGCACAGCGCGTAAAGGGAAAACAGCACCAGTCCCAGTCCCAGCGCCGGACGGACGCGCCCGGTCCGGCAGCATAACGCGGTACAAAGGAAAAAACCAAGCACCGCCCCTGTCCATGGCGGCAGCGCACCGGCTGCCACAAGCCAGGCCGTGCTGGTGGTGCCGACATTGGCGCCAAGCACCCCGGCAATGGCGCTGCGCCGATCAAGGTCTCCGCGGGCATATGCGGCAATGAGCACGGTAATGACCGCCCCGGAGGATTGCGCCAGCGCCGTGAGCAGCAGCACCGTCAGCGCCGCTTGCAGCGGCGCGTCGCGCACACGCAGAATTTGATCTGCGCGGATGGTCATTGCCATCATGCGCATGCCCGCAAGCAGCAGCGCGCCTGCCAGCGGAAAGATCAGCCAAAGAGCCATTGCCTGCCCCCTTTCGGGTTACTCTCATTCTATGTGATGGAGGAATATCATATGCAAATCATTGATGCGCACCTGCATCTGTTTGCCGCCGGGTCGGAAGCCGACGAAATGGCGCGCGCCGTCGGGTTGGAGAATTCCACCGCGTACTTGAAGGACTATTTTGCCGCCCATGATTTCACGCATGGAATTGTGATGTCCAATCGGTCTCTGAATCCGGCACGCCACTGCTATCCGGACTTTTTGCACTACTGCATCGGTCTTGACGGCATTGTTTCCGGCCACTATGACGCGCGCGAGATGGAAGCGCTGGTCGAGGCCAATCTGGAGCGCCCCAATTGCGTGGGAATCAAGCTCTATCCCGGGTATCATCCGGTCACTATCACCGATCCCTGTTTTGATTTTGTATACCGACTTGCCGAAAAATATGACAAGCCGGTGGCGGTTCATACCGGCATGACGGCGCACCCGCGGGCGAGTCTGCGCCACTGCCACCCACTGACGATGGATGAGGCGGCAGTGCGGCATCCCAATGTGCAGTTTATCATGTGCCATTTCGGCAATCCGTTTCTCAGCGATGCGGCAGCGGTATTGGAAAAATGTCCAAACGTAGCGGCGGATCTGTCCGGCCTGCTGGAAGGCCCCATTCACCTGCAGGCCTATTTGCAGGAACAGTCGGGCTATGTGTTTTTGCTCAAGACATGGATTGCGTATGTCTGTGATTATCGGCGCTTCTTGTTCGGCACGGATTTTCCGGCAGTGAATTTCAGCGACTATGCATCATTCATCCAAACGCTGATTCCCAAGCAGCATTGGGCGGACGTTTTTTTCAATAATGCAAACAGAATTTATCACCTTGGCCTGCCAACCGGCAATTAACAAAAATTATAGGTATCTTTTTTCGACAAAAAATGATATATTCATACATAACGTGTTTATGAAGGTTGTGAGAAAGCTGAACAACAAAACGGGGAACAAGCGCATCTTCATCGGTCTGCTCTGTGCGGCGCTGATTGTGCTCGTGGGCTGCTTTGTTCTTTTTGTATACATGATGACGCATCTGACAAGCCGCCTGACGTTTCGGCTTCAGTTTCTGCTTGTCCTTGCTGTCGGTACGGTGGTGCTGCTGATTGCGCTGGGGGTAATCTGCATTTTGCTCACGCTGACCCTGTCCCGCCCGGTCGGGCATATCGAAGCCGCTTTCATTAAATTTACGCTGAAATTTTACCCTCTGGCAATGGCCATCGGAAAACTGCTTGGCATCCAGAAGGATCAGATTCGCGCGTCCTTTGTTGAGATTAACAACGAAATGGTGCGATATGGTCATCTCAAGGTATCCCCGTCTGAAATCTTGGTGCTGCTGCCTCACTGCCTGCAAAATTCCGCCTGTACCAAGCGCGTTACCAATTCGGTGGACGCGTGTACTTCCTGCGGAGCATGCACCATCGGCGCAATTCGCGACCTCTGCAAGCAGCGCGGCGTGAATCTTATGGTTGTGACCGGCGGCACGCTTGCGCGAAAAGCCGCAAAGGAATTGCGTCCGAAAGCAGTGATTGCGGTCGCCTGCGAGCGCGACCTGTTTGCAGGCATACTGGATTTGCAGCCGCTGCCTTCTTTGGGCGTTGTGAATGTCAGACCCGTTGGGCCGTGCCATGACACGGATTGCAATGTGTCGCAAATTGAAGAAGCAATTGCATTCTTTTTAGATACACCTGCAACTGTGAAGGGAGCTGCATTATGAAAATTTTACTCGGATACTTGTTAACATTTGGCTGGGTCTTCTTTGTGCTCGGCGTTTCCGCTCTAATCTCGAAAGTTTTCCATGCAAACGGAGAGTTCACGCGCAAATTTGTCCATATTTCCGTCGCGTTCGCATGGGTCTTTATGTATTACTGCTTTGGACATAGCTGGCATCTTTTGATTCCACCCATTGCGTTCATTTTTATGAACTACGCTTCGTATAAGCTGAATATCTTCGCTTCCATGGAGCGCAGCGCGGATTCCAAGGATAAAGCTTCGCTTGGTACGGTGTATTATGCCGTCAGTATGACGGTGATGGCCGCGCTGTCGCTGCTGGACGCGCGGTATCTGCTGTGCTATGGCATGGGTATGTTCTGCATGGCGTTCGGAGATGGACTGGCGCCCTGCTTTGGCAGCATCAAAAAAGGCAACCACCCGCTGATGCACGGCAAGCGCTCGGTTTATGGCTCATGCTCCGTATTGGTTGTGACGGCAATCGTCATTCTGACGATGACCCTGCTCTATTCCATGCCGCTGAAATGGTTTGAAATCCTGATTTTGGCGTTGGCTGCAGCGCTGCTGGAGCTGATTGGAATTGATGGCCATGATAACCTCACGCTTCCTATCGGTACGAGCGCGCTGGCCTATCTCTTCGTTGTTCTTTAAGGGGTGTCACAGATGTTATTTCAACTGATTATGGCCTTGATTCTCAGCAGCGCGCTGGCTGGCTTTGCCATTTGGAAGCATGCGCTGACGCCGGCAGGCGTGGCTCTTGCGTGGCTGTGCGCCATGATTATTACCTATACCGGCGGCGTCGGCTGCTTCTGCGTGCTGGCCGCAACGCTGGTGTTTGCGCTGATTTCCGGCAAGCTTTCCAAAAAGCAGCAGATTGCGCTTGGCCGCGATATCCATGCAAAGCCCGGAAAGCGTGACAGCGTACAGGTGTTTTGCAACGTGGGAATTGGCTCGATTCTGCTGATTATTTACGCCATTACGGAAAAATCGTTGTTCATGATTGCCTATGCCTGCGTCATGGCATCCTCTCTGGCTGACAGTATGGCCTCCGAGCTTGGCGTACTCTCGACCAGACGGCCGATTGATATTTGCACCTTCAAAAAGACCGAAAAGGGACTGTCCGGCGGCGTGACCCTGTTGGGGCTTGGCACTTCGCTGCTGGGTGGCATTTTGATCGCATTGGTGTTCTGCCTGACAACGCGGCAAAGCTGGCAACTATTTCTATTTATCAGTCTGTGCGGCTTCCTTGGCGCGCTGATTGACAGCGTGCTCGGCTCCTGCCTGCAAGTCAAATACAATTGCCCGGTGTGCGGCATCCAGACAGAAAAACGGACACACTGCGGTAAAAAGACCCTTCGCTATAAGGGATGGGACTGGATTACCAACGATTTTGTTAATTTTTGCAACAATGCGTTTGTCGCGATATTCGCGGTTGTTGTGCTGGCCGCTATCTAAAGCGGCAAAAGGCGATGCATGAAGTATCCATCTTCATGCATCGCCTTTTTTCTGCTTTTTTAACTTATAGTGCCTGCAAATTGCCCGAACAAGACACAGCAGCCCGACGCCAATGCAAAATCCCAGAAAATCAATCCAAACATCCTTCACCTGCGATGTGCGGTCGTTAAACAGCTGGATGGTTTCATCCAGAACCCCCGCCAGCAGCCCCACAAACATTGCCCAGCCAAGATTGCGGCTGACCGGTTTGCCATTTTCGAGAAACGCCAAAGCGCACAGCACGCCAAGCGAAAAAAATTCCAGCAGATGCGCAAATTTTCGAACATGTTTGATCGTCAAAATTCCGTCCGGCAGCATTTGATGAATCGTTTCCGGAATTTCTGCAGTGTGTCTGCCAAGCATTGCGCGCACGGCTTCGCTGATGGAATTGGACATGCCGCTTGGCAGCATCGAATTGCACCAAATGAACAGCAGCACCATGCAAAGCGCCGCAATGGCCAGCTTCTTTTTCATTTTCGCAAAACAATGCAGTCCTGCGACTTAAAGATGCTGCCCGCAGGAATCTCCCCGCGCACGCTGGACAATGGATACACGCTGGTTCCTCGCCCAATGACGGTTCCGGGGTTGAGCACACTGTTGCAGCCGACTTCTACGCAGTCGCCCAGCATCGCGCCAAATTTTTTCAGGCCGGTTTCCACGCGTGCATCGGCTGCTTTCACCACAACGAGCGTCTTGTCGCTTTTGACATTCGACGTGATCGAGCCTGCGCCCATATGCGCCCGATACCCAAGAATGGAATCGCCGACATAGTTATAGTGCGGCGTCTGCACGTTGTCAAACAAAATCACGTTTTTCAGCTCCACGGAATTGCCGACCGTTGCGCCGGCGCCAACAATGGCGTTGCCGCGGATAAAGGCGCAGTGGCGCAGCTCCGCGCCATCGCAAATAATGCAGGGGCCGGTGATGGACGCGGTGGGCGCAATCGTCGCAGTTTTGGCAATCCAAACAAACTCCGCCGGATGGTCAAATTCCGCTTCCGGCAGCGCCGCGCCGCAGGTTTTAATAAATGCACCGATTGCAGGAAGTGCCTGCCACGGATAGGTCATTTTCTCCAGCAGCGGCTTTGCAATCGTATGGTCAAGATCATAGAGTTCTTTGATGGTATACATGGTTGATCGATCCTTATTGTTCAGATTTTGCTTGCAGCAGGCCAAGAATATACTGGCCATAATTGGTCATTTTCAGCTCGTTTCCAATCCGCAGCAACGCGGCTTGATCCAAAAAATGATTTTGAAACGCAATTTCCTCCAGGCACGCCACCTGCCTGCCGGTGGACGCCTGAATCTGCTTGATTGCGTTTGCCGCGCTGTTCAGGCTATCGGCATTTCCGGTATCAAACCAGGTAAAATCCTTGCCAAGGGTCACAACGCGCAGCTGCCCCATATCCAGATAGGCGTTGTTGACCGAGGTGATTTCCAGTTCCCCTCTTGCCGACGGCTTGACCTGTTTGGCCAGCGACACCACGCGGTTATCGTAAAAGTACAGTCCCGGGACAATGTAGTTGGATTTTGGATGCTGGGGCTTTTCCTCGATGCTGATGGCTTTCCCGGTTTGATCGAACTCGACAACGCCAAACGCACGCGGGTCATCCACATAGTAGCCAAAGACTGTTGCGCCGGTCGTCTGCGCCTTGGCCTTCATCAGGCATTGGGTCAAATGTTCCCCGTAAAAAATATTGTCGCCAAGCACCAAACATACGCTGTCTGTTCCAATAAAATCTTCACCAATCATAAACGCGTCGGCGATTCCCCGCTGCACCTGCTGTTCTCGATAGGTGATATGAACGCCGTAATTGCGGCCGTCGCCCAGCAGTTTTTCAAACGGTTCCTGATCGTTTGGGGGCACAATGATTAAAATATCAGTAATGCCGGCATGCAGCAGCGCCGCAAGCGGGTAATAAATCATCGGTTTGTCATACACCGGCAGCAGTGGCTTGCAGATTGGCCGTGTAATGGGATATAGCCTTGTTCCTTTGCCTGCAGCCAATACAATTCCCTTCATTGGCGCTCCTCCTCTTTGGTTCTTACTTTCATTCTATCATTATTTGACGGCATAAATCAATAGTTGGAAAAAAGCGCTGCATGCGCGGGCTACGCCCGCGCCCACACGCCATAAAATAGCCTGCTTTTCCAAAAGCAGGCTATTTTGCAGATTATTTGATTCTTGCAACGCCAGATTTTCTGGCAGCTTCGGCAACCGCTGCGGCAACCGCGTCTTTGACGCGCGGGTCAAAAGCGGCCGGAATGATATTTTCCGCATGCAGCTGCTCGTCTGGAATCAGATTTGCCAGCGCATAGGCGGCGGCAATCTTCATTTCATCGTTAATATCGCTCGCACGAACATCCAGCGCGCCGCGGAACACCCCCGGGAACGCCAAAACATTGTTGATCTGGTTCGGAAAATCGCTGCGCCCGGTGGACACAACCGCTGCGCCTCCCGCTTTTGCTTCGTCCGGATAAATCTCCGGCACCGGATTCGCGCAGGCAAAAATGATGGCGTCCTTCGCCATCGTGGCCACCATTTCTTTTGTGAGCATGCCGGGAGCCGATACGCCGATAAACACGTCTGCGCCCTTGATGACTTCCGCAAGCGAGCCTTTTTTCATTTTACGGTTGGAGATTTTCGCCATTTCTTCCTTGATTGGATTCAGGTTCTCTCTTCCCTCATAAATTGCGCCGTTGCGGTCGCACATCACAACGTCCTTCAGCCCCATCGCCATGAGCAGCTTGATGATGGCAATGCCGGCTGCGCCTGCGCCGGAGGTCACAATGCGAATTTCGTCTATTTTCTTGCCGACCACCTTCAGCGCGTTAATGAGACCCGCGAGGGTGATAATCGCCGTGCCGTGCTGATCGTCATGGAAAATCGGAATATCGCAGCATTCCTTCAGCCGCTTTTCAATTTCAAAGCAGC
>JAQUZL010000013.1 GCA_028691385.1 Oscillospiraceae bacterium
GAAAAATTCCCCGGCGCATGGTTATCCTCCGTTCAGGCTTTTCAGTAGGTTCAAGACCGCTTCAAACAGCGGCAGCGCCACATAAAGCGCAGCTGCCGCGCCGCACAGCTGCACAAACTTCCCAAGCGCGCTTTGACCGGCGTCGGCGCAGACGCCCGATGCAATCTCCGAAAGCAGACCGATCGCCACTGCCTTGATGAGCGGCGACAGCACGGTTGATTGCAGCCCGGAGAGCGCCTGCAGCTCCCGCACAAACGCCAGAATCGGCTTTATAAAGGTCAGAACAAATGCGGCAAGCACGCAAATTCCCATTAGCGAAACGGAAACCGCAATGGTAGCTGCGTCTTTCTTTACAATGGTGGCCAGCAGCGCCGAAACGACTGCCACCGCGCAGGCTTTCAACATGGTATCCATGGCTAAAAATTAAACAGCGTCTTAACAAGGTCAAACAGCTCTGCAATTTTCTGCACCACAATCATCAGCACCACCACAAGACCTGCCAGTGTTGTCATGGTTGCCTGCTCGTCCCGCCCGGAGCGCGTCAACACTTGATTGAGCACGGAAACCAGTATTCCAACCGCCGCAATTTTGAAAATCAAATCCACATCCATGGCGCGCCTCCGTCTTTTCTGCTTGTACACATTTGGGATGCTTCAATCTATGCGCTGCGGCGCGGGAGTATGACCGCTCGTCCACATTTCGGAAAATACGCAAAAAACAGCAGGCAGCCAATCGGCTGCCTGCTGTAATATGTTTTTTACTTTTTGGACAAATACTGATGAATTCCCGCAGCGGCGCGCTTGCCTGCGCCCATTGCGGCAACCACAGTTGCCGGGCCTGTCACCGCATCGCCGCCGGCGAACACGCCGGGACGGCTGGTTGCGCCGCAGTCATCCACGTCGATTCCGCCGCGCTTTCCGGTACTGACGCCCTCGGTATTGGCGGTAATATCGTCGCTGAAGCTGGTACCGATGGACAGTACGACCGTATCTGCCGGAATGACAAATTCAGAGCCGCTGATCTCCACCGGACGGCGGCGGCCGGATTCGTCAGGCTCGCCCAGCGCCATCTGCACGCACTTGACTCCGGTCAGCTTGCCATTTTCACCAATAAACGCCACAGGGTTTGTGAGCAGGCGGAACGCAATGTCCTCTTCCTGCGCATGGTGAATTTCTTCCAAACGTGCCGGGCTTTCGGCCAGTGTACGGCGATAGACGATCGTTACCTCTGCGCCCATACGCCGCGCGCAGCGCGCTGCGTCGATGGCCACGTTGCCGCAGCCCACAATCACCGCGCGTTTGCACTGCCGATACGCTGACGGCAGTTCGTCGCGGTTCAAATTGATCTGGGTCAGATAATCGTTGGCATTGTAAACGCCGGACAGTTCTTCGCCGGGAATGTGCATTTCCATCGGCACTTCCGCGCCGTTGCCCACAAAAACAGCCGCAAAGCCGTCTGCAAACAGGCTGTCCACTGTACGACCGGCATCTACACCGGCACCGGTCACAAGCTCCACGCCTTCCGCGCGCAAGGCGCTGATCTCGCGATCAACAACCTCGTTGGGCAGGCAAAATTCCGGAATACCATAGCAGAGAATGCCGCCGGCAACCTGCATCCGCTCGAAAATGGTCACGGCATAGCCAAGCTTCGCCAAATCACCCGCGCAGGCGATGCCGGCAGGGCCAGAACCAATCACAGCCACGCGCTTGCCGCTCGGCTTCGCCGCAATCTCGGTGGTCGCAGCGCAATGCGCCGCATGATAGTCCGCCACAAACCGCTCCAAGCGGCCAATGCCGACGGCCTCGCCATTTTCGGCGTGGACGCATTGCTGCTCGCACTGAATTTCCTGCGCGCACACGCGGCCGCAAACTGCCGGTAAACAGCTGACAATCGAAATTTCTTCGTAAGCGCCCTCAAAATCGCCTTCTGCCACCTTTGCAATAAAGGCCGGAATGTGCATCCCGACCGGGCAGCCGGTCGTGCAGGGCTTTTTGCGGCAATTCAGGCACCGCATGGCCTCGCGGATGGCGTCTGCCTGGGTAAAACCCAGTGCAACTTCACCGAAGTTGCTGCAGCGAACAGCAGAATCCTGCTGGGGCATCTCATTGCGTTCTCTGGTCAAATTGATCATTTCAGCTCACTCCTTCGGCTCAAGGCTGGCCTGACGGCCCAGCAGTTCATCGTATCTTCCCAGTGCGTGGTGCTCCGCTTCGTCAAACAGCTTTTCTGCGCGCTGCGGATTTTTCAAAACCAGGGAAGAATAGCGAACCTCGCCCTTCAGGAATTCGCCATATTTTTCATTGGGCTTTGCACTGTCGACCTGCAGCGGATTCTCGCCGGCAAGCGTCTTACGCGGATCAAAGCGCAGCAGATTCCAATAGCCTGCGCGAACGGCTCTCTTCATTTCCGGCATCGCGCGGTTCATACCGGCCTTAATGCCGTGGTTGATGCACGGTGCATAGCAGATGATGAGCGACGGGCCGTCATAGCTTTCGGCCTCCACAATCGCCTTGAGCGCCTGCGCCGGATTTGCGCCCATGGCGATCTGCGCCACATAGACATAGCCATAGGTCATGGCAATCTGTGCCAGATCCTTCTTGCCAACCACCTTGCCATTGGAAGCAAACTGTGCAACCGCGCCTGTCGGCGTGGATTTGGAGGACTGCCCGCCGGTGTTGGAGTAAACCTCGGTATCAAAGACCAGGACGTTGACATTTTCGCGGGAAGCCAGCACATGATCCAAGCCGCCGTAGCCAATGTCATAAGCCCAGCCGTCGCCGCCGAAAATCCACATGGACGGCTTGCCGATGAGATCCGCATTGGCCGCAACATAGGCTGCGTCCGTCTGCGCCGGATGGCGCTTGCAGATGCGCAGCAGCTTTGCACCGGCCGTTTCGGCCTCGGCAGTGTCCATCTTGGCAAGCCACTCGTTCGCAGCCGCAGCATAATCCTTCTGCGCGGCAAGGCGCTCAACGGCCATCTTCAGCTCTGCGCGGCGCGTCCGCATGGAAATCGCCATGCCGTAGCCAAACTCGGCATTGTCCTCAAACAGGGAGTTTGCCCAGGCCGGACCGTTGCCGTTTTCATCCACTGTGTAAGGCGTGATGGGCGCGCTGCAGCCCCAAATGGAGGAACAGCCGGTGGCGTTGGCGATGATGGCGCGCTTACCGAAGAGCTGGGTCACCAGCTTTGCATACGGCGTTTCTCCGCAGCCCGGGCATGCGCCGGAATATTCCAGATACGGACGCAGAAACTGCGACTGCTTGACATTCTCGTCGCCGCCCTGGTTCTCATGGTTCTCCAGTGCCCAGTCAAAGACGCGCTGCTCCTGCTCCATGCAGGTTTCTGCGCGCACCATCTGGATGGCCTTGTTGTGCGCCGGGCACATCTCCTCGCAGGAGCCGCAGCCGGTGCAGTCCGCGGCGGAAATCGCCATCAGGAACTTTTTGCCCGGCTGTCCCTTCATGTCGGCCGTTTCCGCACCGGAGGCCGCTGCGGCCTTCTCGCTGAGCGTGAACGGGCGGATGACGCCGTGCGGGCAGACAATAGAGCACCAGTTGCACTGGATGCAGCTTTCTGCCGTCCAGGCCGGCACTTCAACCGCAATGCCGCGCTTTTCAAAGGCAGAGGTGCCGGACGGCAGCTGGCCGTTCACGGTCTTGAGGAACTTGGAAACCGGCAGGAAATCGCCCTCCAGGCGGTTGACCGGCTCGACAATGTCACGAACGAATTCCTCCTGCTCCTTGTTGAGCGCTTTATGTGCGACAACTGCCACCGCTTCCTCTTCAGCACTTGCCCAAGAAGCCGGAACGCTGACCAGCTTTGCGCTGTCAAGGCCGGCATGGATGGCGTCAATGTTCATTTTGACGATGTTTTCACCCTTTTTGCCATAGTCCTTGCGCACGCCGTCCTCCATGTACTGCACCGCATCCTCAATGGGAATGATCTTGGTGAGCGCAAAGTAGGCGGACTGAATGATGGTGTTGATTCTGCCCTTCAAGCCGATCCGGCGGGCAATATCAACGGCGTTACAGGTATAAAATTGAATGTGATTCTGCGCAATCTGACGCTTCATTTTTCCGGGCAGGCGCACTTCCAGTTCCGCGTCATCCCACGCGCAGTTCAGCAGAAAAATACCGCCGGGCTTCACATCGCGCACCATGTCGTACTTGCCGATATAAGCCGGATTGCCGCAGGCCACAAAGTCAGCCGCGCTGACATAGTAAGCGGAGCGAATTTCCTTGTCGCTGAAGCGCATATGGCTGATGGTCAGGCCGCCGGACTTCTTGGAGTCATACTGGAAATAAGCCTGCACATATTTGCTCGTGTGGTCACCAATGATTTTGATGGTATTCTTGCCCGCGCCAACAAGGCCGTCAGAGCCGATACCCCAGAACTTGACTGCGGCAATGGAAGCGTCTCTGGGCACGCTCAAGCGTTTGGTCACCAGCGACAGATGGGTCACGTCATCGTCAATACCGACGGTAAAGTGATCCTTCGGCTGCGCGGATGCAAGATTTTCAAAGACTGCGTTCATATCGTCGCAGGTGGTATCCTTGGAGCTGAGGCCGTACCGGCCGCCGATGACCTTGACATTCGGGCGGCTGGACGCCACGGCAGACGCCACGTCCAAGAACAGCGGCTCACCGAGCGCGCCGGGTTCTTTGGTGCGGTCAAGCACGGAAATCCGCTGAACGGTTTCCGGCAGCTCCTGCATCATACGCGCGGCAGAGAACGGACGGTACAGGCGCACCATCAGCAGGCCGGTTTTATGACCGGTCGCGTTGAGATAGTCCACCGTTTCCTGAATTGCGCCGCAAATACTGCCCATGGCAACCACAACGTCGGTTGCATCCGGTGCGCCATAATAGTTGAACGGACGATAGTCAGTGCCGCACTTGGCATTGACCTGATCCATACAGTCGGCAACCACATCAACGAACCGGTCATAGATCAGGTTGCTGGCCTCGCGGTGCTGGAAATAGGTTTCCGGCGCTTCGGAAGAGCCACGCATCATCGGATGACCCGGCGTGTTTGCGCCGGCGCGGAACCGCGCCACAGCGTCCCAATCGGTCATCTCGGCAAGATCCTGATAGTCCCAGATCTGCAGCTTCTGAATTTCATGGCTGGTACGGAAGCCGTCGAAGAAATGAATCATCGGCAGGCCGCCCTTGATGGCGCTGAGATGTGCCACCGCAGCCAAATCCATGACCTCCTGCGGCGTGCCGGACGCCAGCAGCGGCATACCGGTCATGCGGCAGGCCATGACGTCGGAATGGTCGCCGAAAATGGAAAGTGCATGGGTTGCGATGGTTCTTGCCGCAACGTGCAAAACGCCGGGCAGTCCCTCTGCCGCAATTTTGAAGAGGTTCGGAATCATCAGCAGCAGGCCTTGGGACGCCGTGAAGGTCGTCGTGTAAGCGCCGGCAATCAGCGAGCCGTGCAGCGCGCCGGCCGCGCCGCCCTCGGACTCCAGCTCCACCACATTGACTTCCTTGCCGAAAATGTTTTTTCTGCCTTGTGTTGCCCACTCATCCACGTGCTCCGCCATCGGCGACGACGGGGTGATCGGATAAATGGCTGTCACCTCAGAAAATGCGTAGGCTACATGCGCGGCAGCTGTATTGGCATCCATTGTCTTAAATTCTCTCATTGCTCAGCGCCTCCTTTGTTTGCAGCAGCCATGGAACGAACCTGCAGGTAATTGTATTCCGGAATCACTCTGCCGGAAATGATATTGTTGGGACAGACGTAGCTGCAAATCTGGCAGTCTTCACAGCTCTCCGCCTTGATGACCGCGCGGCCGTTTTCCAGATGAATCAGGCCGTCCGGACAGTTGGAAACGCAGTCGCCGCATCCAATGCAGCCAACCTGGCAAAGCATCTTTCGCACTTCCGGCGCGTCGCTCGATGCGCACGGCACAAGTTTTGCGCCCTTGTAAGGGACGATGACCGGCAGATTCATCGGGCAGGCTCTGACGCAGTCGCCGCAGCCGACACATTTGTCCGGATCAACCTTTGCCGTTCCATCCACCATTTCCAGTGCACCGTAGCGGCACACCAGCGTGCAATCGCCAAACCCTGCACAGCCATAATGGCAGATTCCGTCCGGCTGGTTGGCCGCTGCTTCCTTGCAGGACACTGCGCCGGAGTACACGTAAGCCTTGTTGTTCTCAGCGCCGCCCCGGCACTGCACGAACGCTACGGTACCCTTCAGCTTGGTGAGATCGTGGTAGGTATCCACGATGATCTTTTTCTGGCACACGACCGTGCAAGCGTCGCAGCCGACACACTTCTCGTAGTCAATGCTTGCGCAGTCGTCTGTAACCGTGATTGCGCCCCGCGGACATGCATCTGCGCAGTCCCCGCAGCCGATGCAGCCATAGCCGCACATCGGAAGAACAACCTCTTCTTTATCGTGGTTGGAACACGGGATAAAGTTGGACGCGTCATCCGGTACCATGTGAATCAGATTCTGCGGGCACACGCCCTCGCACGCACCGCAGCCGTTGCATTTGGCGTCGTCAATTACAATTTTTCCTTCTACCAGCTTCATTGCACCAAAGGTACAGGCCGCCACGCAGGAACCGACGCCCACGCAGCCATAAGTACACGCGCCGGCTTCAAATCCGGATTTTACAGCTGCTTCGCAGCTTTCCATCTCAGAAAATTGGCCGTGACCGGCTGCGCAGCCGGCGCATTTCACAAACGCCTTTTGATGTTTGGCCGATTCCAACGGCCGCCCAGTCAGTTTTGCGATCTCTGCAATCGCAGCGTCGTTGCACGCAGGGCACAGATTAACAGCCGCCCCCCCTGCAATCGCAGCCGCGCATTCGGCGCACGACGGGAAACCGCACCCGCCACGACCGGCGCAGTCGGTTCCGGGCAGAAATTTACGGATAGACTGTGCAGATTCTTTTTTTGCCATGAAAGCATCACACCCTTCTGTCATATTGCTTTTCTTTAGTCGATATTGACAATCATTATACAAGTTATAACCGCATTTTTCAATGAATTTTACTAAATTAGTGGGTAAGCATATGTACAAAAAATATGGTAAATATCAAAACATTTTCACAAAAAATCAGTTGAAAAAAGGAATTTCCTGTCAGAATGTATAAAAAACGGCGAAGAGTTTTGTCACTCTTCGCCGAAAGCAATCCCCACCTGCCATCTCTTGTCATCAGCGCGCCAAAACGCCGCAGCTGGAACGATCCGCGCAAAAATAACCATTGTGTCATGATTAGATCAGGATCACCAGCACCGCGCCGCTGGCGCAAAGGCTCAGGATCGCCGTGGTGCGTCTTGCCGCTTTTTGCTCGCATTGCAGCTGCGTGCATCGCTCGTGCAGTTGCGCAGTGAGCAGCTGCAGCGTCTTTGTTTGCTCCGCAAAATCCACCTGACCCAGCGTATCGGCAAATTCCAATAGAATTGCCGCCGCTTCCCCATCGAGCGCAAGCTGCGGATTGTCCTGCATGGCGCGCAGCATCGCAATTTTCGCTGTGCAGTATGCGTCGTCCCGCCTGAATTCTGCCGCCGACGCAAACAGATTGCCCGCCGCGCCGCCTGCCGATGCGCCAATCTGATACAGCTTCTCCGCGCCGTCACGGCGCAGCAGCAGCGCGCCCTGCATGGATCTGGCTGTCACCGCAAACGACCGCAGCGCCGCGCAGCGCTTCCGACTGTTGAAAATCCCACGCGCGCCGGGCATCCCCGCCGCCGCGCATAGCATGACTGTTCCAAGCAGATGTAGCATCGGCAAATTCCTTCTCCGTCAAAAGCCTGCATGTCCGATCACTGCTGCAAACGGCAAACGCCTCAAACAGGCCTTGCGCCAGCAGCATCTGATATACCGGCCGTTTTTGAAAGTCCGAAAATGAGAACGCATGCGCAGTGGCGAGAACGCGCACGCCGCAATCGGATACCGACCGCAGCGCCATTGCGTCCGCCTGCCGGGTAATTTCGTCCAGCGCTACCCACTGCGGCGTCATGGTACGCACCAGCATTTCCAGTGCTTCCTGTTTTGGAAACCCGGTTAAAACGTCCGTCATTTTTCCGACTGCGTGCTGCGGCATGCCGGAAGCACAGGCCGCAATCTCACCGCGCTCATCGCACACGCCTACCCGCTGACCCAGCTCGTCCGACAGCATTCTGATTGCATCGCGCAACACTGTTGTCTTTCCGCTGCCGGGCGGACCGAGTATCAATAAATTTTTTCCTGCCTGCAGCGCGCGCAGCACAGGCCGCGCCGCAAGCGGCACTTCTCTTGCCAGACGAATGGACAGCGATGAAAGCGCGCAGAGCATGGTGGTTCCCTCTTTGCCGCGCACAGCGCTGCCACACACGCCGATACGGTGGCCGCCCGGCAGACTGAGAAAGCCATTGGCAAGCTGCTCCTGCACGGTATAAATGGATTGCCGCCCCGCTGCCATCACAATGTTATTGAGCAACTCTGCATTGACCGACACGGGCGCACCCACCGGTATTTCCACGCCGCCCTGCAGCACCGTCGGCGCTTGTCCGCAGCGTAGACGAATTTCATCCGGCTGCCGGTTTTCCAGCGCTGCGGCAAGCGGAGGCGGCAAAATTCGCAGCACCGATTCATAATGGCAGATCAAATTTCTCACTTCCCCGAATAACCTATGCGGCATTGCGTGGGAACATGCGTGCAAAAAAGGGACGCATCACTGCGTCCCTTTTCCGTATTGATTTAAGCCTTTTTGGTCTGGCGTTTCTTCTTACCCTTGAACAGATTCCAAAGAGAACCGGACAGGCACACAGAAGAATAGAAACCGGACAGCACGCCGATGGTAAGCGGCAGCGCAAAGTTGCGAATCGAGCTGACGCCCAAAATCAGCAGCAGCACAACTGCAAGCAGCGTGGTGATCGTGGTGTTCACGCTGCGGCCAAAGGTCTGCCAGATGCTATGGTCAACAATTTCGGCAAAGTCACCGTTGAGTGCCATTTTGCGGTTTTCACGGATACGGTCAAACACAACAATCGTCGCATTGATGGAATAACCGAGAATGGTTAGCGCCGCAGCAATGAAGTTCATGTTGAACGGGATCTGGAAAATGATATACATGCTGAGCATCACCAAAAGGTCATGAACCAGGCAAATCACGGCTGCGAGGCCGGACTTAAATTCAAACCGAATCGTAATATACAGCAAAATCAGTACGCAGGCCAGCAGCGAAGCGATAATTGCCGCATTGCGCAGATCGGAACCGACCGAAGCCGAAACATAATCGCTCTTGATCGGCTGGTCATCTGCCGGCAGATTATACGCAGTTTTGACTGCCTCAAAGACTGCATCGCGCTGCTCCGAGCTAAGCTCGAGCGTTTTGATGACAATCTGGGAACCGCTATCGCCCGCTTTGGTCACAGACGACGCGCTCTGCCCGGTGACCGACGATACAATTCCGGCAACGTCGGAAGTAACCGTGCTGTCAACGCTCTGGTGCATCTCAAACTGCATGGTTGTGCCGCCGAGGAAGTCAATGTCAAAGTTGAACAGGCGCACGCCGAACGGCAGGCAAATAAGGCCGACAAGACCGGTGATGATAAACACTGCCGAAATAACGGCAAAAATCTTGAAATGCTTTGTAAAGCTAAACGTTTTGTTATGAAACATGATTGTGTCCCCCTTTCTCAAACGCGGTAGGCTTTGGGGTTTTTAATATTCAAACCGACCGCAGCCTTAAGGAGGATTTTCGTTACAATCAACATAATGATCATGGACAAAATAGTACCGATCATCAGTGCCTTTGCAAAGCTGATAATCGTGCCGGTGCCCTTCCACCACAGAACGGCCGCCGCAATCATCGTTGTGATGTTTGCGTCAACAATGGCGGTCACCGCATGATGATAGCCGGTGTCAATTGAAGAGCGCAGGGTCTTGCCCGCACGCAGTTCTTCCTGTATGCGCTCATAGATGATGACATTGGCGTCCACCGCCATGCCCATGGTCAGGATGATACCGGCAATGCCCGGCAAGCTCAGGTTGACCTTGCCGATAGACAGCACCACCACAAACAGCGATGCATACATAGCCAGCGACACGCAGGAGATTGCACCCATCACGCGATAGGTGAAAATCATGAACAGCATGATGAGAAGCAGGCCGATCAGCCCTGCCATCAAGCTGGTGTCCAAGCTGCGCTCGCCCAGCGATGCGCCAACTGCCTGCAGCTTGACGCAGTTGAGGGTAAACGGCAGCTGACCGGCGGAAATGATATTGGCAAGATAGGAAGCGCCATCGGCCGTTGCGTTATTGCCAAGCGTAATGATTGCAGAATCGGAATCAATGCCGGTTGCACTGTATTCGATCTTGCTCACATACGGCATGGAAATAATTTCGTCATCCATGACAATTTCCAGATAGTTATCATTGCCGGAGCGGTTTGCAACAGCCTTGGTCGCCTCGGTAAACTTCTGACGACCTTCCGATGTAAAGCTCAGCACAACATGGTGCTTGGCGATGCCGGTATCATCGACCGCAGAATACTGGTAGTTGGCCGAGGCAATATCGGAACCGCTCAGCCACACGGTACTGTCAGCATCGCGGAACTCAACAACAGCCGTCGTACCGAGCTGCTGCACAGCCTCTTCCGGGTCGTCGACATTCGGGATCTCGACAACAATCTGCTTTTCGCCTGACTGATAGACGGATGCCTCCGTGTAGCCCAGTGCGTCAAGACGCTGGCGAAGCATTGCAATTGCGCTGTTCATTCCGGTTGTCACCGCATCCGATGCGGTACCGTCTGGAATTTGCGCTTCATAGGTGATTTCCGAGCCGCCGACAAGGTCGAGTCCCAGCGGGATTCCGTCAGCAGCACTCTCGACGGAAAAGACGCCGAGATTCAGACCGCACAGTGCGGTTGTGAGGAACAGCGCGATCAGCGCGAAAATCACAACAATGGAGATAACGCTTTTTTTCATTTGGCCGAAGCCTCCTATACTTTCTTGGATTCTTTATTGAAACCTAAACGCAGTTCTTAATTATATGATTTTCTCTGTGAAAAGTCAATTATTTCTTACAATCTTACAGTTTTTACACTTTCAGCTCTGCCTGCTGGTCTGAAATGACGCCGGAATAGCGGCCCAGTACCGGCTGCACGCAATTGCGCAGGAACTCTGTGACCTGCTCGGGGCAGCGTCCGGTATACCGCGATGCGTCCAGATGCGCGAGAATTGCTTCCTTGTCCAGTCCGAACGCCGGATCCGCCGCAATGCGGTCCATCAAATCATTGGGCATACCCTCTTCTTTGACCACCTTGCCGGCTGCAATGGAGTGAACGCGGATTTTTTCGTGCAGCTCCTGCCGGTTGCCGCCGCGCTTGACTGCGTCCATCATGATATTCTCCGTGGCCATAAACGGCAGCTCCTCAAGCACATGCTTGGCGATCACCTTGTCATAGACCTTGATGCCGGAAGCAATATTGGTATAGATGCCGAGAATGGCGTCGACCGCGAGAAACGCCTCCGGGACGGAGATGCGCTTGCCTGCCGAGTCGTCCAGGGTGCGCTCAAACCACTGGTTATAAGCGGTAAAGGCTGGATTCATCGCATCGGTAATGACATAGCGTGCCAGCGAGCAGATTCGCTCCGAGCGCATGGGATTGCGCTTATAGGGCATGGCGGACGAGCCAATCTGCTTGTTTTCAAACGGCTCTTCGCACTCCTTGAGGTGAGAGAGCAGCCGGAAATCGGTTGCAAACTTGCCGGCAGACTGCGCAATGCCGGACAATGTTGCCAGCACACCAGAATCCATCTTGCGGGAATAGGTCTGCCCGGACACCGGAACCACTGCGTCAAAGCCCATTTCCTCGGCAATCATGGCCTCAAGCGCTTTGACTTTCTCATGGTCGCCGTCAAACAGCTCCAAAAAGCTTGCCTGCGTGCCGGTGGTACCCTTGGAGCCAAGCAGCTTCAGCGTACCGATGCGGTACTCCACCTCGTCCAAATCCATCAGCAGTTCATTCATCCACAGCGTGGCGCGCTTGCCGACTGTGGTCAGCTGCGCGGGCTGAAAATGGGTAAAGCCCAGCGTGGGCAGCGCCTTATAGGCGTCGGCAAACTTTGCAAGCCGCGCAATCAGATTGACCAGCTCATCCCGAATCAGGACAAGTCCCTCGCGCATCAGAATCACATCGGTGTTGTCGCCGACATAGCAGCTTGTTGCGCCAAGATGGATAATGGGCATTGCCTTCGGGCAGGCCGCGCCATAGGCGTGAATGTGCGCCATCACGTCGTGGCGCAGCTCTTTTTCCTTTTGCGCCGCCAGCGGATAGTCAATTTCATCCTTGTGCGCTTCCATTTCATCAATCTGCTCCTGATTGACCGGAAGCCCGAGCTTCATCTCTGCGCGCGCCAGCGCGATCCACAAACGGTGCCAGGTTTTGAACTTCTTGTCCGGAGAAAATAAGTAGAGCATCTCCGGGCTGGCATATCTGGAAGAAAGCGGACTTTCATAAACATTCGTCGCCATGTTTCAACCTCCAAAAAATAATCAGCATGAACGGAAACCATATCACGCTGATTATAACGTAATTCAGATGTGATTTCTACTCTTTTTTAACCCTTTAGAAACTTTTCCAAGCGATCCAGACCCTTTTTGATATTTTCCATGCTGGTGGCATAGCTCCAACGGACATATTCCGGCGCGTCAAAGCCGGAGCCTGGAACGATTGCCACAAGCCCCTTATCCAAAAACAGCTTTCCAAAGACGTCGCAATCGGTAATCTTCGTGCCGTAAAGCGTCTTGCCCAGAATGTTTTTCAGGTTCATCATCACGTAAAACGCGCCCTGCGGGTTCAGGCAGCTGACGCCCTCAATCTGATTCATACGCGAAACAATGTAGTTTCTGCGCGCTTCAAAGGCCTGACGCATGCTTTCGCGGCTCTCCTGCTGGCCGGTCAGCGCTTCCACGGCGGCCCACTGGGAAATGGTGGACGGCGCGCCGGTGGAATGGCTCGCATAGCGGCTCATAACGCCGGTAATTTCTTTGTTTGCCAGCGCATAGCCAACGCGCCAGCCGGTCATGGAATAGGCTTTGGAAACGCCGTTGATGACAATGGTGCGCTGCTTCACTTCTTCGCCCAGCGTTGCAAAGGAAACAAATTTGTTGTCATCATACACCAGGCAATAATAGATTTCATCCGAGATGACGTAAAGGTCGTGCTTTACGCAGACGTCGGCCAGTGCGCGCAGCTCCTGCTCGGTGTACATCATGCCGGTAGGGTTGGAGGGATTATTCAGAATCATGCACTTGGTGGCCGGCGTAATGGCGGCTTCCAGCTTTTCGGCGGTCAGCTTAAAGTCCTCCGCTTCGCCGCAATAGACGCTAACCGCCTTGCCGCCGGCAAGGCGAATCATTTCATAGTAGCTGACCCAGTACGGCGCAGGCAGAATGACCTCGTCGCCCGGATTGACCAGCGCCTGCAATGCAAGGTAAACATTGTGCTTTGCGCCGCTGGCGATGAAACAGTTGGCCGGCTCATAATCGAGATTGCAGTCCTCTTTCATGCGGTAGCATACCGCTTTTTTCAGCTCCATAATGCCGGACGCCGGCGTATATTTTGTCTTGTTTTCTGCCATTGCGCGGTTTGCCGCTTCCACAATATTTGCAGGCGTCGCAAAATCAGGTTCGCCGGTGCCAAACCCGATGACGTCGATGCCGTCCGCTTTCATCTGCTTGGCCATGGAGTCTATCGCAAGTGTGGACGAAGCCATCACGCTGGAAGAAAGACTTGATAACGATTTCATACGATACATCCCTTCTGATATATTGGAAAATAAATAATTCATAAAGCGTTTCAATTATATTGGGCTTCTTGCAAAAAATCAAGGGTTTTCCCCTATATTTTTTGATTTATTCCTCACTTTTTGCAATTTCCTATTCTTAAAAATTCATATGATGACAAAAAAGATGCAGCTTGCGCAGCAAGCCACATCTTTTCCGTCATTTTGTTGAAGTTTATGCTCTGTTTTTCAGCGAATTCAGCAATCCGCCGGCGGCGATAATTTGGTTCACAAATTCCGGGAACGCTTCCGCCTGATAGGTTTTGTGCTTGGTGTTGTTGGTGATGACGCCGCTTGCAAAGTCTACATCAATGCTGTCGCCCGCTTCAATGTCCTCGGCAGCCTCCATACACTCCATAATCGGAAAGCCCACATTGATCGCATTGCGGTAAAAGATGCGGGCAAAGCTCTTGGCAATGACGCACTTGACGCCGCAGGCCTTGATGGCAACCGGCGCATGCTCGCGGGACGAGCCGCAGCCAAAATTAAACCCCGCCACAATGATATCGCCCGGCTGCACCGCCGCTGCAAAGCCTTGGTCAATATCCTCCATGCAGTGCCTCGCCAATGCTGCCGGATCCGGCTCATTCAAATACCGCGCCGGAATGATGACGTCGGTATCCACATTATCCTGATACTTATATACACGTGCCATGGTGCTGCCTCCTTAAGTAAGGTCGGCCGGGTCTGCTACGCAGCCTGCAACGGCAGATGCTGCGGCGACGGCCGGGTTGGAAAGAATAATCATGGATGTGGTTGGCCCCATGCGGCCGACAAAATTCCGATTTGTGGTGGAAATTGCCCACTCATTGTCCGCCAGCACGCCCATATGGCCGCCAAGGCACGGTCCGCAGGTCGGTGTGGAGAAGGCGCAGCCGGACTCGATGAAGATCTTCACAAGTCCCTCTTCCATTGCCTGCAGGTAGATTTCCTGTGTGGCCGGAATCACAATGCAGCGGATGTTCTTTGCCACTTTGCGGCCGTTCAGAATCGCAGCCGCTTCGCGCAGATCCTGCATTCTACCGTTGGTGCAAGAGCCGATGACCACCTGATTCAGCGGCATCCCCTTCGCCTGATCGATGGTGCGGGTGTTCGACGGCAGATGCGGCAGCGACACCGTCGGGCGCAGCGTGTCAAGATTGATGGTGATGGTGCGCACATATTCCGCATCTACGTCCGGGGTATAGACCCGCACCTCGCGGTCGGTGCGACCCTTGAGGTATGCCATTGTTTTCTCATCTACCGGGAAAATACCGTTCTTCGCGCCGCACTCAATTGCCATATTGGAAATCGTGAAGCGATCATCCATGCTGAGCGCCGAAACGCCCTCGCCTGTAAATTCCAGGCTCTGATACAGCGCGCCGTCCACGCCGATCAGGCCAATCAGATGCAAAATAATATCCTTACCGGACACATAGACCTGCTTCTTGCCGGTCAGAACCACCTTGATGGCAGCAGGCACCTTAAACCATGCGGTGCCGGTCGCCATGCCGGCCGCCATATCGGTGGAACCAATGCCGGTGGAGAATGCGCCCAGCGCGCCATAGGTGCAGGTGTGGGAGTCCGCGCCGATAATTGCATCGCCTGCAATGGCCAGACCGTGCTCAGGGATCAGGGCATGCTCGATGCCGACCGTACCCACGTCAAAGAAGTTTTGAATGTTGTGCTGATTTGCAAAATCGCGGACAATTGCGCACAGCTGCGCGGATTTAATATCCTTGCACGGCGTGGAGTGATCCAGCACCAGCGCAATTTTTTCCGTGCTGAACACTTTGTCAAATCCGGCCTTCTCAAATTCCTTGATGGCAACCGGCGCAGTAATATCATTGCCCAGTACCAGATCCAGTTTTGCCTCGATCATCTGCCCTGCCGTCACGTGGTCAAGCCCGGCATGCGCGGCAAGGATTTTTTGGGTCATTGTCATTGGCATAACAGTTATCCTCCCAATCTGTCAAATTAAATTCTTTCCACCACTATGACACAAAGGTTGCGAAAAAAATGTATAGTATGTTACAATTGAGCCGGGTGATTTGATGGATGGTACAATTTTTTCCGCCGCCGAGCAGCGACGCCTCCAGATGGCCGGCGCGCAGCAGCACTTCGGAAAAGGCCGCATTTTATATTTACAGGGTCAGCAGCCGCAGGCGCTGTACTATCTCTGTGCGGGCAAAGTCAAAAGCTATATTCTCTCTGATGACGGCACGGAGCGCATTCTCGCAATCTACAGCCCCGGCAGCATCTTCGGCGAGGCGGCGTTTTTTGATGGGCTTCCGCGTATGTCGTCGGCTTCCGCGCAGGCAGACTGCCGCGTGGTGACGCTGGGGCGTGAGCAGGTCGCTGCTTTGTTCCGCGAGGATTCAACACTGGCGCTTCGAATGCTGGAATATGTTTCGCGCACCGTGCGCGCCCTGTCCGAGCAGGTGAACCATGTCACCTTTTTTTCTGCCGAGCAGCGAATTGCGCAGCTTTTGGACGCCATGGCCGCAGGCGACGTTGTTTCCGCTTCCCAAGACGATCTGGCTGGCGCTGCCGGCGTGAGCCGTGTAACTGTCTGCCGCTGCCTTGGTTCGCTCGCCGCACAGGGGCTGATTCAAACCGGCTATCGCAGCGTGCACATATGCAGCCGCAGCGCGCTGCGGGATTATATTAAGAAGAATATCGCAGCAGAATAAGTTTTAACGGTTACACTTTCTTTGCAGGAACCAAGTCGGTTGCATCCACCATAAGATTGAGGCCTTCCCAGATTTGATTGACAACGTATGGGAAATCCTGTAGAATCAATCAAAGAAGCAATAGACTCGCGAAGCACTGCAACCCCGGTAAATCTCGCAATTTAGCAGTGGAGAATTTTCCAAGAAACAGGTGAACTATAGTGAGTAAATCAACACAGCAAGATGCAAATGTGCTGCTGATCGGCGGCAATCTGATTTGTGGCACTCTGGTAAATCGCAATTTGCTATCCGGCATTCATGTTTCAGCTGCGCTGCTTGGATGCTCGCCATTCAGTCTAGCCTGCAACCAAAAACGCGTTGTAGCTGGTATACAGGATTCCGCCGTTCGGGTCGATTTGGAAAACGACCTGAACGGCTATTTATGTGAGCATCCGGCAGATTATCTGGTGGTAGACCTGCACTATGTGTGCCAACCTCTCATCGCTTGCGGCAACGATTATTATACAAAATTTTCAAAGCTGCCCACCTCCGCCTACGGCGAGGGCAGTCGGCTCATTCGCTTACTGGAATTGTCTGCGGAGGAAAAGAAAACGCTTGTGGAGGCCTTTGCCGAAACGCTTCTGGCTCACTTTCCGGCTGATCGAATTGCGCTATTGAATACCCATAAAAGCGAATACTATGTGGTAGGAAATCGAATTCGCGCGCAGGAATCCTCCAAATTGAACCGGTTTGTGGGCGAATGTGAGGGCTGGTTTCTGGAAAAAATCCATTGCTGTGAAATCGACACGTTGAAATTTTACTTTATGGAAAAGAAGGCGGCAGGCATTCAGTATGAGGACGAAGCATTTGTGGATTTAGCGGACAATGTCAAGCGCTTTGTCCGACAGATGCATGTGCGCCGTCGTCCAGTGTTCCGTTTTTCACTGGCACGCTATTGCCGCTATTACCATAATGTCTATAAAAATGCATTTCGAGCGTTTCTGCGCGTTTCCAATGCAGTTGAAAATCTGGTGTTCAGCAGTGAGCCCTGGTTCGTAAAAGAGATGGACGCCGCGCTGCAAGCGGCTGAGAAGTTGCTGAAAAACCGTTATGGAGAAGTTGCCGCAGCGATAGATTTAGATGTTCCCAACGCGCCGCTGCTCCAAAAAATTATGTATGCACTTGATGCGCTAAACAAAGAAGATTTCACGAATCCCGCAATTTCCTACCACGTGCTATTTGAAAACCGCATTGCCGTGCGCAGTCTTCTGCAAAAAACACGCACATTTGTACAGGAACAGCTGCATGGCATTTGTCCGGAACAGGTAACCGAAGTCAACTATGGGTATTATTTTTCGCTGATGCAGCTGCACCTAACCACCAATCACACGGTTTGCGAAAAAGCAATTCAAACGATAGAACGCATGCAGGCAGACCCAAACGTTGTCATTGTCCCAACCATGCTGGATCTTTGGGGCAGCTGTGTTTCTCGGCTTAATTTTCAGTATGACAATGTGCGGCATGACTACAAAATCGTCTATCGGAGCAATTTGTTTCAAGGCCTTCCGATCTTTTTGAACGGGCCTGCCGTAAAATATGACAAAGGGATGTTCAAGCCACCCATTACCTTTGACAACAAGATGGTGCAGTTGCAGCTGGACAGTGCGCTCTGCAATCTGCTCAACGGCAGCGGTGCGAAGTGGATTGTAATGGACTTTTATACGCTCACTGCGCGCACTATACATGATTATCAAGGCAAGCTCTACTGTGACAATCAGGGCACCTTTACCAAACGCCTGCGCGCAGGGAGCGTCACCTTGCACAAGCGCTTTTCCAACAGTGAAATACTGCTTGAGCTTGACAAGCTGTCTGACTATCTCCGTGCCCGGTATGGTGATCATGTGATTATAATTAAGCACAAACGCACGGAACACTATATTGATTTTCAGGATCATATTTTTCCATTTGACGCGGCAGAGCGTGCCGATAATGTGGAGCGAAACCGATTGAACCAGCTCTATACCGACTATTTCGCCAAGAAATCCGGATGCTACTATATTGATATTATTGACCAATTTCTTGCCGATGAAATGAATCTGCTCTACTTAAAATCGATGCACTATGAAGACGCGTTCTATGAATCCGTGCAAAAGCTCATTCGCTATATCACAACCGAAGAACCGGAGCAACGGCATTTTACACGCTATGACTTTCTGACGAGAGTCCACCGGATTGCGCGGCTGAATGCCGGCAATCCCCACAATCCGATTGTACAGGCTCTGTTTCATGAATATTGGCTAGATGAAGCACTGCTCAAAATGGATCCCAAACTTGTTTTGGACAATGCATCCGTCTTTGCAAAGCTCTATGATGAGCCGTTTCAATCTGCTGAGCAGGCCATTGCCGGTTTTCGCTGCCCAGGCTGCAGCGCGGCAATTGTGGCGCTCTCACAGCAACTCACTCAATCCCCGACTATTGGGTAATTTTTTCCAGGGAAGCGGCGTTATATTTGAATCAATCCGATGTACGAGTCTTTATTTTTGGCGGCAACCACGTTTTCCGGCTTGCAAAGCAGCTTGAGGGGAACTGCTGGGCGTTTCCCCACTGAGTGATGCTGCGTATTTTTCACAGCACCCCACTCTCCTCACCGCATGGAAAACGCAGCTTGATATGCAACTCGAATCGGCAAATGCGGACTATTTTATTTTTGACCTGCAGAATGCTGCCAGTCCCCTGTTCTTTGAAGCAGCGCATCTGATTTCCGCGTCCAACGAGGCTGTGCAGCTCCTGCAGCACGATCCCATTGCCGTGGTTGATCCGATGAAGCTGGAGCGGTCTGCGTTGGATACGGCATTGGATGGCCTGCTGGAAACTGTGCGGACGCATTTTTCCCATAGACAGATCATTTTACTTCATACTGTGCTTCCGGAATTTTTTATGACAAAGACGCATCCGCGTCTAAACGATAATTTTCCACCGTCCGCGGCAAAGCAGAGCTGGTTTAATCGTTTGGAACAGACGGTAATTCAGCGCACCCATTGTCACTTCATTGACCTTTCCAAATTCTATTTTGCGCAAAAAGAGGTCGGTCGGCCCCTAACTGACGGGCTGCTGGAGCCATATTACTATTTGGATCTGAAGGAAAAAATTGACGAAATTGTTCGCACAGGCACTTTTCACGCCGAACGGCCCAATTTTGCATACAGTTTGGATCGGTATATCGCTGACTAAGGCGCAGCTGGACTGCAATATTTTCAATGAAATTCAGACCTCCATTGTCCGGGAGAAATACAGGTACAGCGGCTGATTCGGCTGCGAAAGCAGAACAGTCCGGCCGTGCTGGAAGCAGCACTTCCGCTTGATGAGCTGGATTCCTTGATGATTCGCATGGATGAGCAAATGCTGATTACCTATGCCAAGCAAATGGCGGAAATTTATGACGCCTGTGCGCACACGCTGCGCGGCGTGCTGCGTCAATATTGCTTTGATTCTTGTCCGGCACTGCTTTCCGCTTTCATGGATGAGAAATTTTGCCTGCCGCGTGAAACACCGCCGGAGATTCCCTGTTCCTATCCGGCCTACCCGGATGAAAGTCCGCTGATTGCGCTTTCACACCACCGCTTTCATTCGCCGCTCATACGCCGCGTTGAAATCCGCGCAATCGCTGCCGAACAGGGCCGCGTTCAGCTGCAGTGCGCGACCGCCTCCAATACGCCGGTGCTGGTATTCCGCAGAACCGCGCATACACCTTGGTGTCTGGTAAAAAAAGCGTTTGGCGGCCGAATCTATGATGAGCAGGTCACCCCGCAGACGCAATACCAATATCTCGTTTGCACGGAGACCGAACAAAATGGCCGGCACTATATCGGCGCATATGCTGCTGAAAAAAGCGTTGTAACCGCAGTGGCAACGCCCCACATTCAGGCAGTCATTCAGTTTGCTGGCTGCAACACTGTCATGTGGGATCCGGTTTCCGGTGCAGAGGGCTATTATCTGTATCATAAGCATTCACAGGCGGAAGACTGGAAGCGCTGTGCGGCTGTCGGTGCAACAGCAACGCAGTGGAGCGAGCCGGAAGATAGCGGATCAGTATACACAATCCGAGCATTTCCACGGTGAATGGCGCGCAACTAGTGAGTGGTCATGTCCCCGGCGTGAAGGCTCGATTACTGTAAGGCGTTAAAAGGTCGGACTGATCGTGCGCTCTATTGGCCAAAAGAATATGATCTTATTTTGCTCAACTTTTCTTTTAAAACAGGAAACCAGCGGTCGGATTCATTCCGGCCGCTGGTTTCCTGTTTTCTTTAATCAATTACTCAATTACTTGATAACCAGCTTGTAGAATTGCGCCACGTAGCGTCGCAAAGCTCACATCGCCCGTCACCTTTGCGCAGCGCTCGGTCAGGCTCACCGTCACATCCGCAACGCCCGGCAGTGCTCTGAGCGCCTTTTCCACGCGCATCTGACAGTGCGGACACATCATGCCCTCAATATGAAGAATGGTTTCCATTGCTCTACCTCCTGTTTCATTATCTGGCGCGCATGGCATTAAGAATTGCCAACACGCACACGCCGACATCGGCAAAGACCGCAAGCCACATGCTTGCAATGCCCGCAGCGCCAAGGACCAGCACAATCGCTTTGATCGCCAGCGCAAAGGCAATATTTTGCCGCACAACCAGCAGTGTTTTGCGCGCAATTCGCACCGTTTCCGCGATTTTGCGCAAATCATCGTGCATCAGCACCACGTCGGCCGCTTCGATGGCGGCGTCCGAGCCCATTGCGCCCATCGCAATGCCAATATCCGCCCGGCCAAGCACCGGCGCATCATTAATGCCGTCGCCCACAAAGGCCAGCTTGCCGCTTCCGTGCATCTCGCGCAGAAGCTGTTCCACGCTTTCCACCTTATCGCCCGGCAGCAGCTCTGCGCGCACATCGTCAATGCCCAACGCCAACGCTGTTTCTGTCGCCGCCGCGCGGCGATCGCCGGTCAGCATCACAATGTTTGCCACGCCGACCCCGCGCAGCGCTGCCAGCGCTTCCGCCGCGCCCGGTTTGGCCTCATCGGCCAACTGGACACAACCGCAGTATGCGCCGTCCCGCGCCAAAAATACGGCAGTTCCCGGAATATCCGGCACCGCAACGCCTGCGCCGGTCAGCAGCCTTTTGTTGCCCGCCAGCACCGGATGGCCATCAATGTCTGCGCTGACGCCCGTACCGGATTGCTCGTGATAGTCGGTAACCCGCGCAAGATCCAAAGCGCCGGCATAGGCTTCGCGAATGGAGCTTGCAATGGGATGATTGGAATAGCCCTCCGCGAGCGCCGCAAGCTCCAGCAGTTCTTGTTCCGTAAGACCGACCGGCGCACATCCGGTGACTGTGAATTTTCCGGTTGTCAGCGTTCCTGTCTTGTCGCAAACCATGACCTGCATCTGGGCCAGTGCCTCGAGATAATTGCTGCCCTTGATTAAAACACCCTGCCGGGATGCTGCGCCGATCCCGCTGAAAAAGCCAAGCGGCACGGAAATAACCAACGCGCAGGGGCAGGAAATGACCAGAAATACGCACGCCTGATGAATCCACTTGCCCCAGTCGCCCGTCACAAGCGACGGAATGACTGCCAGCAGCACCGCGCCCAGCACCACCAGCGGCGTATAGACCCGAGCAAATCGCGTGATAAAGTTCTCTGTTTTCGCTTTTTTCTCCGTGGCACTCTCCACTAGCTCCAAAATTTTGGACACCGTGGAATCTTCAAATTCCTTGGTCGTGCGCACGCGCAGCGTGCCGCTGCCGTTGACGCAGCCGCTGATGACCTCGTCTCCCACCTGCACGCCCTGCGGCATGGCCTCGCCGGTCAGCGCGGCGGTATCCAGCGCCGACGTGCCATCCACCACGACGCCGTCGAGCGGCACGCGCTCGCCCGGCCGAATCACGATGATTGTGCCAATCGCCACCGCATCCGGGTCTGTCTGCACCAGTGCGCCATCCTGCTCCAGGTTGGCATATTCCGGACAAATGTCCATGAGCGCCGTGATGGAGCGGCGCGAACGATCCACCGCCACATCCTGAAACAGTTCGCCAACCTGATAAAATACCATGACCGCCACAGCCTCGGCAAATTCGCCGGTTGCAAACGCACCGAAGGTCGCAATGCTCATGAGAAAGTTTTCGTCCAGCAGCTGGCCGTGGGTTAAATTCCGCACAGCCTTCCAGATGATCTCCCAGCCCACAATGGCATAGGGAATCAGATAGGCCAGCAGCCGCACCGGCGTGCCGCCCGGCAGGTGGCTTCCGCCAAGGGCCGTTGCAATCAGCAGCGCCAGCGCGCACACAATCCGCACCAGCAGCCTTTTTTGTTTTGGCGTCATAGGATCACCTCAGCGCAGGATCTTGCAGTCCGGCTCTACCCGCTTGCAAGCGTTTTCCACCTGTTCCATGATGGCGTCAAAGGCTTCGTCGTCTGCGTCGACCGTCAGCTTCTGCATGAGAAAGTTGACGGACGCATCGTTGACGCCGCTGATTTTTTTAATGGCGTCCTCCATCTTGGCTGCACACGCCGCGCAGTCCAGATCCTGTAGTTTGAATTTCTTTTTCATCTCTTATTCCTCCAAGTGTTCCGCTGCCATGCCGATGATGGTTTTCACATGATCGTCCGCCAGCGAATAATAGATTATTTTTCCGTCCCGCCTGTTTTTCACCAGTTTGGACTGCTTGATGATGCGCAATTGATGGGAAATGGCCGACTGGCTCATGTTCAGCACTGCAGCAATTTCGCACACACACAGCTCCGACTCGAACAGCGCATACAGGATCTTCATTCTTGTGGAATCGCCAAAGATTTTGAACAGCTCCGCAAGATCAAACAGCTGCTTTTCCGACGGCAGGTCGCACATCACCTGATCAATCCGTGCGGATGGGACATTGGGCGCATTCATAATACCATCTCTTTTCATATGATCATTTATTCATATGTTTATTATAGCCACTCTGTTCCGTTTGTCAAGGTCTTGTTTTCAGATTTTTCTTGTGGCAAGATACCCCACCGGATGCACAATATGATCCTGCATCGGATCAAGATCGCTCAGCTGCGCATCGCCAAGCAGCCGCGCGCGGCGCACCGCATGAAAGCCATATCGGCTGCGCACGCGGTCAATGGCGCATTCCAGCTGCTCCATCTTCTGATTATACTGTTCCTCCGGTAAAAATGTGGTTTGCGAGATTGCATAGGGCTGCAAATCCAGCGCGCGCACGCCCACACTGCGCAGCGCAGGGCGCGCCTGCTGCGCGCGATACAGCGCCAGCGCCGCGCCAAACAGATCGTCTGATAAGCAGGTCGGCCGATCCAGCTGCATCTGCCGCTCGCAGCCTTGGAGGTCGCTTCCCCGCAGCCAGATCTGCACCGTCCGGCATCGCAGACCGTGTTTCCGCAGCCGCGCCGCCACACTCTCGCACAGCAGCCGCATGGTGATGCAAAAATCCGCCTCGCACACCAAATCCCGTGGCGCGGTGGTGCTGTTGCCAATGGATTTTGGGGCACGGACGAATCCGTCCTGCGCCACGTGGGAGCAGTCCTGTCCGTTGGCAAATTCCCACAGCATCTTCCCATTGACGCCCAGCAGCTGCTCTAGAAACGCAGGCGTCGCCTGCGCAATCGCGCCGATGGTACCAATGCCGTGCCGCGCCAGCTTTGCCGCGGTCGCGCGCCCGACATACAGCAGCGCGTCCGTCGGCAGC
>JAQUZL010000115.1 GCA_028691385.1 Oscillospiraceae bacterium
AAATCGGCCCGGGCTAAACGCTGTGCGGCTTAATTGCCAAGATTTCCGCGGACGTGCGCGTGATGAACGTGGAAAACGAACAGACACTGCAAGCCGCAATTCAGGAGGTCAAACAATGAAAACACTGGAAGGTAAAAACGCGCTGATTACCGGCGGAAGCCAGGGCATCGGCCGTGAAATTGCGCTGAAGTTCGCTTCGCTGGGCGCAAATATTGTTCTGTTCTATGTGGGCGACGACGAAAAGGCGCAGCAGGTGCAGCAGGAATGCGAAGTCTACGGCG
Organism: Oscillospiraceae bacterium; assembly: GCA_028691385.1. Lineage (GTDB taxonomy): Bacteria > Bacillota > Clostridia > Oscillospirales > Oscillospiraceae > JAQUZL01. Next base: position 282 of record JAQUZL010000115.1, read on the forward strand.
TTAAAACCGCCGCTTATCACTGCGATGTATCCAGCTTTGACGCGGTCAAGGCAGACGTAGCCGATGTGAAAAAGAATTTTGGTATGGTTGACATTTTGGTCAACAACGCAGGCGTCACGCGCGATAACCTGATTCTCATGATGAAAGAGGCCGACTATGATCTGGTGCTGGACGTCAACCTCAAGGGTGCATTCAACCTGATCAAGGCCTGCGCGCCGATGCTGATGAAAACCGCCGGCAGAATCGTCAATATTTCCTCCATCGCCGGTCTAATGGGAAATCCCGGCCAAGCCAACTATTCCGCCTCCAAGGCGGGATTGATCGGCCTGACCAAAACCGTCGCCAAGGAGTTCGGCTCCCGGCAGGTCACCTGCAACGCAATTGCGCCGGGCGTGATTCAAACCGACATGACCAAGGCCTTTGACGCGGACAGCCCCATGGTCAAACAGATCCCCCTCGGCCGTATGGGCGGCACCGCCGATATTGCCGAAACAGCAGCGTTTTTGGTCAGCCCCGCTTCCGCCTACATCACCGGAGAAGTGATCCGTGTTGACGGCGGACTGGCAATGTAACATCAGAAAGGACTCGTGTATGAGAAGAGTAGTTGTAACCGGTCTTGGCATCATTTCTCCGATCGGCAACGACGTTCCCACCTTTTGGGAAAGTCTTGTCAGCGGCAAATGCGGCATTGGAAAGCTGACGCGCTTTGATCCGACGGAATATAAGCCCCGGCTCGCCGCAGAAGTCAAGGATTTTGACGCCACCAAGTATATGGATAAGGCAGAGGTGCGCAAGAACGATCTGTTTGCGCAGTATGCCATGGCAAGCGCCGTGCAGGCCATGCAGGACAGCGGCATCCACGGCACGGTTGATCCCACGCGCTTTGGCGTTTACGTAGGCTCCGGCATTGGCGGCATCATGAGCACCTCCGCGCAGCTGCAGGTTTTGGCTGAAAAAGGGCCGCGACGCGTTTCTCCGCACACCATCCCCATGATGATCGGCAATATGGCCGGTGGCATTATTGCCATCCGCTACGGTCTGATGGGGCCAAATATGTGCATCTCCACCGCCTGTGCCACCTCCACCAACGCCATCGGCGAAGCCTATCGCTGCATCGCCCATGGCTACGCCGACGCTATGGTTGCCGGCGGCGCAGAGGCTGCCATCACCCCGCTTGCCGTTGCCGCGTTTGGCAACTGCATGGCGCTGCACACCGGCGATGATCCCGCAGCCGCTTCCATTCCCTTTGATGCGCGCCGCAGCGGCTTCATCATGGGCGAGGGCGGCGGCATCCTGATTTTGGAAGAATACGAGCACGCCAAGGCGCGCGGCGCAAAGATTTACGCCGAAATGGCCGGTTACGGCCACACCAACGACGCCCATCACGTCACCGCGCCGGATCCCAGCGCCGAGGGCGGCGCAGGCGCGATCCGTCAGGCCTATGAGCAGTCCGGCGTGCACTCCGAACGCATTTATATCAACGCCCACGGCACATCCACGCAGCTCAACGACAGCTCTGAAACGCTGGCCATTAAAAAGGCGCTTGGTGAGGAGCTTGCCCGCAAGGTGATGATTTCCTCCACCAAGTCCATGACCGGTCATATGCTTGGCGGCGCCGGTGCGGCCGAGGCCATTGCCGCAATTCTTGCGCTGAATAACAGCCTGATTCCGCCCACCATCGGCTATTGTGAGCCGGATCCGGTCTGTGATCTCGATTACGTTCCCAACACCGCGCGCAAGGCAGATCTGGATCTTGTTCTGTCTGACTCGCTTGGATTTGGCGGCCATAACGGCTGCGTCGCTTTTAAGAAGGTGCAATAGGATGGAATTTGAACAGATTCGCGCCTACGCGGCGCTGATGAAAGAGCTGGAGCTGACGAAGCTGGAGCTGAAGGACGGCGAGGATACCATTTGTCTGGAGCGCGCGCACGCTGCCGCAGCGGTTGCCGCCCCGGCAATGAGCGCAGCGCCTGCCCCGATCGCCGCAGCCATCAGTGAGGACGACGGTATTTTTATTGTTTCTTCTCCCATGGTCGGCGTGTTTTTTGCAGCGCCGGAATCGGAAGGCAAGCCCTATGTGCAGGTTGGCGACCGCGTGAAAAAGGGCGACGTTCTCTGCATCATTGAAGCCATGAAGCTGCTCAACGAGATTACCGCCGAGCACGACGGCGTCATCGAAGAAATCTGCGCGGATAATAAGCAGGTCGTGGATTTTGGCCGTCCGCTGTTTCGCATTCGGAGGGCTGGCAGATGAATCAGGAAGAAATCAAGCAGATTCTCCCCCACCGCAGAAGCATGCTGCTGCTCGAACAGGCCGTAGTGACCGACGGCGTGGCGCATGGCCAGTACCATGTGCGCGGCGACGAGTGGTTTCTCGATGGGCACTTCCCCGATAACCCCGTTGTCCCGGGCGTCATTTTGTGTGAGATGCTGGCGCAGTCCGCCTGCGTTTTGCTCGCCGACGGCTGTCCGGCAGATACCACGCCGTATTTTACCAGCATGGACAAGGTTCGCTTCAAAAATCCGGTTCATCCGGGCGATACCTATGAAACTGAATCCCGTATCATCAAATCAAAAGGGCCGTTCTATTTCTGTGAGGGTCAAGGCACCGTCAACGGAAAAGTCTGCCTGAAAGCAGAGTTCTCTTTTGCTCTGGTCAAAAAGGGGTAATCCGGTTGTTTTCTAAAATTCTTGTTGCAAACCGCGGTGAAATCGCGATTCGTATTATTCGTGCATGTAAGGAAATGGGCATTGAAACCGTTGCGGTTTATTCCACGGCCGATGCCGAGTCCCTGCACGTTGCGCTGGCCGATCAAAGCATCTGCATCGGCGGCAATGAGCTATCCGGCAGCTATCTCAACGCCAACGCCATTGTGTCCGCTGCGCTGATCACCGGTGCGCAGGCCATCCATCCGGGCTATGGCTTTCTTTCTGAAAACGCCGACTTTGCGCAGCTTTGCGCCCAGCACAATTTGGTTTTCATCGGCCCGTCGGCCGATGTGATTGCGCTGGCCGGTGACAAAGAGCAATCAAAGCGCGTCATGCAGACTGCCGGTGTGCCGGTCATTCCCGGATCCTCCATTCTGGCGGATTTGGACAGCGCGCTGGCCGCAGCAGACGAGATCGGCTATCCGGTGCTCGTCAAGGCGCGCTCCGGCGGCGGCGGACGCGGCATTCGTCTGGTCAAGCAGCCTTCAGAAATGCAAAAAGCCTATCAGGCCGCCATCATGGAGGCGGAGTCTGCCTTTGGCGACGGCGCGGTCTATCTGGAAAAGTTTATCAGCCCCGCGCACCACGTAGAAGTGCAGCTGCTGGCCGACGAGGACGGCAATGTGGTATGCCTTGGCGAGCGCGAGTGCTCCATTCAAAAGCACAACCAAAAGCTGCTTGAGGAAACGCCGTCTCCCAATGTCAGCGCAGAAACCCGCAAGCACCTGTTTGATGCCGGAATCCGCGCAGCAAAGGCCGTCGGCTATGTGAACGCCGGAACGGTGGAGTTTCTCATGGATGAAACCGGCAATTTCTACTACATGGAAATGAATGTCCGTCTGCAGGTGGAGCATGCCATCACCGAGCTTGTCACCGGCATTGATCTTGCAAAATGGCAGATTCGCATTGCCTCCGGCGTGCCGCTGGATTATCGGCAGGAGAATATCATTTTCCGCGGCCACTCCATCGAGTGCCGCATCAACGCCAAAGCCTCCGGACGGGTCAATTTTCTGCACATTCCCGGCGGGCCCTTTGTCCGCTTTGATACCTGCCTGTGGGATGGCTATACCGTGCCGCCGTACTATGACTCCATGTTGGGAAAATTGGTCGTGCAGGCCGGTACGCGGGAAGAAGCCGTGCGCAAAATGCGTGCTGCGCTGTGCGAACTGGTGATCGACGGTGTCCCCAACAATATCGAAGATCAAATTGAGATCATCGACACCGGCTCTTTTCAGGCCGGCACCTATAATTTGAATTTCTTTAAGGAAGCGAGGTGACCGCCATGCCGCTGAATTTCATGTTCAGACAGCCAAAAAACGAGCTGGAAAAGGGCGGCCGCACCCCCACGGTGCAGCAGGCCGAAGACATGGAGCTTGCCAAGCAGTGTCCCGAATGCGGCAAGCACATTCCCCTTTCCGAGCTTTGGGACAACTATAATGCCTGCACCTGCGGACACCATTTCAGAATGAATGCCAGACAGCGCATTAACTTTTTGTGCGACGCCGGAACTTACCTGCCCATGGATGAGCAGATGAAGAGCCACGACCTGCTTTCGTTCCCCGGCTATGAGCGAAAGCTGCACAGCGCAGAGCTGTCCTCCAAGGAAAATGAGGCCGTTCTTTGCGGAATTGCCGAAATAGGCGGCGTCCGCTGCTGCCTTTTCATCATGGAATCCTATTTTATGATGGGTTCGATGGGAACGGTTGTCGGCGAAAAGATCACCCGCCTGTTTGAATATGCTGCGGCGCACAGTCTGCCGGTGGTCGGCTTCACCGTTTCCGGCGGCGCCAGAATGCAGGAGGGCATCCTTTCGCTGATGCAAATGGCTAAAACCTCCAGCGCGGTCAAGCGCCACAGTGACGCCGGTAATTTTTATCTTGCCGTGCGGACCGATCCCACCACCGGCGGCGTTACCGCCAGCTTCGCTATGGAGGGCGACGTGATTCTTGCCG
>JAQUZL010000116.1 GCA_028691385.1 Oscillospiraceae bacterium
CCGATGAGCGCGAGCGCCACGTCCTGCGGTCCGACGCCGGGGCGGGGCGCACCGGTGAGGTAAACGCCCACCACGCGGGGATAAATCACATCATAGGTTTTCCGCAGCAGCTGCTTGACAAGCTCCGGCCCTCCCTCGCCGATGGCCATGGTGCCATAGGCGCCATAGCGGGTGTGGGAGTCCGAACCGATGATCATTTTGCCGCAGCCGGCGTACATCTCTCGCATATAGCTGTGGATGACTGACTGGTGGGCGGGAACAAATTCGCCGCCGTACTTTTTGGCGGCCGACAGGCCGAACACATGGTCGTCCTCATTGATCGTGCCGCCCACCGCGCAAAGCGAGTTGTGGCAGTTAGTCAGCACATAGGGAAGCGGAAATTTCTCAAGGCCGGATGCGCGCGCCGTCTGGATAATCCCGACATAGGTGATGTCGTGGGACGCCATCGCGTCAAAGCGGATTTTCAGTCGCTCCATCGACCCGGACGTGTTGTGCGCAGCCAAAATATCATAGGCCATGGTGCCCTGTCTGGCCTGTTCAAACGGCTTGCAGCCGGCAGCGGCGCCGTCCTGTGCCGGAATCAGCTTACCGCCGAGATAATAGGTGCGTTCGTTGCAAATTTCAATCACAGTTCATTCCTCCCGGGAATTACACAATTATTGGTATATTATATCAAATTTGGCCCTGTTTGCAAGCGCCCGCTTCCCAAGATCGGGCGTAATCGCACAAAAAAAACGCAGACGGCGTGCGCCGTCTGCGTTTTTTATTTTGCTTACAGCAGGCCGATCAGATTGAATGCAACGATCAGGCCGGAGAACACGATGGAAACCGTGGAGCAAAGCTTGATGAGGATGTTCAGGGACGGGCCGGAAGTATCCTTGAACGGGTCGCCGACGGTATCGCCGACAACTGCCGCCTTGTGGCACTCGGAGCCTTTGCCGCCATGGTGGCCGGACTCAACATACTTCTTTGCGTTGTCCCATGCGCCGCCGGCGTTGGACATAAAGACTGCCACAGCGAAGCCGGTGACGGAAACGCCGCCCAGCAGGCCAACCACGCCGGCAGGCCCGAGGATGAGTCCGGTGAGGATCGGCACAACAATTGCCAGAACAGCCGGAGCGACCATCTCATGCAGCGCGCCCTTGGTGCAGAGCGCAACGCACTTGCCATATTCCGGATCAGTGGTGCCTTCCATGATGCCGGCAATCTCTCTGAACTGGCGGCGGACTTCCACAACGATGGCCTGTGCGGCAGTCTGCACGGCGCTCATGGTGAGTGCGGCAAAGACGAAGGTCAGCATTGCGCCGATGAACATACCGACAAGAACGGTGGGGTTCGTGAGGGACAGATCCATCACAGCCTTGCCCAGCGTTTCCAGCTTGGCGTTGGCGATGTTGACGTAAGAAACCAGCAGCGCCAGTGCGGTCAGGGATGCAGAACCGATTGCAAAGCCCTTGCCGGTAGCGGCAGTGGTGTTGCCGAGAGAGTCCAGTGCATCCGTGCGCTCACGAACCTGCTCGGGCAGACCGGACATTTCCGCAATGCCGCCGGCGTTATCCGCAACCGGGCCATAGGCGTCGGTTGCAAGCGTGATGCCGAGGGTGGAGAGCATGCCGACTGCCGCGATGCCGATGCCATACAGGCCCATGTTCGCGTTTGTGCCGCCGCCGGCTGCGAAGAAGGAGATGATAACCGCAGCGGCAACAATCAAGATGGAAGGCAGCGTGGACTTCATACCGAGGGAAATGCCGCCGATGATAACCGTTGCGGAACCGGTTTCGGTTGCGTCTGCCAGCTGCTGGGTCGGCTTGTAAGTGTCAGAGGTGTAGTACTCGGTGAAGTAGCCAATCGCGCAGCCGCCAATCAGGCCGCAGAGGATTGCCACATAAACGCCCCAGCTGCCGAGAATCATGTAAGTCAGCGGCGCGGCAACAATGGCAGCCATGACGGCCGCGCTGTAGGTGCCGGTACGCAGGGACTTCAGCAAAGAGGACTGGGTTGCGTCTTCCTTGGTACGAACCAGGAAAGAGCCGAGGATGGAGCAGAAGATGCCGCAGACAGCCAGTGCCACCGGCAGCAGCATGCCCTTGAAGCCATAGCCTGCGCAGGCGCCCAGTGCAAAGGTGGACAAAATGGAGCCGACATAGGACTCATACAGGTCAGCGCCCATACCGGCAACGTCGCCCACGTTATCGCCGACATTATCGGCAATGGTGGCCGGGTTGCGGGGGTCATCCTCCGGGATGCCAGCTTCGACCTTGCCGACAAGATCCGCGCCGACGTCGGCAGCCTTGGTGTAGATACCGCCGCCAACACGGGCAAACAGCGCCATAAAGGAAGCGCCCATGCCGTTCATAACCATGATGTTGCCCAGCGTCATCGCGTCCGTCTGACCAAAGCCGAAATACAGCAGGGCAAACCAGAGCGTGATGTCGAACAGGCCAAGGCCGACGACGATGAAGCCCATAACAGAGCCGGAGGAGAACGCAACGCGCAGGCCCTTGTTCAGGCTCTCCGAAGCAGCCTGAGCCGTACGGGCATTGGAGTTCGTTGCGATCTTCATGCCGATCAGACCCGCCAGCATCGACCAGATGCCGCCGGTCAGGAATGCAAACGGTGTAAACACCGAGAGCATATTCAGGCCGAATGCCAGAATGAGCAGGATGACAAAGACAATTGCAAATACCTTTGCAACCGTGACGTACTGATGCTTGAGGTAAGCATTAGCGCCTTCACGGATGGAAGCAGCAATTTTCTTCATCGTGTCGTTTCCCTCGGAATAGCTCATAACCTTTTTTGCCTGCACAGCAGCAAAAACGATTGCAATGAGCGCGCCGATGAAACCGATCCAGAAGTATTTTTCCATCAGTAACAACTCCTTCGAAATTATAGGATTACAGCCTTACTATCTTAACAATTGCGCCATCTTTTTTCAAGCGCATTTTTCCTCTTTCCGGTGTATTCTCGGTAATCACAAGTTTTTAGGTGTTTTGTCCTGCATTTCTTATGGCATTTTCACAATCTTATCCTATATTTAATGCATTTTTTGCCAAATGGTTTCCATTTACATCCGACTGCTTTCGCGCTAAAATATAGCGTATCATAGTAAGGAGCGATTTCATGGAATATGAACCGTTTGATTTTGACAAGCTCGACGCGCTGCTAAGCGACCTGGAGCATGATAAAAAGCCGGAGCCGGAAGAAATGCGTACCATTCGATTTGATTCGTCTGCCGCAGTGCATGCCGCGCAGACGCCTGCGCAGTCGGTGCCTGCCCCTGCCCCGCAACCGGCCGACCTGTTTCAGCACGCGGATTACAGCGACGATCCCTACAGCGGCTGGCCGCAGCCGGAAACCGCGCCGCATGGTCATGCGCGGGCAGATCGCCCCAGCCATAGCAGCGCGCTGCGCACGTCCAGTCGCACCGCGCGTCCCGTTCAGGAGGAATCGCCTGTGAAAAAAGCCAAGCCGCGCCGCGCGCCGGACGCCGACGTGCCGCGCAAGCGCGTCGCCGTTCTGGAAGACGAGCCGCCGGAGCAGGACGCGCCCGCGCCAAGAAAAAAGCATCGCGTTCTGAAAACGCTGCTTTTTCTGATGGTACTTTGCGGGGCGCTGCTGGTTGCCATTCTAAAATTTAATTTCTTGCAGCCGCTTGCCGATTCCTCCGCAGGGCTTGGCGCGCGCAAAACCGGCGCGAGCGTCATTTTGCTCGCCGGCACCGACAAGGGCGGCTCCCGTACCGATACCATGATGCTGGCCTATCTCAACGTGGTTTCCGGCGAATGCAATTTGCTGTCCATCCCCCGCGACACGCTGGTCAATGCCGGGTACAACGTGCCCAAGCTCAATGCCTGCTATGGCGTGAACGGCGGCGGCAAGGAAGGCATGGAAGCGCTGATGGACAAGGTGCAGGCAATCATCGGCTATCGCCCGGACGGCTATCTGCTCACAGATCTCGACAGCTTTGTCAGTCTGGTGGATCTCATGGGCGGCGTCGAATTCGACGTGCCGCAGGATATGTATTATCAGGATCCCACGCAGAACCTTTCCATCAACTTGACCGCCGGTGAGCAAAAGCTGGACGGTGAGCAGGCCATGGGGCTGGTTCGCTACCGCTATGGCTATGCCACGGCGGACATTCAGCGTACCAGCGTGCAGCGCGACTTTATCTCCGCGTGCATGGCACAGTGGCTAACGGTGAAAAACGTCGTCAAGTTCCCAGCCGCGCTGGCGCTTGTGCAGACCAGTCTGGAAACGGATTTGAACGCCGGCAATCTCATCTGGCTTGCCGGCGCGCTCAAGCGATGCGGCACCGGCAACATGGAAACCATGATTTTGCCGGGCGGCGGACAGGCCATCAGCGGCGGCTCATACTATGTACTGAGCGCACCTGCCGTTGCCGACGCCATCAACGCCTCCTGCAACCCCTACCAAGCCGATGTGCGCGCCGACCGTCTTGGCATTCGTACTTATTAAAATAGCAGCAGAGCCATCACAAACGTGACGGCTCTGCGGCTATTTTACTCTGCCAGTACGCCGCGCTGCGGCGCGTTTTCATAGGAAAAGCACTGATCCTTGTACGCAATCTGCGCCGCCGCCAAGCCCAGCGGCAGCGCTGCAAGCCAAACGGAAGCATACCCCATCGGCAGCGATACCCACGCCATGGCGACGCCAAGGTGGAAGCTGAGAATCACCAGGCAATAAAACCGCGCGCGCACCAGATGCTTTGTTTCATGGTCGCAGAAGTAGTCCGTCAGCGAAATGGCGGTCT
>JAQUZL010000117.1 GCA_028691385.1 Oscillospiraceae bacterium
CGCAATCGGCATTGGTAACGTGTGGCGTTTTCCGTATGTTGTCGGCAACAACGGCGGCGGACTGTTTGTTCTGCTCTATCTGCTGTTTCTTGCCCTCATCGGCATTCCTGTTTTGACCATGGAGTTCGCCGTCGGCCGCGCCAGCCAAAGGAGCATCATCGGCGCTTATCAGGTGCTGGAAAAACCGGGTCAAAAATGGCACTGGCACGGCTTGGCCGGCATGATCGCAAACTATCTTTTGATGTTCTTTTACACCAGCGTTGCCGGGTGGATGCTATGCTATTTCGTCAAATACTTGTTTGGCAGCATCTCCTCTATCCCTGCCGGTGATGTTGCCGCTTACAGCGGCATATTTGATGCCCTGCTTGCAAATCCGTGGCAGGCCGGCCTATGGATGCTGATTGTGGTTGGCGTCGGATTTTTCATCTGCAATCTCGGTCTGCAAAAAGGCGCTGAACGCATCACGAAATGGATGATGGTCGCGCTGCTGGGGCTCATTGTTTTGCTTGCCATCCACAGCTTGTCCCTGGACGGCAGTCTTGCCGGGCTTCGGTTCTATCTTGTCCCGGACGCGGCGCAAATTAAGCAGGTCGGCGTGCTGCGCATCATGATTCAGGCGCTGAACCAGAGCTTTTTCACCCTTAGTCTGGGCGCCGGCTCCATGCTGATCTTCGGCAGCTATCTTGGCAAGGAGCATACGCTGCTCGGCGAGAGCGTCAATGTCGCGGTGCTCGATACCTTTGTGGCGCTGATGGCCGGGTTGATCATTTTCCCCGCCTGCACCAGCTTTGGCGTTGACGTCGGCGCCGGCCCGCGGCTGATTTTCATTACCATGCCGAATGTGTTCAACAGTATGCTGGGCGGCCGCCTTTGGGGTACGCTGTTTTTCCTGTTCATGTCCTTTGCCGCGCTCAGCACCGTTGTGGCCGTTTTTGAAAACATTCTGGCCTGCTGCATGGATCATTTTCACATGAGCCGAAAAAAAGCCTGTCTGGTCAATTTCTTTCTCGTCGCAATCGGCAGCATTCCCTGCGTACTGGGGTTCAATCTACTCAGCGGCGTGCAGCTGATGGGTGCGGGCAGCTCCATTCTTGATTTTGAAGATTTTCTGGTGAGCAATTTGCTGCTTCCCATTGGCAGCCTTGTCATTCTGCTGTTTTGCGTTAACAAGCGTTATGGCTGGGGATTTGAGCGCTATCTCGCAGAAACCAATACTGGCAGCGGCATCAAAATGCCACGCTGGATTCGCCCCTATTTCACTTGGGTGCTGCCGGTGATCATCGCCATCATTATTCTGTTGGGTCTGTTCGCCCGATAATAAAAATGCCGCGCCGGAAATTTTCCGGCGCGGCATTTTTTGAACGATCACTCTCATTTTTCAAACAGCGTCCCACGGCTCAGACGCATTCTGCACCACGTATTTGCCGCCGCTTGCCTCAAACTCGCAGCCGGTGACATAGCCGCAGGCGTCCGAGGCCAAAAACACAATCGGCTTTGCCAGATCCGCCGGGACGCCTAAACGGTGCGCCGCCACATTGGCCACATACAGGTTTTCGTTTTTCTTGATGTCATCGGTTGCGATGTCGGTGATAATCATGCCGGGAATATAGCCAACCACGCGGATGCCAAAGGGTGCGAAGTTCGCGGAAAATGTGCGCGTCATGCTGTTGACCGCCGCCTTGCTGGCTGCGTACAGCGTGCCGTTGGTCTGCGGGATTTTTGTCGCAAACGAAGAGGCGTTGATAATCACGCCGCCTTGCTGCTTTTGCATCTGCGCGCCGGCAATGCGGCAGCCCTCAAAAACCGATTTAAGGTTGGTCTGCATGATTTTCTCATAGTCCTCATCGGTAAAATCCATAACCGGCTTGCTGATTGCAATGCCGGCATTGTTGACCCAAACGTCAATGCATTCATACTTTTCCACAATTGCGTCTGCCATCGCCTGCATGGCCGCCTTGTCGCAAACATCCAATTGGTATGCTTCGAGATCCAGGCCCTCCGACTGCAATTGCGCGCATGCCTCGCGCAGCTTTTCCATGCGTCGGCCGCAAATAATAACCCTTGCGCCCTCCCGGGCAAATTCGGCGGCAGCGGCTTTTCCGATCCCCGTAGCACCGCCTGTTACCACCACGACCTTGTCCCTCAGGTGTAGATCCATGTGTTTTTCCTCCCTTACTCGATTGGCTCGAGCGCATCATGCAGCTTCTGCGTGATCGCGCCGCGAAACACTGACGTTGCATTGTTGTGCAAGGTGCTCAGCGCGCCCGCCGTTTCCACGCCCTGCAGCTTTCCAAGCATGGATAAGTCCATGTCAAAGATGAATCGGGTTTCCGCCTGCGTTTGGTTGGGTCGGCGCAGCACGCCGGGTCCGGCATGCACCTTCATCCGGCAGCCATGGCCAATTGCCATTTCCACATCCGTGGCGCTCTTCGTCACTGCGCCCTCAACGGCGTCCTCCTCGCCCAAAACGCCAAGATACGGCTGTTCGATCAGCTCGTTCCACATAACGTCCGCAAGTCCGAGGGCGTCGCGGGATATTGCGTTGACATAGCGCAGCCCAATCCGCTCAAAATAGGCAGGATGATAGGTGGAAATAAACGCCGCAAGCAGCTTGTCAAGCCGCGCCGCGAAATTCTCCCAGCCGCTGTATGCATTGGATGAGAGCGCAAGAAACTGGTTGGTGATATTGGCCTTCCAGTGCCCATCCGCTGAAACGAAGCCGAAATTCATCACCGGCTCCTGCGGCTGCATCTGAACGGTTCCATCCGGCTGCGGCGTCGGGCGCGGCGCAAGGCGCTCCAGCCGCTTTTCAAAGCGCGGATAGTCCTGACGGATACCTTCCTGAAATGTCACCGGCTCGGTTGCCGTCACGGACAGAATGGTCGGAAAACGCAGCTGGCAGATTACCTCAAGCAGCTGACTTTTGCCATACAGGCATCGTTCTTCATTTGAAAACAACATCAACAATTCTTCTTTCTTTGCGTACTCGAAAAAGCAGGCGCAAGGCCTGCTTTTTCTATGCAATATCGGCGGTTACTTTTTCCGGCGGTCGGCGCAGCTGCTCCGGGTGCTGCATGCACCGGCGGATATAGCGCAGCGCCGACGCATAATAAAATCCATCGCAAATCCGATCATCCGTCATAAATGTATAATCAAGATACTTTTCATGAATTACATTGCCATCCCGATCAATCCGATTTTCCGGTCGTTTTGCGCCAAAGGCCAGAAACACCGGCAGGTTTCCAAAATCATACAGATGATGAACCACCGGCGGAATGCCGAGCGAGCCCATGGAGGTTACAAAGAGCGAGCCGTGGAACGGGCTGAGCTGCAGCAGACTTTGCGGAAGCAGGCCAAAATAATCCAAAAAGCTCAACACGTGCACTGTGAAGCGCAAACACACGCCAGGAATTGCAACTAAGCCCTCTGCCAGCTTGTCAAAGGCGGAATCAAGGGGCTGCTCCTTGGCGTTCTTGATTTGCTCGTTGAACTTCCGATAGACGTCATACACGGTATCCGTCGGCGACAGCGTAACCTTGATGCAGGTTTCCGGCGCGTCGGTACTCATTTCTTTTTTGACGACCATGGAAACAAGGATATTGTCCCCCCGCGTATAAACGCGCTGTCCGCTCACAAAGCGGTTGATGGCCGGATATTGGCTGACCGTCCGCACATAGGCGGCAATCAGAATGTGCATCAGACCAAAACTCTCCAGCCCCTCTCTGCGCAGCTGATGCACAAAGTGATCGAGCTGCGTGACCTCGATTTTGTCCCGGATTTGATTGCACGCGCCGGTTTTGCGGCTCATGATATACGGAATCATTTTGTCCATTGGGCTGATTGCGCGCACTCTGCGGCCGTCGACCCGATCTCCCCAGCGATAGTGATACCTGCCATCATAGGGGCGCTCCCGCATGGTGACCGAAACGATCAAAACACTGGCAACCGAAGTAAGAATCGGCAGCATCCGCATGGCTGCTTCCATCGCGGTGGTTTTGCAGCTCTGATAGGCAAACATTGCGCCGATCGAGCCAAGCAGCAGAACAACGCATGGCGCTTTGGAATGAATACTGCCCGCCACTGTCAGTGCAAAGCAAAGGGCGGTCATCGAGCAGAGCATCAGGCAAAGCAGCTTCAGCCAATAGCTGGTTTCCATGCCGAGAAAAACGCCGACGCACCCCAATGTGAACGGGATTGCGACCCGATACAGTCGTGTCTCGCCCCAAAAGAGCAGAACCAGTACAAACAGAATATTTGACAGGATCGGCAGGAGGATTTGGGCCGTCAGTGCGGGAACGGAGGGAAAAGCAGAACTTTTCGCACTGTGAATCAGGACCACTACCGAGCAGGTCATCAGAAGTACCGAAAGCCAGACAAACGGACTGTTGCGCTGTGTGTAAAAATTTTTCTTTTCCATGATTTCAGTATAACAGTAAAATTGTTATTTCTCAACTATTTGGCACAATTTTCTGCTTCGTTTCCCCCACCGATGCATGCAGATTTTCACTTTACAATCGAAAAGCAATCTGTTATAATAAATCCAATAAGCGCCAGTGGCTCAATGGATAGAGCATCGGATTCCGGTTCCGAGGGTTGGGGGTTCGAGTCCCTTCTGGCGTACCAAAAACAAAAGGCAAAAAAGATTTATTGCTTACAAAGCCAGTAAATCCAAGCCTTTCGAGGGCTTCCACGATGAAAAGTGGAAGCCCTTTTCTCGTAGATTTATTAGGGTAAAAGCTTCACTC
>JAQUZL010000014.1:0-1196 GCA_028691385.1 Oscillospiraceae bacterium
TTATTGATTCCATATAATCCGTCATAATTCAAGCAAAGAATAATTCCGCCGTCATCTGCTGCATCAAAAATTGAGGCATCAAGGGTAACAGAATACTCTTGTCTGGCTATTAACTCAAGTATTGTATATCTGCCGCATTTGATAACGCTATCTTCACTTCTGATTGAACATCAACCTCTAACGCGCCGACAAGAGAAGTAATAAGCCTTTGAAAGACTTGGTGCGAATACTCTGATACAATGCGCGGTAATGCGCTTTCTAATGTCCTTGTTAGTGCTTTCATTTTCTCATTGACTACTTCGTTTACTAAACGTTCTTCTTCGCCATAATTTATATCTTGCCAACCATGAGAAGCACTATATGGCGTCTGCCCTTTTGTATAGCATATATACCCATTTTCATTTAAGTAATTTGGCATTATCTCACCACCTTAAAAGATACAACTCATATTTTTAACTGCTAATTCTCTTGTTCCTTCCTCAATAATCTCTTTAATTGTCTTATTATACCTATTTTCAATATTATTCTTCATTAGCTCATATTCTTGCGCGTGATATGTTTTCAAACAATCAATTATATAAGTATATTTTTTTCTTGTTGGTCGCATATTACGATATAAATAATTCTCTAAACTACGCGAAGTAATATGTTCGTGTTCAGAACCAAACCTATTAAAACCTATCATTACTTCTAATTGACTTAATATCATTTGAAATATCTTAAATTCTATATCATTCATTATTTCTTTTCTCCTTTTACTGTACAATATATGGGGGATATATTATGGGATTTAACTATATATTGTTATGTAAAACGCTATCCCCTGCTACATTCGTTCTTTGAACCAAATTTATGGTATTCTTTTAACAATGCGCGGTATTAAATGTTTTCGCGCTATCTCATCTTCTATAATTTCAAAGTAATATAATATACATTCATATAATATCGCTTTAACATCATCTATTGTCATTTGCTCATATAAAGACTTACCATATAAAAGTCCTTTAACTTGTTCTATGACGGCTCGCGCCGTATCATCACTAAGAATATTATTAATGTTATCCTTATTATCTATATTAGAAAGATATTTGAAGTTATCTTTTTCTATCATTTCAATAAAAGATTTTAATAAATCAATTTTTATACTATTTAATACCATTATTCATTGTCCTCCATATCCTCTATATCCTCTAAAC
>JAQUZL010000014.1:1206-22589 GCA_028691385.1 Oscillospiraceae bacterium
CTCCTTTAATTATTATTGATAATCATGATATGGTATGGTTTTATAATCAACATAAATTTTAGCCGATTTTAATTGCGCGATAATACTATCGCGTTCTTTCCGCATTTCTTCTTTAGTAATTGCTATACTTCTCTTTAAGTAATATTTTATATATAGACTATTTACTTCTTCTAATTCTTCATCAGTTAAATTAAAATCGTCATGATTATAAAACCTATCATCGTAATATGCGATTCTATCTTTTTCCTCTTCATTACAATACTTAAAATAATCGTCGTATTCTATTATTATAGAAAATTCACCCGCTATCCGTTCAATTGATGGATTAAAATCTTCCTCTATATCTCTTGCTTTACTGGCTATTGATTTTACTTCTTCTTGATATGATTTATTAAATATTAGTCCTTTATTACTTATTAAATCTCTACTACCTAAATTCCATAAAGCCCAATAAATAAACTCATAGTCAAAACCTTTATCTAATAAATCATTAAGAATATTCTTTGCGGCCGCCCTATCACTCGGCCGCAAGCTACGTCCATATTCATTTACTAAATCACGATACATTTCTTCAATCAGTATTTCATTTATCATTACTTTCACCTCTTAAAAGTTCCATCTTTCTTGCCATAATATTTCCTTTGCGGTTTCCTCTTCAAAACCTTTAAGCAATTCGCGCCAACTACCATAAAACACAAAACTATCATATTCTTTAATACTATCTTTCATCATGTAAACTCCTTACTTCCTTTGTGTTTATATAAAATGCGGTGGCGGCTCTATGGGAAGTTCATAGTCTTATCAAGTTAGCTACTCCTTGACTACCCGCCCCGCGCGAGGGGTTTCTTTTCCTCTCTATCTATAAGTGGTTTTTATTTAAAGCTACTCAATATTTTTGAGAAAATTTCAACCTAAAATTTAAGAGTTTTTTATTGGTTCTGGGCCATGCGATTTTGCGCAAGTAGTAGATTAAGTTATACATTAACATAAATATTATAAATATTATAGTATTCGGTATTAAGCGCATGTATCAATTAGTAGTATCCTGACATCTAAGAATCTCTATTGACGCTATATAAGTAGAATGATATTATATGGTTGTCCGAAGGGAACAAACAAGAATAATTAAAGGAGATAATAAAATGAAAAACAATGAAGTTAAAGAGGTAACAACAGTTCAAGACATTAGTAGAGAGTTTGTAGAAGAATTCGGTATTAAAGCAAACGAAGAAGATTTTAAGTGGATAGCAGAAAGAATGTCTTATTGGATGAAAGAAAAGGGAGATAGATATTACTTCCCGCCGTTCCGAAGTGAGTTCGCGAAAAAGTTCTTTCCCGAATTGCTTGCGAAAAAATCAAAGAAGAAAAAACCGTCTTTGTTGGAAGACATGATAGCAAAGCGCGAAGCACAAAAGAAGGAGGATAAGTAAGATGAAGGTTAAAGGATTGAATAGTTATTCCCTTAGATACTTTGCAAAGACGCATAATTTGGTTCTGAATACCAATGCAGACTTGCAAGCGCACTATGACAAGGTTGGTATGGTTGACTTCGTAGAGGAACACATAGTTGCAATGTTTGCCGCTGATTTTACGGGTAGGGAATATAACATAGGGTTTCTTCCCGAAAGTAAAAAGGAAGCTAATAAGTTAAACAAGGTTGTAAACGAACTGATGAACATGGTAGAAGTCAAGGTTAGTTAGAAGATAAAAAAGAAGGAAGAAAGGAAGGAGGCGGCGCAAGTGTCAAGAGATGATAAGAACAAAGAATTACGAGGCTTGATAGCCTACTACTTGGAAACAAGCGGCTACACAAAGAAACAATTAGCCCTAAAACTTGGCATTAGCCCCGCCTCTCTTTATAACAAGTTAAATGACCCTGATAGCTTCACCTTTGGAGAAGTTAGAAGGTTAAGTGAGTGGATGGCATTGAGCGAAGATAAGTTAAAGATGGTAGTATGAGAAGAGGAAGGGAATAGCCCTTCCTCTTTTATGTTATGGTATAAGAAAAAGCCTCCCAAGAGGGGAGGCACAGAGTTATATGCTAAATTATTCAAATGAAGAAAAACCAAGGTCTTGTAGTGTAATGCCTAAATCTAAACGCCTCAAGGTTATTGTTATGTTGTCAAGAAAATCGTTAAACTTATCCCGCTTACTTACGTTCACTTCTTCTTTTGTTGATGAAATATTAGGTGGTTCAGTAGTATTGTATTGCCATTCAAATGTCAATTCTGTATCTCTTGTGTAAGATTGTTGTTGTATGTTCTGATAGAAGCCAAAATTTGCCGGTGCTAAAAAGGAATCTATATAGTAAACTGTGTTATCATTATTATTAAGTGTCATATATTCCAAACTGTCAGATTGGAGAGGGTTTTCACTTTCTACATATTTCGTAAATTGAATACAATCATAATCATTGGATGTTGGTTTTACATATATGATGAAGTCGGATTCTTCTATATAATAGCCATCAGCATCATTAGATTCTCCCAAATAATTACCTTTTGCTCCAATCTTAAATATATAATCAGCAAGAATATAAAAGCTGGCTTTTTTGATATAGCCCCTTACTTCATCAGTCTGTTCTAATTGTTTCAATTCCTCTAATGCTGATTCGTATTCGCCTTCTTCAAGCAAAGATACCGCTGTGTCTAATCCGTTTTTCTCTATTGGTGTTGGTGTTGGTTCTTCTGTCTTAGGTGCTCCGCACCCGAAAAGCCCCAAAACCATTATCAAAGCCAACAGTAAAATTAATACTCTTTTCATTTCGTTGTTTCCTTTCTTGCTTCAACGCCTTGATATCTTAATATATATCACTTATGAATTCACATTTGCATTCACATTGTATCATATTCATTTTGGCAACGTCAACTTAAGATGATACTGAAAGTGAAAGTTGAGGTGCAATGATGAATGACTTCAAGCAAGAACCATTAACAATAAGAAAGCGCGGAGAAGACGGAAACAAAGTGATTACAGTGCGAATAAAAGAAGATACATTAAATGAAATAGATAGAATCGCAAGAGAGAACAATTATTCAAGAAATGAGCTTATCAATATTATATTAAGCCACGGAATTAAGAACATCATTATTGAATAAATCGGAAGTATCTACCCTTTTTATTATTCTTCTATTCACTTTCTTCTTCCCAAAACGTATCAAAGAACGCCTCTAAAACAGCATCATATTCTTCTTGTTTGCTCTTAAATGTATGTTGATATACATTAACAAGCATATTTTCCGTAGAATGCCCCATACGTTCTTTGGCGTATCTATTAGGCATACCCGATTGAAGCATTATAGAAGCATAATAATGCCTTAATGCGTGGAAGTTATAGGGGAAGTTGGCCTTTGCTTTCGTCCTCTTATAGAGGCTGTCTAATGCGTCTATACTATCATTGATTACATAGTCGTTAGGTTCCCCAGCTTCGGGCAATTCAGTTATAAGGGCTTCGGGCATTTTAAGTGCTCTTGTGCCGGAGTATGTTTTTGTGGTTTTTTCAACATATTCCCCAAACTCATCTTTAACCCTTGCTTTATTTACTAATACAGTCTTATTATTCAGGTCAATATCTTTCCATTTAAGAGCTACGGTTTCACTTCTTCTTAAACCCAAATAGACAGAAAACAAAACAAGTAAATGAAGTCTTGTGCCTTTTGTGTATTTCAATAGCTCTTTTACTTCTTCTGTTGTTGGTATAGATATTTCAGCTTTTCTCTTTTGGGGAAGTATTATGCCATCGCCTATATTCATATGGTTCTCTTTAAATACTCTATTAAAAAGAGAGTGTGCGGAGGCTACTGTTTTAGGGCTTCTTTCCTTGGAATATTCGTTTATTGCAGCTTGATATCTTTCTTTTGTCATATATCCCGCGCGCACATCAATAATTTCTTGAAATGCCGTTTTTCTTATCTTCTTATAGCCGATTATAGTAGATGGAGAAAGAAGGTTAGAACGGTTCTCAATAAATCTATCTATAAGCTCTGCTATGGTTTTGTTATCTGGTTTTTTTGTATGTTCCTGTTCCATTAGAAATTGAGAAGCAAGTAATTCAGCCTTTTTCTTGGTTTCCGATGTAAATGACTTGCTCTTATAGTTCCCTTCTTCATCCGTATATCTTGCCCTACATCTCCATTGACCACTTGGGAGCTTCTTCGCCTTCGCCATTCTTGCCACCTCTTTCTTATACCTTTATTATACTATAAAGGTTCTAATAAGACAAGGTTCGTGGCACAATTCGTGGCACAATTTATTCTATTTTTGTGCCACAAGAAGAAAATAGAATAGATGAACTTTTAAAATATTAGATAGGCGAAGTGCGCGCAAACGCCGTAGTTACGGCATTATAGGCAAAAGAAGAAGGGTTCAAGATTTTCTCTTGAACCCTTCAAATGGTGGAGGCGAGGGGAGTCGAACCCCTGTCCGAAAAAGGATCAACACCGTTTTCTCCGAGCGCAGCCTCGCTTTTAAATTCCCCCGTATCAGGCGCCGTAAGGCGGGCTCCTGGCGGGGTAGCTTCATTTAGTCCGGCCTACGTCAAAGCTTTCGCAGGTTCGTTCCCCTCATAATGACGCAGGATCTTCCCTATGTGGGTCTCGGGAAGCCTACGAGCTGCATTAAGCAGCCAATGCTAAATTATTATTGTCGTTTAACTTTTTTTGCCCGTTTTTAACGCGTTCTCCGGACATCCGCGGCTCGCTTACAGTGTCTCACTCTTCCCCGTCGAAACCAGTACGCCCCCTCGAAAAAAGCCGAGGAGCGGCTGGGAGGCGAGCCGTTTGCGCGGCTCAGAACGACAACTGTTGCGTTTAGTATACCACGAATGATGAAAAAAATGCAAATGAGAGCTGCGGCGATTCACCACCTGCCTTGCCAAGGCATATTGTGGCAGTAGAGAACGGGAAAAGCCCGCTTTTCAAACTCCCATTCTATTTTCTTCAAGGAGGTCATACCATGGGTTTCCTCAACGGTTTGTTCAACGGCGGCAATTGCGGCTGCAACGGCGGCGGTGAAGGCGAAGACAGCTCCATTTTGTTTTTCTTTCTTCTGCTGATCGTCCTGTTTGGCAACTGCGGCTTCGCCGGCGAAGACAGCTCCAGCCTGCTCTTCTTCTTCCTGCTGCTGGTGGTGCTGTTCTGCAGCGGCGGCTTTGGCTGCAATAACAACAACAGCTGCGCTCCCGATCCCTGCGGCTGCTAAGCGTTTCCCCCAGCGAAAGAGCAGCTCCCCGGATCCGGGCGCAATAAACAAACCAGGCGGGAACTTCCCCGCCTGGTTTGCTGTGTGAACACGGCGGAAAGGAGGGGCAGGCGCGCAACGCGGATGGGTCAAAAAACCATGCAAGGGCGAATTGCCAGCGCCCCAACACAAAGCCCTAACGGGATGCCCGGTGGATGCACTGCGCGACAAGACCTTTTCGGTTGCTTTTGGCCGCGTGGCTTGTGAGAACGACATGGGTTCGCCGCACATTGCTCTTCCTCGGGAACAACACTCTAAGCGTTCACGCAGCTTTTTCACGATGAAAGGGCCAAGGGGTGAAATCCCTTGTGGGTTTCTTGCTTTTTCTTTTATTCACCGCTCTCATATTGCCGCTGTGCGGCAATATTGCGCGGAGCTTCTAGGTATTTCTACTGCCAGTGCCGCTGGGGCGGCACTGGTTAGGGATAAAATCCCTTGAAGGTTCTTTCCATTCTTCCCAAGGGGCGGCCGCCCCTTGAACCCCCTCACGGGTACATAAAAGGCTTAGTGGGTGCTCTTAGCCGCTTGGCTTGTGATGGAGCGAGTAGTTCTCCGCACATTGCTCTTCCTCGGGAACGATGGTCTGACCGCCAAAACAGCATTTCCCCGAAGAAAGGGTCAAGGGATGCAATCCCTTGTGGAAGTTCTCACTTTCCTTCTTCCAACGCCGCTCTCATATTACCGCTGTGCGGCAATATTGCGCGGAGCTTCTAGGCGTTTCAACTGCCAGTGCCGCTGGGGCGGCACTGGTTAGGGATGCAATCCCTTGTGGAAGTTCTCACGTTCCTTCTTCCAACGCCGCTCTCATATTACCGCTGCGCGGTAATATTGTGCTTAGGTTGAGCGTGCTTCAACTGCCAGTGCCGCTGGTGCGGCACTGGTTAGGGATGCAATCCCTTGGGGGCTCTTTCCATTCTTCCTTTTTCTCCGCTCTCATATTGCCGCACATTGCCCTTCCTCGGGAACAATGGTCTGACCGCCAAAACAGCATTTCCCCGATGAAAGGGTCAGTGGCTTATCCCTGCGGCTTCAGCGCCCGGCGCGGGAAGCGCCGCCCCTAAACCAATTCAGACGCAGCGCGTTGCTCACCACCGATACGGAGCTTAGGCTCATGGCCGCCGCCGCGATCATGGGGTTGAGCAGCGGGCCGCCAAAGGCGTAAAGCAGACCGGCCGCCACGGGAATGCCGATGGTGTTATAACCAAAGGCCCAAAACAGGTTTTGCTTAATGTTGCGCAGGGTAGCGCGGCTTAAGCCAATGGCGTCGGGAATGGAGGCGAGGGTGCCGTGGGAGAGCACCACGTCCGCCGATTCGATGGCAACATCCGTGCCCGAGCCCACCGCCATGCCGATGTGCGCGGCGGTAAGGGCGGGGGCGTCGTTGATGCCGTCGCCTACCATGATGACCTTATGCCCCTGGGCGGTGAGATCGTTGACCCGATCGGCTTTTTCGCCGGGCAGCACCCGGGCGAATACCTGATCGATGCCGACCTGCGCGGCAATGGCGCGGGCGGTGCGTTCGTCGTCGCCGGTCAGCATAACGGTCTTCAGCCCCATGCGGTGCAGCGCGGCGATGGCGGGGGCGCTGTCGGCGCGGGGCACATCGGCCACGGCCAGCGCGCCCAGCGCTTTTCCGTCAGCGGCGGCATACATGGGCGTCTTGCCGTCCTGTGCCCATGCGTGGGCAACGCCCAGCGAGGTGAGGTCGATGCCCTCCGCTTCCAGCAGCGCAGGGCTGCCCACCAGCACGGTGCGGCCGTCCACCACCGCGCGCACGCCTCTGCCGGGCAGCGCGGAAAACTCCTGCGTCGGCAGCGCGGAAATGCCGCGCTCTTGGGCATACTGCGCCATCGCCTTCCCCAGCGGATGCTCCGAAAGCGTTTCCGCGGAAGCCACCAGCGCCAGCAGCTCCTGCTCGTCGCCGGCGGCGTAAACATCGGTGACCTTGGGCGTGCCGCGGGTGATGGTGCCTGTTTTGTCAAACACCACCAGGTCGGCCTCACGCGTGCGCTCCAGCGCCTCGGCATTTTTAAACAGGATGCCCAGCTGCGCGCCCTTGCCCGTGCCCACCATGATGGCCGTGGGCGTGGCCAGCCCCAGCGCGCAGGGGCAGGCGATGACCAGCACGGAAATGAAGATCTGCATGACAAAAGCAAAGTCCTTGCCCAGCAGCGCCCAAATGACGGCGGCGAGAATCGCCGCACCCAGCACAGCCGGCACAAAATAACCAGAGATCACGTCAGCCAGCCGGGCGATGGGCGCTTTGGAGCCCTGCGCCTGCTCCACCATGCGGATGATCTGAGAGAGCGCTGTGTCCGCGCCCACCTTGGCCGCGGTAAAGCGGATGGCACCGTAGCCGTTGAGCGTGCCGCCGGTCACGGCGTCGCCTTCCTTTTTGTCCATGGGCAGGCTTTCGCCCGTCAGCATGGATTCGTTGACTGCCGTGCTGCCCTGCAAAATGATGCCGTCGGCGGGAATGGCTTCGCCGGGGCGTACCACCACCACATCGCCTACGGCGATCTGCGACGCGGGGATCTCCTCCTCGCGGCCGTCTCGCTCTACCCGCGCGGTCTTGGGCGCCAGCTCCATGAGCTTGCGGATGGCGCTGCCCGCACGTCCCTTGGCGCGCGCCTCCATATATTTGCCCAGCATGACCAGCGTAATGATGGTGGCGGCGGATTCAAAGTAAAGCATGTGGGCATAGGAATGCCCGCCGGAGGAAATGCGCAGCAGCGACCAAAGGCTGTAAAGCAGCGCCGCGCCCGTGCCCATGGCTACCAGCGTGTCCATGGTGGGGCGACGTTTCCATAAAGCCAGCGCGCCGGCGGTGTAAAAGCGCCAACCCAGCCCCACCACCGGCAGGCACAGCGCCAGCTGCGCCAGCGCGAAGGCCAGCGGATGCTCCATGGGCTGCAAAAAAGACGGATACGGCAGGGTGACCCCCGGGATCATGGGCGCCATGGCCAGGTAAAGCAGCGGCACGGTAAAAAAGACAGCCGCCCAAAGGCTGCGGCGCTGGGCGGTCAGCTCGGCGTCCTTTTGCGCCTGCAGCTCCTCAGGGTTTTGCCGCACAAAAAAGCCCAGACCCGTGACCTCGGCCTCCAACTGGGCGAGGGTGACCCTTGACGGATCGAACGTGACCGTGCCCCGCTCGGCGGCGTAGTTGACCTGGGCGCTTTCCACGCCCTCAAGATCCTCCCACGCGCCTTCCAGACCGGCGGCGCAGGCGGCGCAGTGCATACCGCCGATCTCCAGCGTAATGGTTTTGCTTGCCATGTATCCTCCTGATGATTCCGAGTGCTTGGGGCGCCGCAGGGCGGCGCCCTGCACCCAAGGGGCGGTCGCCCCTTGAACCCCGCGAGTGCCGCCCATGCGGCACTCTATATGGGTACATAAAGAGTTCGGTGGTTACTCTTGACCATTCGGCTTGTGAGGAGGTGACAGGTTTGCCACCACTGCTCGCTCTCGGGAACGGCGCTTTGGCCGTCTGCGCAGCTCTTCCTCGAAAAAGGGATTCCAAAGGGCGAGAGCCCTTTGGAGGACTTTACCTCCGTCATGATTCACGACCCGGCTTGTGAGGAGGTGACAGGCTTGCCACCCACTGCCCGCTCTCGGGAACGGCGCTTTGGCCGTCTGCGCAGCTCTTCCTCGAAAAAGGGATTCCAAAGGGCGAGAGCCCTTTGGAGGACTTTCCCTCCGCTTATGTCCTCCATGAGCAGGGCTTTTCACGACCCAGCTTGTGAAGAGGTAGCGGGTTTGCCACCCGCTGCCCGCTCTCGGAAACGGCGCTGTGGCATTTTTCGCAGCTCTTCCCCGAAAAAGGGATTCCAAAGGGCGAGAGCCCTTTGGAGGACTTTCCCCCCGTTTACGGCCTCCATGAGCAGGGCTTTTCATGGCCCGGCTTGTGAAGAGGTGACAGGCTTGCCACCCGCTGCCCGCTCTCGGAAACGGCGCTTTGGCCGTCTGCGCAGCTCTTCCTCGAAAAAGGGATTCCAAAGGGCGAGAGCCCTTTGGAGGGCCCCTGTGTGGCTACTCCAGATGGAAACCCAGCGCCTCCACGGCCTGGGCGAGCTGCTCCCGCGAGGGCGCTTCGCCCGGGCAGGTCAGCACGGCTTCCCCGGTGGCGTGATCCACCTGGGCGGCGGCCACGCCGGGAAGCTTGCAAAAGGCGCGCTGCACGCCCTTGGCGCAGGCGGGGCAGTGCATCCCGTTGATCTTTACCTTCAGTTCCATAAAAAATCCTCCTATGTTCGCTTATGCTAACTATAGTATAACCCAAAACCCGTTTTCCTAACAACCGTCGAAAGCCCGTCTTGGAAAGAATATTTTCCATAAACTTGCGCCACAGGGAGTGCAGTCTTGCAGAAAAAAGCACGGCGTATGGGTTTCCGGCTGTACATTCGGGGCGCAAATACGGTATAATAAAAACGAATTTTTGTGGTTTGACCGCGCTCGGCTTTCGAGCGCGTCATGATAAATTTTGATGAAACGAGAAAGAGCATGAAATACCGTTTGTTTGCGTCGGACATGGATGATACCCTGTTTGGCAACGATCTGGTCATCTCTGCGGAAAACCTGGCGGCAGGCAAGCGCCTGCGGGAGGCCGGGGTTCAGCTGAGCTTTGTGACGGGACGCATGTATGCCGCTACGGTGCCCTACTTAAAGGCGATGGAGGCGCGCGGCCCGGTGGTGTGCTGCCAGGGCGCGCTGCTGGCCGACAGCCAAAGCGGCGACATCCTTTATTACCGCCCCCTGGAAATGCAGACCGCGCTGGAGATTTTGCGCCTGGCCGAGGATAACGACACCTACAGCCAGTATTACGACACGAAGGACTTTTTCTATCGGCAAGACTGTCAGGAGAGCCGCCGCTACGCCTATCTGGCGAGCCACGAAGGCGTGGCCACCGGCAAGGCGCTGAGCGCCTGCATGGATGTGGAGCCGGCGAAGATCCTCTTTATGTGCCACCCGGACAAGGTGCGCCGCCTTTATGACGTGGCGTTGGAACGCTTCGCGGGGCGGGCGGAGGTGTGCATCTCCAAGCCGAACTATCTGGAGTTCAGCCATCCGCTGGCCAACAAAGGCGAGGGCCTGCGCCAGCTGGCCAGGCATTACGACCTGCCCATGGAACAGGTGGCGGCCATCGGAGACGGAATCAACGACATCCCGCTCATTGAAGCGGCGGGGTTGGGCATCGCGGTGGACAGCGGCGCGCCCGAACTAAAAGCGCGGGCGGGTGCCGTGGTGGCCTCCTGCGCGGGCAGCGGCTTTGCCCAGGCGGTGAATGAATATGTTTTGGAGGGATGATGATATGGAACAGCTCAAGGTCAAGCAATTTGCTGACGCGTTGAAGCTGGAAACACTGGTGGGCGATCCCGATCAGGTCATTACCTTTATTACCGGCGATGTGAACCGTCCCGGCCTGCAGCTGACCGGATTTTTTGATTACTTCGCCAGCGACCGCATTCAGATCATCGGCAAGGCGGAGATCGCTTATCTGCACGAGCGGTGCGACAGCGCGCAGCGCACGCAGATCTTGGAGCGCCTGATGCAGTATGAAGTGCCGGCGGTGCTGCTGAGCCGCAGTCAGGAAGCGCCCCAGGAACTGCTGGAGGCCTGCCGGAAGTTCCATCGCCCGCTGTTTCGCTCCCCGCTGGTCACCACCAAGCTGGTCAACAGCACCATCAATTTTTTGAACATTCTGCTGGCGCCCCGCATTACCGAGCACGGCGTGCTGTTGGACGTGGCGGGCGTGGGCGTGATGCTCACCGGGGAATCGGGCTTGGGCAAGAGCGAGACGGCGCTGGAGCTCATCAAGCGCGGCCATCGTTTGGTGGCCGACGATGTGGTGGAGATCAGCCGCCTGTCCAACGATCAGCTCATCGGCACCTCGCCGGAGTCGGTGCGGCACTTTATGGAGATCCGCGGCATCGGCATCGTGGACATTCGCGCGCTGTACGGCAGCGGTGCGGTTCTCATGTCCAAGGCCATCGACATCGTGGTGCAGCTGGAGCCTTGGGACAGCCAGAAGCAATACGAGCGGCTGGGGCTGGACGACAACACCACCGAGATCCTGGGCGTTACGCTGCCCATCATCGTGCTGCCGGTGCGCCCCGGGCGCAACCTGGCCATGGTTACCGAGGTGGCGGCGCGCAACATGCGCCTCAAGAGCATGGGCTACAACGCCGCGATGGAGCTGCACCGGCGGCTCAATGCCAATCTGGATGTGATCGGGGACATTTGATCCCCGCGCCATAAAATTATCAAGAAATCACGGAGGTTGTTTATGTACTATTTGGGTGTGGATCTGGGCGGCACCAACATCGCCGTCGGGCTGGTCAGCGAGGCCGGCGTCATCGAGCATAAGGGCAGCGTGCCCACCCTGAGCCAGCGGCCCTCGGCCGAGGTTATTGCCGACATGGCCGGCCTGTGCAAAAAAGTGGTGGCCGACGCCGGGAAAACCATGGACGACATCGCTGCGGTGGGCATCGCCGTGCCCGGCCTGTCCATTGATGAAACCGGCGAGGTGGTGTTCGCCACCAACCTGGGCTGGCATCATGTGCAGATCGGCCAGGCCATGAGCAAGGAGCTGGGCAAGCCCGTGCATATGGATAACGACGCCAACGTGGCAGCATTGGGCGAAGTGGTAGCCGGCGGAATGAAGGGTGCCAAGAACGCCATCTTCCTGACGCTGGGCACCGGCGTAGGCGGCGGCATCGTGCTGGACGGCAAAATCTTCGGCGGCGCGCATCATGTGGGCGGCGAAGTTGGCCATATGATCGTAAAGCTTGGCGGAGAGCAGTGCACCTGCGGCAACAAGGGCTGCTGGGAGCGCTACACCTCGGCCACCGCGTTGATCCGCGAAGGCCGCAAGGCAGCCGAAGCCCATCCCGAAAGCCTCATCGCAAAGAAGGTAAACGGCAATTTGGACGCCATCTCGGCCAAAACCGTTATTGACGCGGCGCGGGAGAACGATCCTGAGGCCTGCCGCATTTATAAGGATTATATCGAGGCCATGGCGTTGGGCATTGTCAGCCTGATCAACCTTTTCGATCCCGAGACCATCGCCATTGGCGGCGGCGTTGCGGCGGCGGGTGATTTCCTGCTGGAGCCCCTGCGCGCCTGCGTGGCCGAGCATGTGTTCTATAAGGATGAGAAGTATGCCTCCATTGTGCGCGCCACGCTGGGCAACGATGCCGGCATCATCGGCGCGGCCATCGACGCGCGCAATAAGGAACTGGCCTAAGCTGTCTTTGAACCAAAAGCCTCCGGAAATGATCCGGAGGCTTTTTGCTTTTGCGGGGCGACTGTCCCGAACCCAAGGGACGAAGCTCCTTGCAGGACGTTGCCCTGCACCCTTCATGGGTACATAAAGAGTTGGTGGTTGTTCTTGGCTGTCGGGCTTGTGAAAAAACGACAGATTCGACGCAGAATGGCTGTCCTCGGGAAGGATGTTTTGAGCGTCAAAGCGGCTTCTCTCCGATGAAAGGGTCAAGGGGCAATCGCGCCTTGCGGGGGCTCTCTTCCCACGCCGCTCCCGTGATTACCGCTGCGCGGCAACACTGCGCTGGGCTTCCACGTGGTTTAGCCGCCAGTGCCGCTTGGGCGGCACTGGTTAGGGGCGAAGTCCCTTGTGGGGCTTACGCCATCTTTCTTCCTACACTGCTGCCGTGTGTGCGCTGCGTATGCTTTGGCTGGCTCAGCCCTGTTGCTCGATGGCGGTGATCATGTCCACGCGGTTCTGATGGCGGCCGCCCTCAAATTTGGCGTTGAGGAACTCATCCACGATCATCTTGGCCAGCTCACTGCCCACAACCCGGGCGCCAAAGGCGATGATGTTGGCGTCGTTGTGCATGCGGGTAAGGCGGGCAGAGTAGGGTTCGCTGCACACCGCCGCGCGCACGCCATGCACCTTGTTCGCCGCCAGAGAAATGCCGATGCCCGTGCCGCAGATGAGCACGCCCAGGTCAAATTCGCCGGCCACCAGCGCGCGAGCCACTTTTTCACCATATTCAGGATAGTTCACACTCTCGGGGCTGTTCGGGCCGTAATCGATGACCTCATAGCCCTGCTGCTTCAAATGGTCAATGATAATGCCCTTAAGCTCAATGCCGGTGTGATCCGAACCAATGCCGATCTTCATAATAATATTCTGCCTCCGTAAAGGTTTTTTCTTTCATTTATTATACGCTTTGCGCCCTAAAACCTCAATGCGGCACAGCGGGTCATTTTGACCGCCCCTTTGTCGTATTTTTATGGTAAAATGTTAAAAATGCCGATAGGCAGACTTTGGAAGGAAGTGTTGTTTTTGCGTTACGAAATTTTTGGCCAACCCATGCCCGCCGTCACCTTGCACCTGGATCAGGGAGAGAGCGTCTACACCCAGTCGGGCGGCATGTCCTGGATGACCGACCGCATTTCGATGGATACCAACATGAAAGGCGGCCTGCTCAAAGGGCTGGGCCGCATGTTCAGCGGTGAGTCGTTGTTTATGGCCACCTACACGGCGCAGGCACCCGAGCAGAGCTTTACCTGCGCATCCACCTTTCCCGGCAACATCATGGCGCTGCAGTTGAACGGCAGCGTGGAATACATCTGCCAAAAGAGCGCCTTTTTGTGCGCGCAGCCTACGGTGGAGCTGTCGGCCTTTGTGGTAAAGGGTATGACGGGCGGCTTCTTTGGCGGCGAAGGTTTTGTGCTGCAACGCCTGCACGGGCAAGGTCTGGCCTTTGTGGAGCTGGACGGCAGCCTGAAAGAATACGACCTGCAAAGCGGCCAGCGCATGAAGGTGGATACGGGAAACGTGGCCATCTTTGAAAGCACGGTCAAATACTCCGCTGAGATGGTATCGGGCTTTAAAAACGTGCTGTTCGGCGGCGAAGGTCTGTTCCTGACCACGCTGGAAGGCCCTGGCAAGGTGTGGCTGCAAACCATGACGCTGCCCGGTCTGGCCGGCCGCCTGGTGCCCTATCTGCCCAGCAGCAAAAACTAAACACGCCCCATGAAAACGCTGTTTCTCGATATGTATGGGGTCATCCTCAAGGAGAGCAAGGGGAATTTCCTGCCCTATACCTACGCGCACTTCCCTGCGCAGGAGCACGACCGGCTGACCCGGCTTATTCGCGGGGAAAAGCTGTTTACGCGAGCCAGCGCCGGCGAGCTGGATTCGGACGAATTTCTGGCGCAGCTGGGGTATGCCGATCCCGGGTTTTCCATGCGGGATTATCTGGAGCGATACCTGACGCTGGATCCCGAATTTCTGCCCTTTGCGCGGGAATTTTCCGGTAAGTATTCCTTTGTATTGCTTTCCAACGATGTGTCGGCCTGGAGCCGGCATTTGATGGACTTTCATGGCCTGCGGCCCTATTTTGCCGATGCCATCGTCAGCGCTGATGTGCACCTGCGCAAGCCAGACCCTGCCATTTTCGCGGCGGCGCTGGCGCGGCGGGGCGTTTTGCCCGGCGATTGCCTGTTTGTGGATAACAGCGTGGCGAACCTGAACGCGGCCGAGGCGGCGGGCATTCATCCCATCCTGTTTAGCCGGGATGGCGAAGCCTACGACGGCGAAACGATAACCGGTTTTTCCCAGCTGGCAAAGCTTCTTTAACGCCAAAGACGGCGGAGAACATTCTCCGCCGTCTTTTTTGTTTGCTACGCTGTTATTGCTGGGCGTCGTAGGACTGGCTGTAGAACGCTTCGCGTTCCTTCATCCAGGCCAGGTCGATTTCGCCGGTATCCACATAGCGGCGCACCACATCGTAGGTGGGCAGCCCCGCCCGGCCGCCGATAGACATGCACTTGATGGCCGACACGCCGCTGGACAGCCGCGCGCACTCTTTGGCATCCCAGCCTGCCAGCAGGCCATAAAGGAAAGAGCCGTGGAACACGTCCCCTGCGCCGGTGGTATCCACCACCGAAACCTTATGGGCAGGCAGCTCAAAATATTCTCCCTTGCTCAGGCCCACAAGCCCCTTATCGCCCAGGGTAATGATGGCGGTTTCCGCGCCGCGGGAAACGATGTCCGCCAGCGCCTCCCGATGGGATACGCCGTGATAGCGGCTTTCGTAATAAAACTCAGAGGGGATAAACGCGTCGGTATAGGGGATCATGGCTTCGATCTTCTCGGAATAACCGTCCGCATCGAAGGCTACCTTGCCGCCCACTTCGTGAATCCACTTGGCGGCCTGAATTTCCGGCTCGCCATAGCTGGACAGCAGCAGCGCCTGCGCGCTCTTGATAAAGCTTTCGTCCAAATCGGCTACCGTAAGCGGCCGGCAGCGCATCCCGTTATACAAAATGTTGCGGCTGCCCTCGCGGTCGGAAAGCACCATGCACAGCGGCGTTGTGCCCTCGGGATCCACAACCATCTGGGAAACGTCCACGCCGTTGCGCTGATAATCCCGCAGCTGCGCATGACCCAGCGAATCGTCGCCCACTACGCCGATCATGGCGCAGGGCACACCCAGCCGCCCCAGCGCCGCCATGCCCGAGGGCACCTTGCCGCCGTACTGATAGCTTTGCATGAGCAGGCGCGCGCCCTGATTGTAAGTGGGCAGTTTATCAATGTTTACCAGCATGTCGGCCACGCCGCCGCCGATCCCGATCGCTTTCATGTTCATAGGAAACCCTCCATCATAATAATTGAAAAGGTTTTTATTTTTTTCTTTATCTTAGCAATCCCCCGGCAGGTTGTCAATAAAAAAGCACTTCGGCCGAAGGCCGAAGTGCGAAGGCAGCTAAGAGCAACTGCTGACCCAGAGAAGCGAGCAAGCGACAATAGGGCGTCAGCCCTATGACAGCGAGAAAGCCCCTCGCCAAAGGCGAGGGGCTAGGGCAGCCAAGAGTTCTTGCTGACGATGATGCCTCTCGGAACACCAAAGGTGTTCGGAGAGGCGGCAGCGAAACACGAGGGCTGCCAAGAGTAATTGCTGACGATGAAAAAGTTCGCCGTGGGTTGCCTGCCCTCGGGAACGATACCTTGACCGTCACCGCGGCCTTTCCACGATAAAAGGGTCAAGGGATACCATCCCTTGGGCTTTCCGTCAACTGCCCTAAGGGGGACTCGCCTCCGGCGGGGGTTAAGCCCTTGTGCGGAAGCAAACCAAGTGCTGCAAGCGCGTCCGCTATTTGGGCATTCCTGCGGAATGCCCTATCGCTTCCGCGCAAGCCGTGTTTCGGCGTAGCCGAAACACTCGGAAGAGGGGACGTTATTTTGCCACCGCTCCCGTGATTGCCGCTGCGCGGCAACACTGCGCTGGGATTCCACGTGTTTTAGCTGCCAGTGCCGCTGGGGCGGCACTGGTTTTCCCCCTAGCGCCCCCATTCCCCCTCCCATCTGGGGACACCCCAGACCCCGAAAGCGCCTTGTCAAAGGCAAGGCGCGAGGGGAGCTAAGACTTCCTGCTGACGATGAAGAACAGGTTTGTCGCAGGCTGCCTGCCCTCGGGAACGATGCTTTTGGCGTCTTCGCAGCTTCTCCACGATAAAAGGGTCAAGGGATACCATCCCTTGTGAAGGTTCTTGCTATCTCTTTTTTTGCACCGCTCTCATATTGCCGCTGCGCGGTAATATTGCGCTCAGTTTGAGGGTGTTTCAGCTGCCAGTGCCGCTGGAGCGGCGCTGGTTAGGGGTGGCTACCCCTTGAGGGGAATCCCTGCCAACTGGCATAAGGAGGACTCGCCTCCGGCGGGGGCTAAGCCCTTGTGCGGAAGCAAACCAAGTACTGCAAGCGCGTCCGCTATTTGGGCATTCCTGCGGAATGCCCTATCGCTTCCGCGCGAGCCGTGTTTCGGCGTAGCCGAAACACGCGGAAGAGGGGGCGTTGTTTTATCACCGCTCCCGTGATTGCCGCTGTGCGGCAACACTGCGCTTGGTTTGAGCGCGTTTCAGCCGCCAGCGCCGCTGGGGCGGCACGGGTTTGATGCGTCTCCTTGTTCCCCTTAACAATCCCCAGCACCCCTCCCGTCTGGGGACACCCCGGGAGCGTTTCGCCTACGGCAAGGCGCGAGGGCAGCTAAGAGCAACTGCTGACGCTGAAGAGCGAGCAAGCGACAATAGGGCGTCAGCCCTATGACAGCGAGAAAGCCCCTCGCCAAAGGCGAGGGGCTAGGGTAGCCAAGAGTTTTTGCCGACGATGATGCCGGCAGGAACACCAAAGGTGTTCCCAGAGGCGGCAGCGAAACACGAGGGCAGCCAAGAGTAATTGCTGACACCGAAAATGGGTTCGCCGCAGGCTGCTCGCCCTCGGGAATGATACCCCGGGCGTTTCCGCAACTTCTCCCCGATGAAAGGGTCAAGGGATACCATCCCTTGTGGAGGTTCTTGCTATCTCTTTTTTTGCACCGCTCTCATATTGCCGCTTCACGGCAATACTGCGCTTGGTTTGAGTGTGTTTCAGCTGCCAGTGCCGCTATGGCGGCACTGGGTAGCGGCAATGGCGTCGGCCATGAATTGCGCCGTGCCCGCCCCGTGGGCGTCGATATGCGCGGTAAAGCGCGGGTCGGCAACGTACATCTGCCCCAGATTTTGCAGCATTTCATCGCTGCAGGGGTAGTACCACCGCGTGATGTGCGCCTGCCAATCGCGCACCGGCTGCTGCACCTCCTCCGACGCGGGCTCCTGTGCGCGATGCGCGGCAAAGGCGGCAAAGATTGCCTCGGCCTGTTCGTCCGCCTCCTGCTGCCGGGCAGCGGTGCGTCCGGCCGTTTTTTTGCGGAACTGGGCGTATTCATCGGTATGACCCCAGCGCGCCTTGGCCTCGGCAGCGAGTTTGTCTTGTTCTTCCTTGAGCTTTGTTTCGTCAAAGGGTTCGAATTTCATAGGGCTGTCTCCTTTCAAAATCCCGTCGATGGCGTCGATCAGGCCGTCAAGCCGGTCGCGGCGCAGCATAAGCAGCCGCCGCTGGCCGCGCAGTGCCTCGTCGGCATCGTACCGGGGATCGTGAAGAATGGTGCAGATGTCCTTCAACGGGAATTTGAGCTCGCGAAAAAACAGGATCTGCTGAAGCTTGGTCAGCGTTTCCATGTCGTATAACCGATAGCCGGCTTCGGTCACAGCGCTGGGCGGCAGTAGCCCGATTTCGTCATAATAGCGCAGGGCGCGCACGCTGATCCCCGCGCGGCGGCTCACTTCCTGTACGGTCATCATTTGTCATTCCTCCTGACATGAAAGAAGATAAACCCTCACGCAACGTCAAGGTCAAGCATAAAATTTCCCGGCGTCAAAAAGCGCCGGGAAACCGATTATTTCATCCGTTTTTCCATCTGGAACTGCCGCTCCTGGGCATCGTGCGGATCCTGAATGTGCACGATGGAAAAGCCGCACTTGTTTACATAAAAGTTGTGGTTGCGGCGGGAAAATCCCGGCGTCTCGGTGCGCCACACCAGGGTGTCGGGGAAGGCCTTTTCCGCAAACTCCCAGGCGATGGTGCCGATGCCGTGATCGTGTAGATCGGGATCGACGCACATGCAGCCCAGAAAATTCTCGTGGTTTGTATTGATCCAAAGGAACATGCAGCCCACGGCGCGGCCATCCTTGACCATGGTAAAGGACACTACCCCTTCGTGCAGACCCCATTGTCTTAAAAAAGTGCCGTCGTCATATCCGGGAGGGCCACCGGCCTTTCCCAAAAACTCCATGGAGTCCTTGTCAAACGCCGCTTTGAAGATGGGCGTCAGCGCGGGAATGTCTTCCTGTGTGAACGTGCGAAACGTAATGCCTTTATAAGTCTGTTCCATGTGCTTGTCCTCCTTTAATGGGCATATAAAGATCCATACCGTTAAGATGATTCAGGGAGCCGTCAAATTCCAGGTGCTCCTCCAGCCCGGGGCGGGTAACATCCGCCTCGTAGCGGCTCTGCTCGATCCACTTGCACAGCCGCTTCCACGCGGCGGGAATGGTCGTGCCAGGGTTCTCCTTCGTAAGATCGGGTACCGCGCACACCACATACAGCCCGCCGGGGAGCGTGCCCGCCTGCACCTCGTCACCGGTCACCGTCAGCGTGTCGGGCACCGTCAAATACACGCGATAGCCATAAGCCGGGTTTTCGGGCGTGGGGCAGGGATCGTCATGGCCGTAAATGCGCAGTGCGTCACGCTGCACGTTCAGCCCGCTGTGTTCATACCAGTTCTGCAGGATGGAAAACGCGGCGGTTTCGGGGTCGGGTCCATCGGCGCAGACGGTAACCACCCGCACCGGCGGCAGCTCCCGCAAAACCTTAATATCGGGATAGTCTTCCGTCATATTCGGTTCCTCCATAAAATAATGCTTCAGCACGTCGATGGCTGCCAGGCCGGGCCGGGCAAAGGGCTGCCGGCGATAAACACTGGGCGGAACGCCGAAGGCGCGCTTGAAGGCGCGGGTAAAGCTTTCCGCACCGGAAAAGCCCCATTCCAGCGCCGTGTCCAACACGGTGGCTCCGCCGGTTCGCAGAGTGTCCGCGGCGCAGGCCAGCCTGCGCTGACGCACATACTCCTGCACGCTGTAACCCGTCACGGCGAAAAAAAGCCGGTATAGACTGGGCACCGACAGGTAAGCCTGCTGAGCCAGTGTTTTTACGCGCAGCGGCTCGCTCAAATGCGCCTCGGCGTAATCGACCGCCTGCTGGATGCGTTCATAATAGTTCATGGATGTCCTCCCGGAAGTGCTTTTATCATAAACCATACCCTTGCCAAAAGCCTAACATTTTTTATCATAAAAGCCGTTGCCGGCATTTTTGTTCCTTTTCATCACTCTGGGGTAAACTAATACTAAATCCAAAAATAAGCGCTGCGCCATGACGAAAAAAGGCAGAAATCGGCAATCTATCCCCAGGGAAAAAACTCACCCGTACTTTCGACCCTGAAGGAGGCTTTCCATGAAACGTATGCTCCCGCTGCTGCTGTGCGTCGTGCTGATGGGCTGCGCCGCCCCGGTCGCCCAACCCGTTTCAACCGACACCGCCCCCGCCGCCACGCAGGCTCTCCCCACCGCCACGCCCGAACCCACGGAGAAGCCCTGGAAGATGGATCTTCTGGCGAATTTCGACATGGATTCGTCCGATACGCTCTGGCAGATTGAAAGCTACCTGCATGAGCAGGGCATTACGCTCTCCGACGGCGAAGGCTGCTACTGCCCCTTGTCTTGCGGTGCGGTGGTGTTTTATCGCCGGGGTGAGTTCGTCCTCTTTGATGACGCCCGTACCGCCCGCGCCGTCATAACCAGCGCCGATTACCCCGACACCATCGGCGACTATCGCCTGAACGGCAGCCTTCGTTTGGTCAGCGACACCAACTTTTCCGGTCATATCCGCCGGGTGCTGCCCGGTGAGTTTGAAAACGACGCTGTGCCGATTGGCAAAGTTGCAGCCGTGGATCTGTCCGCTCCCATCCGCTACGCGACGCTGCATTACGACACCACGCAGGGAAATCGGCTGGATATATCCGCCTATGGCCCGCAATATACGTTGACCTCGCCGGGCGAGGCACACGAGGCGAACGGGCAGGCCTATGAGCTGGTGAAAGACACCGCCGGTGAAAAAAATGTGACTTTGCGCGTGAAAAAAGGCGAGTGGACTTATGAAATCTCGCTGTCCGCTGTTGAAAAGGGGCAGGTGTTCCTGACCCAACAGGAGATGACGCCTGAGATTGCCGAGCATCTGCTGGGCATGATCTCATGGGAAACTTTCCGCTGGGAATAACCTCGGCGGCAAAGCCCGCCAAAGGAGCTGAACCATCATGACAAGAAAATGGCCGGAGCTTTTCTGGCCGTTTTCTTTTTTGCAGGGCATCGCCCTGCACCCTTCATGGGTACATAAAAAGTTTAGTGGGTGTTTTTTGCCGTCGGGCTTGTGAGAAAGCAACAGGTTCGCCGCAGGCCGTCTGCCCTCGGGAACGATGCTTTGGTCGTCTGGGCTGCTTCTCCCCGAAGAAAGGGTCAAGGGATGCAATCCCTTGTGGGTTTCTTGCTTTTCCTTTTATTCACCGCTCTCGTATTGCCGCTACGCGGCAACACTGCGCTGGGCTTCTAGGCGTTTCAACTGCCAGTGCCGCTGGGGCGGCGCTGGTTAGGGATGCAATCCCTTGTGGGGGTTCTCGCTTTCCTTCTTCCTACGCCGCTCTCATATTGCCGCTGCGCGGCAATATTGCGCGGGGCTTCTAGGCGTTTCAACT
>JAQUZL010000015.1 GCA_028691385.1 Oscillospiraceae bacterium
CCAAGGCGCAAACCCACTGCGCCCTCGTGCTCCACCAGAACCGTCCCCGGCCGCAGTGTCAGCATCGGATTGCGCTCCATCGCCTGTCCCCCCTAAATCAAATGCAGCGATTCGGCCGCATCCTTGGCTTCGCTGCGGCGCTTAACGTCCAGCTTTTGCAAAATATGATTGACATGGGTTTTCACTGTGGCCAGCTTAATGCCCAGAATATCGCCGATTTCCTGATTGCTGCGATTGTGACAGATGAGCCGCAGCACCTGCTGCTCCGATGGGGACAGCGGCTCTGCCAGCGCGGTTTTTCGCCGCAGAAAATCGGGGTAAAACACGGTCTGCGCGCGCGTTTGCGTCAGCAGTCGCGAGAAATAATCTTTGTCGCCCTTCCAAAGGCAGGCGTTCAGCAGCGGCAGCACGGCCGCGCCCAGCTGCGCCACCGGGCGAATATAGCGATAGTCCCACGCGGTGTCCAGCGCAGCGGCAAACTCGTCGCGCCACATTTCGTCCGCCTGCCGGAAGTGGCAGATCGCCATCAGCAGCCGGATGGTCAGTCCATCCAAGGTGCGCCCGCAATAGCGGGTGAATTCCAGCAGTGGGGCAAGGGTTACCAGCGCCGCATCCCATTCGCCGATGGTGATTTGCACCATCGCGCTGGTGATATATTGGTAGCGCCACAGCGCCCGCAATCGCGCCCCGCTTCCCGGCGCTTTTTCCCGGTACCAGATCTGCGCGCCGTCCAAATCGCCCAGTCGCAGCCGGATGCGGCAGCACATGGCGTCCAGATTGGGTAAAAACCGGGTCTGCCCGGTCTCGACAAAGTCGTCCCGCAGATTTTGCAGCGTATCGAGCGCAGTGGCGGCCTTTCCCTGACTGACCTGCACCCGGCAGAGCAGTCCCACCGCGGCAAATCGAATGTCCGGCGTGCCCTTGCGCTGAATTTCGCCCAGTCGGGACGCCAGCGCCAGCAGCCGCGCCGAGAATTCTTCGTTTTTCTCAAACTTACTCTCGCACAGGGCGCAGTCCGCAATGCCCACGCCGTCCCTGCCCAAAATAGTTTCCACCGGCTTGCGCATGGTGGCATAAAGCAGCTCGTCCCGGCGCGTCCATTCGCTGAAATCCTTTCCGCCGTTGAGAATGCTGGGCAGCGAGCTGGTCACGGAGAACGTGGGCAGCTGCAATTCCTGACTCGTGAGAATGGTGAACACGCTGGTGATAATCTCAATGAGCCCCTTGCTGCCCCGCTGGGGCAGCGCGATGTCCAGATACGCAAGCTTGGCCTGCGCGTCCTTAAACTCCGCGTCGGAGCGCTGCAGCCGCGATACATAGGTTTGCAGCGCGGCATACCACTGCTCGGATTGTTCATAATCCAGATTCAGCGCCGTGACCATGCTCATGCCGCACAGCAGCGCCGGAGAGCGGAGCACCTCTTCGCGCGGAAGGGCGTAATAATATTCCTCCAGCTCGTAAAAATGATCCACGCCGGGATGATGCTCGGCGTATTTGATCAGCAGCGCGGTCACCTTGCGGTGCTCGGCGCAGCGGGAGTAGCACGCCAGCGCGTGGGCATAGTCCTCGCGCAGCTCGTAGTATAGACCCGCCCGGCTGCAAAGCGTGTTTTGCTCGGCCACAGTGTACCGCTGGCGCATCTCCCAGAGCAGGAAGCTGCGGAACAGCGGACGAAACCGGCACTGTTCCAGTCCGTCGTACAAGAGCATGGTGGTTTCCCGCTGCAGTCGCCCCAGCAGCTCGCCCACATGGCTTTCCCCACTGACCAGCTTTGCCAGCTCCACGTCAAACTGTTCAAAGGGCGCAAGGTTCAGCAGCAGCAGCCGCAGCGGCACTTCAAAGCGGAGGTAAACGGCCTGCTCATAGTGGAGAAACAGCTCCCTGCGCACCGCATCCGCCACGGCCTTTCCATATCGCTCGCCGGACGCCAGATGGCGGCACAGCAGCGCCAGCGCCAGCGGATAGCCGGTGGTTTCCTGCCAAATCGCGGTCAGCTCCGCGTCGGACACTTCGATGGCGTTTTGCGCCAGCAGCCGCCCCGTGGTGGCGCGGTCAAAAAGCAGCGCGTCGGCGTCGATGGTCATCAGCAGCCCCGTGAAGCGAAACGGCATCAGCCATCCCGGCGTCACGCCCCGCCCCACCAAAATCAAGTGTTTGTCCGGATTGCTTTGCAGCCAGTCGCAAAGGGCGCGTTGCTCCTCGGCCTTTTGCAGCAGCTGGAGGTTCTCCACCACCAGCGCCTCGCAGTCCGGCAGCGGCTCGAACGGCATGCCCTCGCCTGCGCGGTAGGTTGCCGTCCGCCGCCCCTGCAGCAGTGCGGCGACGGCAGTGGTTTTCCCATAGCCGCAGGGCGCGCTGAACAAAATGATGCGGCATCGCATCCAGCCCGATTGCAGCATTGCTTGCAGCTCGGGGGTAAATACCGGTTGCAGCGCAGCGTCCATGCGCGTCCCTCCTTTTCTTTCTTGCCGCCGGTATCCCGGCGGGGTTGGTATTGGTATTGTTCGCGCCGAAATGAGCGCGACCGGCGCAGCGAGCACAGGGTATTGTATTTCGTACATTATTATATCATGATTTCATCATGATATAATATGGCCATCTGCCGCTTCCAGCGGCAGGGCCTTGAAATATTTTAAGCGCTTTGGCGCGGAGCGCCAAAATGCGCATACTAACGACTTTGTCGTTAGTATATCATGTTATTTTTGGATATGTCATCCATCTAAAGTATGATTTTTCGTTTTTCGCAAGTTTCCATCCGCTTCCGATTTCCGATTCGCAACCACTTGCATTGGCGCAGGGCGTGCGGACTGGTGCAACGCGCTTGCTCCTATTTTATAATGAGGGAACAGAATATCCGGGAAAAACTGATTATACGCAAAGAAATCCACCCTCTACCGGTTACGGTAAAGGGTGGATTTTGGTTTGGACGAACACCATACCACAAACAAAAAAGTTCGGATATGCGTCCAATGGTGGAGACGGAGAGGATCGAACTCTTGACCTCCGCGTTGCGAACGCGGCGCTCTCCCAGCTGAGCTACGCCCCCAAAGGCGTGCCTATTTCGGCACGTCAGGAATTATAGCATACTTTTTTTCAAATTGCAACTAGAAATCTTTCTTTCAGCCGCCGCAAATCGGGCAGGCTGTGTAGCCGTAGCTTTCGGCCAGCTTGCGGCTATAGCACCAAAAACTTTTTTTGGTGAACGCGGCGCAGCTGTAGGTGTGGTAATAGTTGGTGCCGTCGTTTTCCACAAAAACGCAGTAGGTATCGAGAAAATCCGCCTTGGTCTGCAGCGTGCCGGCACGCGTGGTCAGGCTGGTGACGCTCTTTTGCAGCGCCTGTTTATCCGCCTCGAG
The DNA here is from genome assembly GCA_028691385.1 of Oscillospiraceae bacterium. Classification (GTDB taxonomy): domain Bacteria; phylum Bacillota; class Clostridia; order Oscillospirales; family Oscillospiraceae; genus JAQUZL01. Next base: position 3,357 of record JAQUZL010000015.1, read on the forward strand.
GGTTTCCACCATATTATATAGCGTTTCGTTCTCGCTGACCACCTGGTCAAGCTCCAGCTGCTTGTCATAGGTATCCTGATACATGGAGGCTTCCGCGTCACTCAGCTGACTTTTCAGCTCGTCCAGTCGGCTTTGCAGCTCGGTTTTTTCCGCAGTGACCGTTTGCAGCTCGGTTTCGGCAATCGCCGCCCGCTGCTCCAACGTGTCCGCCGCTTCCTCACGCAAGGTGAGATCCGCTTCGCGCACCCGCAGGTTCGCGCGGATCGTACCAACGGAAAACAAGTCCATCGCGATATAGCCGGCGCAAAGCGCCAAAAGCAGGGACAATGCCACCACGGCCGCGATGAGTCCGCCGGAACGGCGGCGCTTGGCAGGCAGTCTCGGCGGCTTTTGTTTGGGTATCTTGGGCGCTGCCGCCGGGCGCGGCAGCTCTTTTTCGGTCACCGGCGCTGCGCAGGCCGTGCAGAACAGCTCATCATCCGCAATTTCCCGTCCACATTTGATGCACCGCATACCCACGCCTCCCATTCCTGTTTGTTCTATCTTACAATATTTTTCGGACACTGTAAACAAAAAAAGAAGAGATGAATCAATCATCTCTTCTTTTTGGTGACCCGTGCGGGAATCGAACCCACGTTACAGCCGTGAAAGGGCCGTGTCTTAACCGCTTGACCAACGGGCCATATGCCGGGCGATAAATCGCCCGGATTTGGTAGCGGCATCTGGATTCGAACCGGAGACAATTCGGGTATGAACCGAACGCTCTACCAACTGAGCTATGCCGCCAAACACCTTTTGAAAGGCAAGATGAATTTTACATGAGAAATCGTATTTTGTCAATGACTTTCGAAAAATTTTTTCAATATTATTCCCCGAACCGCGCATACTGACCCTGGGGGGAAGGAATATGAAACTCTGGAAGACGGCGGTATTGGGCTATATCGGTGGGACGGTCTATATTCTTTTGGAAATCTTATGGCGCAGATGGACGCACCCGAGCATGTTTTTGGTGGGCGGGGTGTGCTTTATCCTCATCGGCGTCATGGCGGAGCGGACGCGCCGAATCGGCATGCCGCTGCTGCTGCAGGCCTTTGCGGGCGCAGCTCTGGTGACCGCGGTGGAGCTGGCGGCGGGGCTGGTGCTGAACCGCTGGGCGGGACTTGGCGTGTGGGACTATTCGGGTCTGCCGGCAAACTTCCTCGGGCAGATCTGCCTTGGCTATTTTTTACTTTGGATTCCGCTGTCCGGCGCGGCCATTTTGGCAGATGACGCGCTGCGACATCTGCTGTTCCATGAGCCGATGGCGCGGGCGCGCTGGATTTAGTCCAGCACAGCGGTCACGCCTTGCGCGCAAAGCCCGGTCACGGTGACGGTGCGCACCTGGTTTTGCGCGGCCTGCTCCTGCACGAACACCTTCACATAGTTTGGCGCATGGCCGGTATACCAGACGCCCTCGGCCTGCTCAAAGAGCACCGGCACCTGCGTGCCGATCATGGCGCGGTGATACGCGGCTGCGGACTGCGCGGCAACCTTCGACGCGCGACCGGCGCGGTCGGCCTTTTCCTCCCGCGTCACCTGCCCGTCCATTTTCGCCGCCGGGGTGCCGGCGCGCCGCGAGTAGGGGAAAACGTGAACCGCCGCAAACCCGATCTCCTGCAAAAAGGCCAGCGTCTGGGCAAAATCCGCTTCGGTTTCGCCGGGGAATCCCACAATGAGATCCGTGGTGATGGCGCAGCCGGGCAGCGCATCGCGCAGCAGGCGCACACTTTCGCGATAGCGCGCGGTATCATACCGGCGGTGCATCTCGCGCAACGTTCGATCGCAGCCGGATTGCAAGCTGAGATGGAACTGGGGGCACAGGTTCGGCAGCGCGGCGATTGCCGCGCAAAATTCCGCCGTCACGGTGCGCGGCTCCAACGAGCCAAGGCGCACCCGCAGCGCGGGCGCGGCGCGGCACACGGCCGAAATGAGCGCCGTCAGCGGCTGCGGTTCCGGCAAATCCGTGCCCCAGGAGCTTAGCTCAATCCCGGTGAGCACCAGCTCGTGATAGCCCGCGGCGGCAAGGCCTTCGGCGGCGCGAACCGCGTCCGGCAGCGCCATGGAGCGCACCGGCCCGCGGGCGTAGGGAATGATGCAATAGCTGCAAAAATTGTGGCAGCCGTCCTCCACCTTGAGCATGGCGCGGGTGCGCCCGGCAAGCGACCCCGCCGGCAACAGCTCGAACGTGCGGCGGGTCATGGCGTCCGGCACGGACACCGCCGCCTGGCGCAGACTGCATGCCCGCAGCAGGTTCTCAATGAATTCTGTCCGCTCCCCGGAGCCGCCCACCACGTCCGCGCCCAGCGCGGCCGCGCTTTGGGCGTGGAGCTGCGCGTAGCATCCGCACACGCCGATCACCGCGTCCGGCGCGCACTTTTTCGCCCGGCGCACCGCATTGCGCGATTTTTTATCGCCGGTGGCGGTGACGGTGCAGGTGTTGATAATATAGCCGTCGCACGGCTCGTCAAACGGCGCAATGGTATGTCCCTTTGCCGCAAGCAGCTGCTCCATGGCCTGCGTTTCATACTGATTAACCTTGCAGCCGAGGGTATAAAAACCAAACTTCATGGCAAATCCTCCTGTTTGGAAAAATTATACCTACTTCCCGCGCCGTTGTCGAGGAATATTTGCAGCCGGGGTATAATACGCTTGTACAAACCGAAAAAGGGAGCGGATGCACTTGAAAAGACGGATGTGCAGTGTTCTGATGACGCTGGGACTGCTGGCAGGGCTGTTCACGCCCACCGCGCGGGCGGCGCAGGTGGAAATCACCGCGCCGTCGGCCATTTTAATGGACGCCGCAACCGGCGAAATCCTATACGAACTGGATGACCACGTGCGGCTTGTGCCGGCGTCGGTGACGAAAATCATGACGCTGTTGCTGGTGATGGAAGCGCTGGACAGCAGGCGCATCACATGGGACGACACGGTGACCGCCTCGGCCGCCGCCGCCGGCAAGGGCGGCAGTCAGGTCTATCTGGAAGAGGGCGAGCAGATGCCGCTGCGCGAGATGGTCAAATGCGTGGTGGTATCCTCCGCCAACGACTGCGCCACGGCGCTGGCCGAGCACGTCTATGGTTCAGAAGCCGTCTTTGTGGAAAAGATGAACGAGCGGGCGGCGCAGCTTGGCATGGCCGACACCCATTTTGTCAACTGCACGGGGCTTGACGACGATCCGGACGCGGCCGAGCATCTCACCAGCGCCTACGACATCGCCCTCATGTCCCGGGAGCTGCTGAAGCACGACGAGATTCGCGCGTACACCACCATCTGGATGGACACGGTGCGCGGCGGCGCGTTCGGCCTTTCCAACACCAATAAGCTGGTGCGGTTTTATGACGGCACCACAGGGCTCAAAACCGGCTTTACCCGGGCGGCGGGCTACTGCATGTCGGCCACGGCCGAACGCGGCGGCCTGGAGCTGATCGCTGTGGTGCTCCACTGCGCCACCTCGACCGACCGGTTTCAATCGGCCAAGGCGCTGCTGGACTACGGCTTTGCCAACTACTGCCACGTTTCGCCCGTGCCGGACGCCGCGCTGCCGGACGTGCACGTGCGCCTTGGCCAGCAAAGCGCCATCACGCCGGTGCTGGCGGACGAAACGCAGATTTTGCTGGACAAAAGCCTGCAGGGCAGCGTGCGCTATGACTTGCAGGTGCAGTCCGCCGTGACCGCGCCCGTAGAGCCGGGACAGCGCCTTGGCAGCGTCAAGGTCATCGCGGGCGACCAGGTGGTGTCCGAGGTGCCCGTGGTCGCGGCGGAAGCGGTGGCGCGGCTTGGGTGGTGGGCGCTCACCAAGGGATATTTACGGGCGGCGCTGTCGGCATAACCGGTTGAAAAGCGACCGAAAGTGCGGTAAGATAACAGAAATTGAAGAAAAAGGTATGATGACGTTGATTACTGCCGATATTTCCAACATCTGGGGCATTCTCAGCCTGCCGGATCTGCTGGCGCTGGAAAAAGAGATCTTTGACGCGCACAAGCAGCTGCAAACGCACACCGGCCGCGGGGGCGACCGGCTCGGCTGGATGACCCTGCCGGACTCCATCACCCGCGAAGCACGCGCCGACCTTCGCGAAGCCGCCGCGCGCATCGCCGCAGATGCGGAATATCTGGTCGTTTTGGGCGATGTGGGCGCGCAGGCGGCAGTTCGGCTGATGGCGACGCAGGCAAAGCCCCGGCTGCTGTTTTTCGACGGCGGCTTCTCCAGCCGCGCCCAGCGCAATCTGGAAGCGCGGCTGCAGGATCGGCCTTTTGCGGTGGTTGTCATCGCCGGAAGCGACATGACCACCGAGCAGGCGGTGTCGCTTCGCGCGCTCAAGCTGCTGCTTGAGCGGCGCTATGGCGAAGATGGTGCAAAAAAGCGCATTTATGTGGTCACAGATCCCTCCCGCGGCACGCTGCGCAAGCTGGCCGCGTCGGAGGGGTATGCGGCGTTTTCGCTGCCGGCCGACGCGCCGGGCAATTTCGGCGCGGTTTCGGCAGGGGGGCTTTTGCCCATGGCCGTGGCCGGCATTGATCCCGAGGCCGTGCTCTCCGGCGCCAGCGACGCGCGGGCGCAGCTGGATATTCGCTCCTTTGAAAATCCCGCATGGCTGTATGCCGCCGCCAGAACGCTGCTGGCGCGCAAGGGCTTCCGCGCTGAATTTTTGGGGATCTGGGAGCCGGACACCGCCGCGCTGGGGCGCTGGTGGCAGGCACTGTTTGCCGCGGCGGAGGGCAAGTCCGGCCACGGCATGGCGACCGCGCCGCTGCAATATCCCCGCGACCTGCACACCGTGGGTCAGCTTCTGCAGGACGGCCCGCGCACCATTGTGGAAACCACGCTGCGCTTTGCGCCGCCAAGCCAGCGCGCAACCATCGAAATGGACTGGCAGGACGCCGGCGGCGTGGACGCGCTGGGCGGCAAAACCCTCGACGCGGTGGGCGAGCAGGCGGCCATCGCCGCCATTGAAGCGCATGCGGACGGCGGCGTGCCGATTATCACGCTGGAATGCGGCGCGCCGGTGGCGCAGACCCTGGGCGAGCTGTTCTACTTTTTCCAGCTGAGCTGCGCGCTGTCCGGCTACCTTGCCGGACTGAACCCATTCGCCACGCCGGGCGCGGATTTATACGAGCTGCAGCTTGGCAAGCGCTGCGGCATGCTGCCCCGATAATTTCACAGGTTTTTCCGCAATAACGGTTGAAAATCCACAAGCAAGCTGATACAATACTACAAAGGCCAGTTCCCTCGGCCGATGGATAAAGGAGGTTTTCACTATGGTGAAAGTGATTATGGGCCTGAAAGGCTCCGGTAAAACCAAGCAGTTGATTGGTTCGATCAATGACGCAGTCCATAACGAGAGCGGCAGCGTCGTCTGCATGGAAAAGGGCAACAAACTCCGTTTTGATATCGACTACCGCGCACGCCTGATTGAGGCGGATGATTACGGTATTGACAGCTATACCTTCCTGAAGGGATTCATCAGCGGCCTGCATGCCGGTAATTTTGACATTACCGATCTGTACATCGACGGTTTGTACCGCATTGTTGGTACGGATTCTGTCCCGGACACCGACGAATTCTTGCAGTGGGTCGATCAATTCGCGACTGCCAACAACATGAAGGTCACCATTACAATTTCTGAGGACATCGAGAAAGCAACCGACGGCATCAAGAAATTTTTCTGACCAATCATCCGCAGGGCGAACCATATCCTGGCTCGCCCTGCGTTTTTTTGCCCGACGCATCGCGCCGGCTTTATTTTTCAACACACAGGAGGCACTTTCTCATGGCAGGATTGCATGATGAGATTTCCAGACGGCGAACCTTCGCCATCATTTCCCACCCGGACGCCGGTAAAACCACGCTGACGGAAAAATTTCTGCTCTACGGCGGCGCCATTGCCCAGGCCGGCGCGGTCAAGGGCAAAAAGGCGAAGGCGGCCACATCAGACTGGATGGAAATTGAAAAACAGCGCGGCATTTCCGTCACCAGCTCGGTCATGCAGTTCCAGTATGAGAATTTTGTCATCAACATTCTCGATACGCCGGGTCACCAGGACTTCTCCGAGGACACCTACCGTACGCTGATGGCGGCGGACTCCGCCGTCATGGTCATCGACGGCAGCAAGGGCGTCGAGGCGCAGACGCGCAAGCTGTTCAAGGTCTGCGCCATGCGCCACATCCCGATTTTTACCTTTATTAATAAGATGGATCGCGAGGCGCGCGATCCCTTTGAGCTGTGCGACGAGCTCGAGCGCGAGCTTGGCATCGACACCTACTGCTGCAACTGGCCCATCGGCTGCGGCAAGGAGTTTCAGGGCGTCTACGACCGCGAGAAGAACAAAATTCTGTTTTTCTCCGGCGCGGATCGCAAGCGCAAGGTGGACGCCATCACGGTGGAGCTGGCCTCTGACGCCGTCGAGGAGATGATCGGCGCGCAGCGCGCGGACAAGCTCCGCGAAGAGGTGGAGCTTTTGGGCGCTGGGCGGGAGCTGGACGTCGCCGCCGTGCGCGCAGGCACCCTCAGCCCCGTGTTCTTCGGGTCGGCGCTCACCAACTTTGGCGTAGAGCCGTTTCTGGAGGAATTTCTGCGCATGACCACCGCACCTCTGCCCCGCACGGCGGACTGCGGCGTGATTGACACCTTTTCGCCGGAATTCTCCGCCTTTGTCTTTAAGATTCAGGCCAACATGAACAAAGCGCACCGCGACCGTCTGGCATTCATGCGCATCTGCTCGGGCAAATACGAGCGCGACGCCGAGGTCTACCATGTGCAGGGCGGGCGCAAAATGCGCCTGAGTCAGCCACAGCAGCTGATGGCCTCCGAGCGCGAAATCATCGATGAGGCCTACGCGGGCGACATCATCGGTGTGTTTGACCCGGGCATTTTCTCCATCGGCGACACCATCACCGTGCCGGGCGAAAAATTCCGCTTCGGCAGCATCCCCACCTTCGCCCCCGAGCATTTCACCCGCGTGTCCCCCAAGGACACCATGAAGCGCAAGCAGTTCATCAAGGGCGTGGAGCAGATCGCCCATGAGGGCGCAATCCAGATCTTCAAAATTCCATACACCGGCATGGAGGAGGTCATCGTGGGCGTCGTGGGCGTGCTGCAGTTCGAGGTGTTCGAATACCGCATGAAAAACGAATACGGCGTGGAGCTGCGCATGGACAACCTGCCCTATGAGGAGCTGCGGTTTCTCGTCAAAAGTCCCACGGAGCATCTCGACGAGCTGTATCTCACCTCCGACGCCAAGCTGCTGGAGGATTATCACGGCCGCAAGCTTTTGGTGTTCTCCAGCTTCTGGAGCATCGACTTTATCTGCAAACGCAACCCGGGTCTGGAGCTGAGCGAAACCGCGCCGGACGTGGAAGCATAAACGCCGGGCGGCGCACCTTTGGGTGCGCCGCCCGGCGTTTATCGGTTGTCCCCTTTTGCCATTCCCTATTTTGTCATTCTGCGCGCAACTGTCCGGTTTCAAAAAATCTTAAACATTTTTCACAAAACCTATTGACAAATCGAGAAAGTTTTTGTACGATATAACCGTAAACAGAGAGCCAATCAAAAAGAAAAAAGTTCAGCCAAAATGCCGGAAGGGAGTGTTTCCGATGGAATAGGCAATCTGTTTTGACGTTTCCACTTCTTTTCATCGCAATGGCAGAAACGAAATGTTTCGATCCGGCGGTCGTTTGAAACGGTTTGTTTTGAAAAATAACGTTCCAGAAATATTGCAAAGTCCGATGCTTTTCCGGTTCCATGAAGGTTAGAAAATGCAATGTGTTTCGAATCCACGTTTGTTGCAATCGCAATACTGGCTTCAAGATGTTGTAGATTTTCCATTTTTAAGGATTCCAAAAGGGTTCAGGGATTTTGAGGTTTCCGGGAATCCACAAACAATTCCATGATGTTGGAAGGTTTTTCCGATGTACTGAATGCGTTTTAACCGTTTTTCAAGCCGTTTCCCAGCGAGTCCGCGTGGATGCAGGCCAGTTGGTCGGGGCAAGACAGTAGAAATGAATATTATAATGGGAGGTATTGCATGGTGGTAGATCCGATGTCTGCAGCATAGCCCCTTGTTCCGAATGTGGGAACAAGGGGCTATGCTTTTTTTGTGCCGTTGCATTGAAAGTGGCATCGCATCCTGCTATGATAGACTGATCGGGTCGTTTGACCCGGTCATGGCACGCGCCAAACCGGCTGCGCGCCAAATATTAAATAATGAGAGGTACTTTGTCATGGGAAAAAGGATTCTTGCAGTTCTTCTGAGCGCCATTCTGGCACTTGGCTGCTGCACAACCGCATTTGCCGCCGACTTTACCGCCGAAGCGCAGGATTTGCAATCTGCAGGACTGTTCAACGGCACCGATAAAGGTTTCGAGCTGGATCGGGAAGCGACCCGCGTCGAAGCTGCCGTGATGCTGGTGCGTCTGCTGGGCAAAGAGGCGGAAGCCAAAGCGCAGTTTGACGCCGGCACGATCGTAAACCCCTTCACCGACGTCCCGGTTTGGGCAAACGCCTATGTCGCATGGCTGTACAGCCAGTCGCTCACCAAGGGCATCAGCCAGACCCAGTTCGGCACAGGCAAGTGCTCCGGGCAGATGTTTGCCACCTTCGCGCTGCGCGCGCTGGGCTATACCGAGGCCGCCGGCGACTTTACCTACGCCACCGCGTTGGATACCGCCGCCGATCTCGGACTGTATGACGCGCTGACCATGGCCGGCACGTTCTGCCGCGACGAGCTGGTTGCCATGGCCGATCAGACGCTGGCCACCACCGTCAAGGGCGGCGCGCAGTCGCTGCTGGAAAAGCTGGTCGCCGACGGCGCTGTGGATGCCGCAGCCGCCAAGGCGCTGCTGGAAAAGCAGGCTGCGCTGCGCAGCTATAACGCCGCATGCATGGCCCTCGGCGACATGAACGCCATGGCCATGACCATGAAGATGAAGATGGATGTATCCACGGAGAACGTGACCGTGGTCACCACCGTCAGCGACATGACCGCAAGCGTCATCACTGACCCCACCGATCTGACCAAGCTGCAGATGGCCATCTCCGGCAAAATGACCATGGGCGGCGAGACCACCGACTATCAGGAATGGGTCAAGGACGGCTGGATGTACATGAACATGGGCGCAAGCAAGGTCAAGGCGAAGATGGGTCTTGACGCACTGCAGGACGCGCTGGACAGCGCAACGGTTTCCGCCGACAGTATGCCGATCTACTATGTGGACGCGATCACCAAGACCACATCCGGCAGCAACACCGTCTACACCATGACCTGCAAGGACAGCTACTCCGACCTTATCAGCAGCATGATCGGCGATCTCGATGAAACCCTCGGCGTGGACGCGGTGAAGCTTGGCAAGATGACCATTGCCACCACCTTTGACGCCAAGGGCGCGCTGAAAGCCGAGCGGATTCAGATTACCATGTCCGCCACCACAACGCAGGATGGCGAAACCTTCCAGCTGGATTATATCGACGACATTGACATGCAGATCACTGCCACCGGCAGCGCGGTCAAGGTCACCTATCCGGACTTCTCGGACTATGTTGAGGGTCCGCTGGAGGACATCGCATAAGCATTTGCGAGATAGGCAGGGGATTGCCCAACCGGCGATCCCCTGCTTTTTTGGTAAATTTGGGAACCTTATCCGCGCAACTGCGTCATAAGCATAGGCGCGCACATCGGCCGCGCCCCGCTTTCGCGCCGTGTTTTTGAGGAAGCGTGCACGCTGTGACACGAATCCGGAAACAATGCGGCATTTTCCAAAAATATAGTTTGCTTTCTCACAGCATCTGTATTATAATTTCTAGTACAGTTAGTACACTTGTGGCACAGGAGGAAATTACTATGGCCAACGAAACGGCGCAGATTGAGCGCGCGGCGCCCGCCAAAGCGCCAAAAAAGAAGAACAAGAAATTACGCAAACGAATCATCCGCATTGCCATCATTTTGATTATTCTCGCGGCGCTGGCGTTCGGCGCTTATAAGCTGTTCGGCAAAAAGGCCGATCCGACGAGCGAGGTGATTACCGACACCGTGAGCATCGGCTCCATCACCCAAACTGTGGAGGGCAGCGGCATCACCAAGGCGAAAAACAGCGAGAGCATTTCGGTGACCACCGCAGGCACCGTTCTGGAGGTCTTTGTGTCCGAGGGCGACAAGGTCACCGCCGGGCAGCAGATGTTCTCCATCGACTCGCCGTCCGCGCGGACGGCGGTCAAAAACGCCCAGTCCACGCTGGAGGGCTATCAGAAGCAGCTCAGTGCCCTGCAAAAGGACATCGCGGGGCTGAACCTGTCGGCCACCTTTGCCGGCAAGCTGCTGGAAACCGAAAAGCTGAACGAGGGCGACACCATCAGCAAGGGCACCAAGGTGGCCACGCTGGTGGACGACACCAAGCTGCGACTGAAGCAGTACTTCTCCTACGCCTACGAGGGCGATATTCGGCAGGGGCAGACCGCCTCTGTGTCCATCCCCGCCATGATGACCAGCGTCACCGGCACGGTGGAATCGGTCAAAATGGTCAGCCGCGTCACGTCGGAAGGCTCGCAGCTGTTCGAGGCAGACATTGTGATGAACAACCCCGGCACGCTGACCGCCGACATGGTGGCCACCGCCTCTTTGACTGTGGACGGCGCGGCAGTCTATCCCTATGAGTCCGGCAAGCTGGAATATTACCGCACGGCGGATCTTTCCTCCACGGTTTCCGGCACCGTTCTTTCCACCAGTCTCACCGATTACCTCAACGTGACGGCGGGACAGGTTCTGGTGCGCATTGACGGCGAGGACAGCGAAAACGAAATTTTCACCCTGCAGCAGAGCCTTGACACCGCGCAGGAGGATCTGGAAAAAGCGCAGAAAAACCTGGACAACATGAACGCGCTTGCCCCCATTGACGGCACGGTCATCGGCCTGTCCATCGCCCCGGGCGATGAGCTGACCGGCACCGCCACCACCGTCATCAACATCGCCGACACCTCCACCATGATCATCGACGCCACCGTGGACGAGCGCAACATCAGCTACGTCAAGGCGGGCATGACGGTAGATCTTGACCAGTGGGGCACGCCCTTTATGGGCAACGTGGACTCGGTTTCGCTCAGCAGTACCATCAATAACGGCGTCGCCGCCTATCCCATGGTCATCTCCGTGGACAACATGGACGGCACTATGATGTCCGGCAGCAATGTGAGCTACTCGCTGATTGCCAGCCAGAGCGCCGACTGCCTGGTTGTGCCGGTGCAGAGCGTCAAGGGCGTCACACTGATGGACGGCAGCAACGCAGACGTGGTGTTTGTGCAGGGCGAAAAGCCCGATAACGCCGTGGAGCTGATGCAGACGCCGGATGGCATTCCGGACGGCTACTGGCCGGTGCCGGTGGAAACCGGTCTGTCCGACAACAACAACGTGGAGATCCGCTCCGGCGTGGAGGAAGGAACGACCGTATTCACGCAGGTGCAGACGCTCAGTTCCTGGGGATGAGCCTATGCTGATACAATTACATAACGTATCAAAAATCTACAGCGAGGGTCTTGAGAGCGAGGTACGCGCGCTGGATGACGTTTCGCTGGAGATTGACAATGGTGAGTTTGTCGCCATTGTCGGCCAGTCCGGCTCCGGCAAATCCACCATGATGAACGTGCTGGGCTGTCTGGACATCCCGACCCACGGCAACTATGTGCTGAGCGGCACGGATGTGGCGGAGCTGACCGACCGGGAGCTGTCCAAAATCCGCAACCGGGACATTGGCTTTATCTTTCAGCAGTATAATCTGATTCAAAACCTCAATGTGGCGGAAAACGTGGAGCTGCCGCTCATCTATCAGGGCATCGGCACGTCCCGCCGCCGGGAAATGGCCATCGAGGCGCTCACCCGCGTGGGGCTTGGCGACCGCATCAAGCACAAGCCCACGCAGATGTCCGGCGGCCAGCAGCAGCGCGTGGCCATCGCCCGCGCCATCGCGGCAAAGCCGCCCATCATCATGGCCGACGAGCCGACCGGCGCGCTGGACTCTCACACCGGTCACGAGGTGCTGAAGTTTTTGCAGCAGCTCAACCGCGAGGGCAGCACCATCATTCTGATCACCCATGATAATTCCATTGCCGCCACCGCGCGCCGCGTGGTGCGTCTGGCCGACGGAAAGATCACAGAGGATCATCCGCAGGAGGTGGACTGGCTATGAATCTTCGGCAAGCCATCAAAATGGCGTGGAAGTCCATCGTTGGAAACAAGGGCCGGTCGATCCTCACCATGCTGGGCATCATCATCGGCATCGCGTCGGTCATGACCATTGTCACCGTCATCAACGGCATGAACAAGGTGTCCATGCAGTATTATGAGGCCATGGGCAACAACCGCGTCAATGTTTCGGCATCCGTTTGGAACGGCCGAGATATTTTCGACGAGCTGTATTCCTACTGCAACGGTCTTGGCAGTGATCTGGTGCTGGGCGTGACGCCCAACAGTCAGTTCTCCGCCTCGGTGGTCTATGGCTCCAAATCCAGCACCGCCATGGAGAAGAATCAGGAAAGCTTCTGGAACAACTATTCCGGCGGCGACGTGGATACCTCCATTGCCCTGCCGCCCACGCTGTATCTTGGCAGCGACCAGTACGCCGTATGCAACAACTTTCAGCTGGAACGCGGCCGCGACCTGTCCTATCTCGACGTCAAGGACTATCATCAGGTCTGCGTGCTGGGCGCGCGCGCGGCGAAGAACTTCTTCAACTACGCCGACCCCATCGGGCAGGAGATCATGGTGAACGGCCTGCCGTTCACGGTCATCGGCCTGTACAAAGAAAAGGACGCCACCTCGGCCTGGTCCATGGACAACATGATCGTGTTCCCCTATACCATGAGCCGCTATCTGGCGCCGGGCACGCAAATCACCGAGTTTGTGGTCAAGGCCAGCTCGTCTGACGCCACTGTCGAGGCCACCAGCCGCCTGATCGGCTACCTTGGCGGCGTGATTCGCGAGGGCGAGGGCTACAGCTCCGTCTACTCTGACAATCAGTGGCAGCAGAGCAGCAACGAATACGCCACCATGATGAGTCTGGTGCTGGGCGGCATCGCCGCCATCTCACTGCTGGTCGGCGGCATCGGCATCATGAACATCATGCTGGTCACCGTCACCGAGCGTACCCGCGAAATCGGCATCCGCCGCGCCATCGGCGCGCCGCGCCGGTCCATCGTGGTGCAGTTTCTGATCGAGGCGGCCATGCTTTGCGGCATCGGCGGCATCATCGGCATCCTGTTCGGCGCCGGGGGATCGCTGGTGGCCGGAAAGCTGCTGCTGAAAATGATCATCTATCCCGCGGCGGGCATCACGATGGGCGCATTTTTGCTCTCCGTGGCGCTGGGCATCATCTTTGGCATCTACCCGGCCGCAAAAGCATCCAGACTCCAGCCCGTGGAAGCCCTGCGGGCGGATTGAGAGGAATGACTATGAAAAAAAGAATTTTATGCCTGCTGCTGGCCGTGTGCCTGCTGATTCCGACCATCCCGGCGGCAGCCTTTTCCGATGTGACCGACACCGCCGCCACGGCGGAGATCGAATCCCTGCGCCTGCTGGGCGTCATCGACGGCTACCCCGACGGTTCGTTCCGTCCCGGCGGCACGCTGACCCGGGCAGAGTTCTGCAAAATGGCGGCCTACGCCACCGGCGCATACAATCAGGCCGGACAGTATCAGGCCATCACCGTGTTCCCGGACGTCACGCCCAAGCACTGGGCGTCGGCCTATATTAACCTTGAGTCCAAGGGCAAGGGCATCATCTATGGCTACCCGGACGGCACCTTCCGGCCGAACAGCACCATCACCGCCGGACAGGCCGTGACCATTCTCATGCGCCTGCTGGGCTATACCGACGCGGACGTGGGCGCGGCATGGCCGGACGGCTATCTTGCCACGGCGGCGTCGTGCGGCCTAAGTGAGGGGCTGACCCTCTCCGGCGGCGCAGCGCTCACCCGGCGGCAGGCCGCGCAGCTGTTCTCGCGGCTGCTCGCCTGCAAAACCAAGGAGGGCGCGGACTACGCCGGCACGCTGGCTGCGTCCACCGTCAAGGACACCGTGCTGCTCGATTCCAACGCCACCGCTTCCGACGGCACCACCGGCGCCATGGAATTTTCCAACGGCAGTACCTATAAAATGGCCGGTTCCAGCAGTAACGGCGCGCTGAACGGCTACAAGGGTACCGTGCTGCTCGATTCCTCCGACCGCGTGCTGACCTTTGTTCCCAGCGCGGCAGGCTCTTACAAGACCGTCACCGTTTCCGCCGCCAAGTCGGATGCGCTCACCGAGTCCGGCGGCGTGAAGTACAACATGGACGCCAACATCACCGCCTATGACGGCGACGAAAAGACCACCTATGGCGCGCTGTTCTCCTGGCTGACGCCGGGCAGCGTGGTGACGCTGTACTTTGGGCCAAGCGGCAGCGTGGAATACCTGTTCCGCGGCGCAACCGGCGCAGTGAGCACCGACTCGCTGGTCATCGGCTCGGACGGCGCTACCACCGGGCTGAAGGAGCTGTCCGGCACAAGCGCCTATACTATTATTAAAAACGGCGTCGCCGCCACCGTGGGCGACCTCAAGCAATATGACGTGGTAACCTATGACAGCGCCGCAAACGCCCTGCGCGTCAGCGACACCAAAATCACCGGCTACTATGAAAACTGCTGGCCCAACGCCGACGCACCGACCAAGGTGACCGTGCTCGGCCACGAGTTTGACGTGCTGCCCCGCGCGGCGTCCGCCCTTTCCGGCTTCAAGGTGGGCGGGCAGATCACGCTGCTGCTCACCGCGGATAACCGCGTGGCAGGCGCGGCGGCGCTCACCGGCAACAACGTCAGCGCCATCGGCCTTGTTTCGTCCATCTCCACCGCCAGCGCCACCGTGGAGCTGCTGTGCGGGATTAAGGTGACCGGGCAGGTCAAATACTCTGAATCGCAGGTTTCCAACCTCTCCGGCCAGCTGGTGCGCGTTTCCTCCAGCCAGAGCGGCTATCTCTCCCTCACCGTGCTCTCCGGCGGCGGCAACGCCACGCTGGATGTGGCGGCGCGAAAGCTGGGCGACGCCGCGCTGTCCCCGCAGGTGGCCATCTATGAAAAGGTTGGCTCCAGTGCGCTCACGGCCATCAACCTCGGCGACATCCCCAACGCCACCGTGCCCTCCGACGCCATCGCCTATGCAGGCCGCGACTGGGCAGGCCGCGTGAATCTTCTGATTTTGAAGGACGTCACCGGCAACTGCTTCACCTATGGCCGCGTCAGCTATTCCTCCATCACCGCAGTGGATGAGGACGGCGACAAGACGACCACCGGCCACAGCCTGCGCCTGACCTATGGCACGGGCAAGGTGCTCGGGCCGTTCAACACCGCCATCAACGCCCGCACCGGCGACTTCTGCGGCTTTGCCCTGACCGCCGACGGCAGCAAAATTTCCTCCATTGTCAATTTGGAAAAGCTCGCGAACGTCCCTAACAGCGCATGGACGGACAAATCCACCGTGCAGTTTGGCGGCAAGCTTTACCCGGTTGCCGACGATGTTGTCTGCTATAATAAGGTTTCCGACACCTGGCTCAGCCTGACCGACGCCCATTCCTACGCGGAAAAGGCCACGCTCTATGCGGACAAGCACGGCATCATTCGCGCTATCGAGGTATCCTGAATAAAAAAACGGGGGCTGTTGCAAACTGCAACAGCCCCCGTTTTTTATCGCTTTTGGGTGGTTTCGACGTCCGTGACGGTATAATCCGCATCCTCTACCGCCTTTTTGAGCGCCGCTGCGGCGGCGCTTCCGGTGACCACCGCCACGCCGCTTTCCAGATCCACCGTCACCGCGCGAACGCCCGGCACGGCGCGCAGTGCGTCATGCACATGGCGCGTGCAGTTCTGGCACATCATGCCGGAGATGTGGAGCGTCTGCTGCGGCGCGGCCTTTTGGCGCTTGCGCGCCCAGTGGGCGTCCCGGCGGTCATCGGTCAGCCGGTACCAATTCAGCCGCAGCGCGTTTGTCACCACACAGACGCTGGACAGACTCATGGCCGCCGCCGCGAACATGGGACTGAGCGTCAGGCCGAACGCCGGAAACCATACCCCGGCGGCCAGCGGAATGCAGGCCACGTTATACGCAAACGCCCAAAACAGATTCTCACGGATATTGCGCAGCGATTGCCGCGACAAGCGCACCGCGCCCACCACGTCCATCAGCGCCGATTTCATCAGCACCACATCCGCCGCATCGAGCGCCACGTCCGCGCCCGCGCCGATGGCAATGCCCACATCCGCACGCGTCAGCGCCGGCGCGTCGTTGATGCCGTCGCCCACCATCGCCACACGCCCCTGCGCCTGCAGGCGCGATACCGCGTCCTGCTTGCCGTCCGGCAGGACGTCCGCGATGATCTCGTCCACTCCCACCGCCCGGCCGACCGCCTGCGCTGTGCGGCGGTTATCGCCGGTCAGCATCACAACCCGCAGTCCCATGCCCCGCAGCGCCGCAATCGCGGCGGGACTGTCCTGCTTCACCACGTCCGCCACCGCAATGACGCCAAAAAGCGCGCCGTCCTGGGCAAAAAACAGCGGCGTTTTGCCCTCCTCGGCCAGCTCCGACGCCCGGGCAGACAGCGCGTCCACCGGCACGGCAAGCGCGCGCAGCAGCGCCTCGTTGCCGCCCACCAGCGCATGACCCGCCTGCTCGGCCTGCAAGCCATGCCCCGGCAGCGCGCGAAACTGCTCCGGCGCAGACGGCGCAATGCCGCGCTGCCGGGCATACGCCAGCACCGCCCGGGCAAGTGGATGCTCGCTGCGGCTTTCCAGCGTGGCGGCTGCGGTCAAAAGCGCATCCTGCGTAATGCCCGGCGCGCAGCAAACCTCGGTCACCTGCGGCCTGCCGGCGGTGATGGTGCCGGTCTTATCCAGCACCACCGTGGCGACCTCCCCCGCCGCTTCCAGCGCTGCGGCGGTTTTGAACAAAATTCCGTTTTTCGCGCCCTTTCCCGTACCCACCATGATGGCCACCGGCGTGGCAAGTCCCAGCGCGCAGGGACAGCTGATCACCAGCACGCTCACCGCCCTGGCAAGGGCAAAGCCCACCGTCTGCCCCGCCGCCAGCCACACGGCGGCGGTGACCGCCGCAATGGCAATGACCACCGGCACAAAGACGCCGGACACGCGGTCTGCCACCTTGGCAATGGGCGCTTTGGTGGCGGCGGCATCCTGCACCATGCGCGCAATCTGGCTAATGGTGGTATCCGCGCCCACGCGCTTGGCGCGGCAGGTGAGAAAGCCGGATTGGTTGAGCGTGGCCGCCGATACCGCCGCGCCGGGCGCTTTGTCCACCGGCAGGCTTTCGCCGGTGAGCGCCGATTCGTCCACCGCGCTCTCGCCGGTCAGCACCACGCCGTCCACCGGAATGCTCTGTCCGGGACGCACCAAAAAGGTGTCGTCCACGCGCACCTGCGCAGCGGGAATGATTTGCTCCTCGCCGCCGCGCAAAACGGTGGCCGTTTGGGGTGTGAGCTTCATCAGACCGGCAATGGCGTTGGTGGTGCGCCCCTTTGCGCGCGCTTCGAGCAGCTTTCCCACCGTGATGAGGGTCAAAATCATGGCCGCGCCCTCAAAATAATACTCGTCCATGAACTCCGCTGCCGCATGCGCGCCGCCCGTCAGCGCGGCGCTGCTGGCCGCAAAGAGCGCATAGGTGCTGTAGAGAAACGACGCGCCCGCGCCCAGCGCCACCAGCGTGTCCATGTTGGGCGCGCGCCGGACGAGTCCCAAAACGCCGCTGCGGAAAAACTTTTGATTGATCACCATCACCGCGCCTGTCAGCAGCAGCTGAGCCAGCCCCATGGATACATGGTTTCCTTCCAAAAAGCCCGGCAGCGGCCACGCCCAGAGCATATGCCCCATGGACAGGTACAGCAGCGGCGCGAGAAACACCAGACTTGCCAGCAGCCGCCGTTTGAGCGCCGGGCTTTCCGAATCCGGCAGCGTATCATGGGCAGCCTGATCGCCAGTCGACGCGCCATAGCCTGCCGCCGTGACTGCCGCGCAAATCGCCTGCGCGGTCGCAGGCGCGGTAAACTCCACATTCATCGAGTTGGTGAGCAGGCTCACCGCCACGCTTTTCACGCCGTCCACCGCCGACACCGCCTTTTCCACATGGGCGCTGCACGCCGCGCAGCTCATCCCGGTCACTTCAAATCGTTCCATGGCGCGCCTCCTTTTGTTGGGAATATTATACCCAGACCGGCCACAATTAGCAATAGCTAAACTAACTGAATCCGCGCAAAAGCGCCCCAATTGCCAGACGATTTCTGTGCCGTCTGACCATTGGGGCGCGATTGCTGCGCGCAGGTGCTTTGGTAGCGCCAAATGCGCGGGAATTATTTCTGCAAGGGACTCATTTTCTGGCGCGCGACGTACTGCTTGACCTCGGCCGCAGCCACGCCGGACAGTGCCAGCAGCGCAATGAGGTTCGGGAAGGCCATCAGGCCGTTGGTGACGTCCGCCAGATTCCAAACCGCCGCAACGGTAAGATACGGCCCGACCAGCACGGCGAGAATGTAGATCCAGCGATAAATCTTGACCAGCAGCATTTTGCCGCCGGTGAGGTATTCCAGGCACCGCTCGGAATAGTAGCTCCAGCCGAGAATTGTGGTGAACGCGAACAGCGCAAGGCAAACCATCAGCAAAAAGGCGGACAGCTTAGCCGGCAGCGGCAGGCCGTTCTGGAACGCGTAGGTGGTGACGGCCGCGCCGGAAAGCCCCTGCTGCCAGGCGCCGGTCAGCACAATGGCAAGGCCGGTCATGGTGCAGATGATGATGGTGTCGATGACCGTGCCCAGCATGGAAATGGTGCCCTGACGCACCGGGTCATCGGTCTGGGCGGCAGCGGCGGCGATCGGCGCGGAGCCAAGGCCGGCCTCGTTGGAGAAAATGCCGCGGGCAATGCCCTTCTGCATGGCGGTTTTGATGGTGACGCCGACAATGCCGCCTGCGACGGCCTGCGGGCAGAACGCGCCATAGACGATCTGGTAGATGG
>JAQUZL010000016.1 GCA_028691385.1 Oscillospiraceae bacterium
GCATAAATTCAAGCAGGCACCGAAAACTAATCAGCATTATTGCTCGTTAGCGATACCCTGCTCGTTAACGAAAGCTCGCCGACGGCAGAAAATGGTGCATTGTATCAAAGTAGTGCAGGAAACACAACTCGTCAGAAGAGGCCTATCGCTTCTGACGAGTTTACTATTTCAAAACAAGGCGCCTTTACAACGTAAAACGTGTGAAAAGGGTGAATAGCATGACGGAAAAAGAAAAAATGTTGGCAGGCTTGTACTATCAATGCGGCGATAGGGAACTCCTGTCGAGATGGCACAAGGCCAAAAATCTGATCGCTGAATATAACCGGACGAATTCCGAAGACTGGGAGCGGCAGCATGAGATTTTGGCAGAACTTCTGGGGGGTATGGCCCCAATGTTTGGATCACGCCGCCGTTTTATGTTGATTATGGGAACAACATTTACTTTGGCAGTCACTGTCAAGTGAACATGAATTGTACCTTTATTGACGACAATACGATTACCATTGGAAACAACGCTTTGATTGGGCCAAATGTACAGATCTACACAACCATTCATCCCAGCCATTGCGCGGATCGATTCACCCGGACCAATCCGGACGGAACATTCATTAACTGCAAAACAAGATCCCAGCCTGTTTTGGTCGGCAGCAATGTTTGGATTGGCGGCGGTTCCATTCTTTTGCCGGGCGTTACCATAGGCGACAACGTGGTCATTGGGGCGGGGAGCGTGGTGACGCGGGATATTCCTGCCAATCGGATCGCATACGGCAATCCATGCAGGGTAATAAGGGAAAATACGCAGGCAGCCGGCGCGGGAACCGCGCTTTGAGCAATGCCGATTGGAGCGAGGTGTGCGTCGGATGAACGAAAACGAATGGCAGCTTTTTTCTGTCCCGGCGAATCTGACAGAGGGACTGCCAGATGACCGCAGGGCGGTGGTGCAGACGGCTCTTTCTCTTCTCGGCAGGGTTCCGTATTTCTGGGGCGGCAAGAGCAGCGCCATCGGGTGGGATAGCCGCTGGGGCATACCCGCCGAGGTGACCGCCCCCGGCAGCTTAACAACCGGAACGATCCGCCCATACGGGCTGGATTGCTCCGGTTTTGTCGACTGGGTGTTTTACAATTCTCTTGACTGCCTCATCAGTCACGGCGGCAACTCTTATACGCAGTACGCCCATTGCGCGCCCATTTCGTGGAGCCAGGCGCTGCCCGGCGATCTTGCTTTCTACCCGGACAACAGTCATGTGGGCGTTTTTGTTGGAACGGGCAGGGCAGGCGAGGCACTGGTGATTCACTGCGCCGCCTTTCAAAACAACGTGGTTTTGACCGGTCGAAAAGGCTTTACCTCCATGGGCAGGCCGGATATTTATGAATCGTTTCGCTGCAAAGACGTCTCCCGGAAATCGTGCAGATAGATTCTGTCTTGTGAGGAGAGAGCACGTTGGAACAAGGCGGATTTTTACTAAAGCAAAGCATTTGCAGAGCCATGCCCTATCACATCATACACGATCTTGTCCGCGCTGGTCATGGGCGAAACCGACTCATGCCGCAATTACCCGGTAAATCTGGACAACCTTATTCACGTAATCGTCGCAGTGGTTGTATTTTCTTGCAATTACCGCAAGCGCCTCGTCCTCCGGCAGATCCCGGTATGTCATGCGGTATTGTTGGAGAATACGAACTGCGGCGGTCACGCTTTGTTTTCCGAAAATCATGCGGTTCATCCTGACCTGCGCAACGCCAAGGGTCATGCTCGGCTTTTTACGCAGGCACTTCAGCGCAAGGAATGCCGCGTATTCGCCCATTCGCAGATACCATGGCTTCTGATGATCCTCTGCGATCAAGATCGACATGGTCAGCCTGCGCACAAACCGATCATCGGTATGTGCGTTGATTGTTTTTTTATATTTCTTTAAAAAGCGTCGGTATTTTTTTTCGATATATGTAACCGCGCATTCTCCATGCAAGGGGTGAATTTCCTTTAGCCATATGGCGTAGCGCCCCGCCATGGCATAAACGCTGCGCAGAAGGGGCGGTCGGGATTTTTGCCCGGCAATCGCAACGCCCTGCGCATCGGCTTTCACGCTCCACACTGTGAGCCTACATTCCCGTTTTTCTGCCGCGTTTTTCCTGCACAGGCTTGTGGCCGTACCCCACAGCGGCAAAAGCGCCCCCCGGAGATCCTCCTCGCTGTTTTTTCATGTCGGATTTGTCTGTCTGCGCCCACGCGGCGCAGCATGCACGCCGGTTTTTTTAATGCCTAACTTTGAGAAATATTGGAGATTTTATTTGCAAAGCTGCAAAATCGTGACTGAAATCCGCCAAAATCACGTTATTGGGAAGAAAATGTAAATTTTATGAATATTTTGTTGCAATGACTTGCAAAATAGAAAACATCATATTATAATATTTTCATCATATATCGCGACAAAGGCGTCTGCTCGAAAAATGTGCAGTTTGGACAGCACGGCGGCCGTCAGATCGCTGTGCTGTTTTTTTATTCTTTCTGATTTTTTGGAGGTATTTTTTATGAGCTATGTCGATGAAGTCCTTGCCCGTGTGGCTGAAAAAAATGCGGAGCAGCCGGAATTTTTGCAGGCTGTCACCGAGGTGCTGAATTCGCTGCGTCCGGTCATTGACCAGAACGAAACGCAGTACCGGAAAGAGGCGCTGCTTGAGCGCATCACGGAACCGGAGCGTGTGGTGATGTTTCGCGTGCCTTGGGTCGACGATCAAGGTCAGGTGCAGGTTAACCGTGGCTTCCGCGTCCAGTTCAACTCTGCAATCGGCCCGTACAAGGGCGGCCTGCGTCTGCATCCGTCCGTGAATCTCGGCATCATCAAGTTTTTGGGCTTTGAACAGATTTTCAAGAACTCCTTGACCGGCTTGCCAATCGGCGGCGGCAAGGGCGGTTCTGACTTTAACCCGAAAGGGAAGTCCGACCGTGAGATCATGGCGTTCTGCCAGAGCTTCATGACGGAGCTTTCCCGCCATATCGGTGCCGATACCGATGTTCCGGCTGGCGATATTGGCGTCGGCGGTCGTGAGATCGGCTATATGTTTGGCCAGTATAAGCGCATTCGCAACCAGTATGAGGGTGTGCTCACCGGCAAAGGTCTGTCCTACGGCGGCTCTCTTGCGCGCACAGAGGCAACCGGCTATGGTCTGCTTTATTTCACCAAGGAAATGCTTCAGGCAAATAATATCGATCTGGCAGGGAAGACCGTCTGTATTTCCGGCTCTGGTAATGTTGCCATCTATGCTGCGCAAAAGGCACAGCAGCTCGGCGCAAAAGTTGTCACCGTATCCGACTCTACCGGCTGGGTTTACGATCCGGACGGCATTGATATTGCCCTGCTGAAGCAGGTCAAGGAGATTGACCGTGCACGTCTGACCGCTTATGCCGAGAAGAAGACGAATGCAGTGTACCATGAGGGTCGCGGCGTTTGGGTCACCAAGTGCGATGTTGCACTGCCGTGCGCAACGCAGAACGAACTGCTGATTGACGACGCAAAGGCGCTTGTTGAGAACGGCTGTTTCGCCGTGGCTGAAGGTGCAAATATGCCGACCACGCTTGAGGCAACCCAGTATCTGCAGCAGCACGGCGTGCTGTTCGCACCGGGTAAAGCCGCGAACGCCGGCGGCGTTGCGACGTCTGCGCTTGAGATGTCCCAGAATAGTGAGCGCCTGAGCTGGACGTTCGACGAGGTTGACGCCAAGCTGCATGATATTATGGTTAATATCTTCCGTAATCTTGACAGCGCCGCCAAGCGTTATGGCGTTGCAGGCGACTATGTGGCCGGCGCCAATATTGCCGGTTTTGAAAAAATTGCAAATGCAATGATCGCGCAGGGCGTGTGCTAAATCAAACTATGAAACGGCCTGCCGCAAATGATGCGGCAGGCCGTTTGCTGTCGTAAGATTAAAAGATTGTAGAGAAGACAAAGATCTAGCACAAAGTCAAATTGCGTACATAATCCAAACAACGCCACAACAATATTCCCTATACGAAACAGGGAAGAGAGAAATACCACTATATCATTTTATTAAACTGGCCAAATTTTATAAAGTTTCACTCGACTACTTAGCAGGCCTGACAAACAAAAGATAAGGCAGGGAAGTACCATGGCAGAACATATGCCAAAATACGCTGCAGGTTCAGACGTAGACAACATTAGAACAGGAACAGTAGTAAACGGTTATAAAAGACCACAAACACACCGACGATTTACCATCACGCCAATCATCATAATAGTTCTCATATTTGCTGCATTAAATTACATCAACGGCCCAGAAACAGGCATGTTAGAAAATTCAATTACAAATGCGCAAAGAAGCGCCGATGGAAATACAATCATTGGCATATCAACGATAACCAACAACACAGGAAAGTTTCTATTCGACGTTACAGAAACAATAACCATACAGACCGAAACAGGACTCAAAATAGGAGAATACACACAAGATATAAAAGGAATTATGAAACCGAATGATACAATCTCTAAAAATATAATAATTCCTATAATGCCAACTGATGAATCATTAAAAATGTCCTACAGAATGAGTTATAGAAGATTCATAATAGGAAAAATGAGACAGCAGTAAAAAAATAGACTCAACCACTAAAAAGTGATTGAGTCTATTTTTTATAAATTAAAGCACGTGCTGCAAACCAGCAGCCCAGAAGAGCATGCCGGAAAAGAAGAAACATAAATCCAAAAAGATCCATAGCCGAGGAGGAACAAACCTTGGGGGAGCTAAGAGCCATGCACGGACGGCTTCAGACAATTTACGAAAAGACATGTTTACACCTCACATAGACAGTTTATCGAACGCAACAAAATAAAGATTTTGTTGCGTTATGGAACTGGATATGTTACAATAATCAATATAATCGAAATTAGGAGGAGCAACGATGGATGCTTTTCGTGATGCGCCGCTGATTTTGCGGGAGTTCTTATCCTATCACCAGACAATTAAGGGACAGTCCATGAAAACGGTGCATGAGTATTATCTTGATTTGCGGATGTTTTTACGCTTCGTGAAACTGATGCGCTACGAGATGTCCTATACCACCGATTTGGATACCATTGATATCAGAGATGTTGACCTTGCTTTTGTGAAGCAGATTACCACGATGGACGTCTATGACTATCTGTCTTATCTGGCCAATGATCGCGTAAAATTCCCGGAAACAATCTCAGCGACTGTCGGCATCGGCGCAGCGGCGCGGGCGCGAAAATTGTCGGCCATCAAGTCCTTTTATAAATACCTGACCGTTCGCACCAAGCAGCTGACGGAAAATCCGGTCAAGGATTTGGAGTTTCCAAAGGTTCGCCGCGCGCTGCCGAAATATCTGACGCTGGAGCAATCAACCAAACTGCTCATGTCGGTTACCGGGAAAAATGAAAAGCGAGATTTTGCAGTACTGATGATTTTCCTGAACTGCGGCATCCGCATCTCGGAACTGGTTGGTTTGAATCGCTCAGATGTTTATGATGACCGCATTCGCGTCGTTGGAAAAGGCAATAAGGAGCGCATTGTCTATATGGGCGAATCCTGCAAGGATGCCATTGACGCTTATCTGATTGAACGCAACAAAATATTGATCCCGGATGATCGCCCGCTGTTTATTTCCCGGGATCACAACCGACTCAGCACCAATGCGGTGCATCGCATGGTGAAAAAGCATCTGCTAGCTGCCGACATCGACGCATCGCAATTTTCTGCGCATAAGCTGCGCCACACTGCCGCTACCCTGATGCTGTCCGGCGGCGTCGATATTAAAACGGTTCAGGAAGTGCTTGGACACGAGCATTTGAACACAACGGAAATCTATACCCATATTGAAAATACGGAGCTAAAGATTGCTTCCGAGGCCAATCCCCTCTCCAAAATCAAGTTAAAATAGCGCATTCCCTTCCCTGCCCCAGTGAAAAAGTACCGAATTTTCTACAATAATAGAAAATTCGGTACTTTTCATCATTTTAGACTCTGGCAGAATGCTTCGATCCGAGACAGCGCTGTCCCGAGATCCTTCATCGAAACGGCGTAGCACACGCGAACAAAGCCCTCACCGCCCGGGCCGAACGCAGTGCCGGGAATCACCGCTAC
This sequence comes from Oscillospiraceae bacterium, assembly GCA_028691385.1. Taxonomy (GTDB): domain Bacteria; phylum Bacillota; class Clostridia; order Oscillospirales; family Oscillospiraceae; genus JAQUZL01. The sequence goes on from JAQUZL010000016.1 coordinate 6,115, forward strand.
ATGCTGTTCACGCAGCAAACGCTCCGCAAAGTCCTCGCTGCTCAGACCGGTTGAATCAATGCACGGGAACATATAAAATGCGCCGCGCGGCTCAAAACAGGAAAAACCAAGCTTACGGAATCCGTCAAGCAAATACCGGCGTCTGCCGTCATACTCATCCCGCATCGCAGCAATATCGCTGTCACCATGATCCATCGCCTCAATGGCCGCATACTGGCTTGTCGTTGGCGCGGACATAATGCCAAACTGATGCAGCTTTGTCATTTGCTCCACCAGCGGGTGCGGCCCGGCAATATAGCCCAAACGCCAGCCGGTCATGGAATAAGCTTTGGAAAAGCCGTTGATCACGACGGTGCGGTCATAAAGCGCGGGAATATTGGCCGGCGAAACATGGTGCTGGCCATAAGTAAGCTCTGCATAGATTTCATCGGAAATCACAACGATATTGGTATCCTTCAGAACCGCCGCAAAGGCCTCCAAATCCTCTTTGCGCAGGATTGCGCCGGTGGGGTTATTCGGGAACGGCAGCAGCAGCGCCTTGGTTTTCGGCGTGATGGCTGCGCGCAGCTCGTCTGCCGTCAGCCGGAACTCATTTTCCGCCTTTGTCTGCACCAGTACCGGCTTGCCATACTGAATGGCGGTAAGCGGCGCATAGCACACGAACGACGGCGACGGAATGATGACCTCGTCATCCTCTTCCAAAATGCAGCGGAACGCAAGATCAAGACCCTCGCTGCCACCGACGGTGACAAGAAGCTGAGATTTCGGATCATAGCGGAGGTCAAACCGGCGCTGGAGATAGTCTGATATGGCGCGGCGCAGATCGGTAAGACCCGCGTTCGGCGTATATTTGGTAAAGCCCTTGACCAACGAATAAATGCCGGCGTCACGGATATGCCACGGCGTCTGAAAGTCCGGCTCGCCGATACCAAGAGAAATGACGTCGTCCATTTCCGCTGCAATGTCAAAAAATCTGCGGATGCCCGATGGCGGAATCTCTTTAATACGATTGCATAGAACGGCATTATAATCAATCATACGAAATAGCCTCGTTCCTGCTCTTCCTGTTTTTTGAAAACAAGGTGCTTTTCCTTATATTTCTTCAGAATAAAGTGCGTTGCGGTGCCGGTCACTTCGTCGATTGTTGCAAGTTTTTCGCTGACAAACAGTGCTACCTCTTTCAATGTGCGGCCGGAGATGATGACACACATGTCATATTTACCGCTCATGAGATAGCACGATTCCACTTCCTCATACTGATAAATCCGTTCGGCAACCTTATCAAAACCGTCGCCGCGCTGCGGCGTGACATTGACCTCAATCAGTGCGGTGATGGACTCGCGATCGGTGCGCTCCCAGTCAATCAGCGCCTGATAGCCAAGGATTGTGCGGTTGGCCTCATACGCTTCAATCTGCTTACGCACTTCATCTTCGGTCATATTGGTCATGGACGCCATCTGCTCGGTCGACAAGGTGCAGTCGTTCTCCAATAGTTGCAGTAACTTTTTCATTCTTTCACCCTCTATGGCTTCAAAAATTTCTTTTATTATACAATAAAACAACCAAAAGGTATACCATTATTTTTGCGAATCAGCAAAGCGGAGCGCCCCATCTCAAGCGGTCTTGAAATGGGGCGCAATGCGGCGCGTATGTTACTTGGTGCCGAAGATACGGTCACCCGCATCGCCAAGTCCCGGGCAGATATAGGCGTCCTTGTTCAGCTCACGATCGAGATGTCCCACATAAATCTGGACGTCTGGATGTGCCGCTGCAAGGCGCTTCAGGCCTTCCGGCGCGGCGATAATGCACATAAACTTGATGTTCTTTCCACCATATTCCTTAATGCGGCAGATGGCGTCCACAGCGGAGCCGCCGGTGGCCAGCATCGGATCGCAGACAACAATGGTTCTCTCTTCGATGGGATGCGGCAGTTTGCAGTAGTATTCCATCGGTTCATGCGTTTCCTCGTTGCGGTACATGCCGATATGGCCGACCTTTGCGCTCGGCACAAGCGCCAAAATACCGGGAACCATGCCAAGACCGGCACGCAGGATTGGAACAATTGCCATCTTTCTGCCTGCAATCATGGGCGTCATGCACGTTTCAATCGGCGTGTCCACCTCGACATCCTCCAAAGGCAGGTCGCTCAGCGCCTCAAAGCCTTCCAGCATGGCGATTTCTTCCACCAGTTTGCGGAATTCATTGGTACCGGTGTCCTTTTTGCGGAGCAGTGAAATTTTATGCTGAATCAGCGGATGCGTAAATACCGTAACATTTTCCATAATTAAATCCCTTCTGCTGTTAATTCTCTTCTGTTTTATTGGACGGGTTAAACGACACGCCGCGGTTGATGTCACCGCTGGGGTTTTTGCCAAACTCATACTCGTTGCCCGGCAGAATGATATTGAGAAGAATGCCGGCCAGTGCTGCAATGGCGAGTGCGGTCAGTGTGATGGATGTACTGCCGATGTGAAAGGTCAAGCCGCTGGAGAAGCCAAGGCCGCTAACCAGAATGACGGCCGCAATGATGAGGTTTCTGGATTTGGTCAAATCGACCTTGTTTTCCACAACATTGCGCACGCCGATTGCAGAAATCATGCCGTAGAGCATAAAGCTGACGCCGCCGATGATGGCAGAGGGCATGGTGCTGATGATTGCGGAAAACTTCGGAATAAAGCTCAAGACGATAGCAAAAACTGCGGCAATCCGAATTACGCGCGGATCGTGGACGCGGCTCAGTTCCAAAACGCCGGTATTTTCGCCGTAAGTCGTGTTAGCAGGGCCGCCAACGATGCCGGCAAACGCCGTTGCAAGGCCATCGCCGATCAGCGTGCGGTGCAGGCCGGGATCGGCCAGGAAGTTCTCGCCCACGGTTGCGGAAATGGCAGACATATCGCCAATGTGCTCCATCATGGTGGCAATGGCAATCGGCGCCATCACAAAGATGGCCGTTATGTCGAATTTGCACAGCTGAAAGCCCGGCAGGCCAACCCAGTTGGAAGCCGCCACTGTGCCAAAGGAGATGATTGCGCTGCCGTCTGCGTTGGTCATTCCGCAGGCGTTCATAATGATTGCGGCAATGTAGGAGATCACAACGCCCATTAAAATCGGGATAATGCGGAACATACCCTTGCCCCAGATATTAAAGATGATAATGGTGGCCAGCGCGATGATTGCCAAAAGCCAGTTTGCCGATGCGTTGGAAATTGCGCTTCCTGCAAGGCCAAGGCCGATACAGATGATGATCGGGCCGGTCACAACCGGCGGCAGAAAGTGCATCACGCGCTTAACGCCGACAATTTTAATAATCAGCGCCAGAATGAGATACATAAGGCCTGCAATCACGATGCCGCCGCAGGCATAGGCAGCTTTGTCATTGGCAGACATTGCAGCGTAAATGCCGGTGTTCATGTTGGCGATGGTATAAAAGCCGCCAAGGAACGCAAACGACGAACCGAGAAAAGCAGGCACTTTCATTTTTGAACATACATGGAACAACAGCGTTCCGATACCGGCGCAAAACAGTGTAATGGAAACCGTCAGGCCGCGGGTCAACGATTCCCCACAGGCTGCTGTAAAATAGCCGCCGACGAGAATCGGCACCAGGATTGTTGCGCCAAACATTGCGAACATATGCTGCAGTCCCAGCAGCAGCATTTTGGGCACGCCCAGCGATCTGGCATCACGAATGGTGCCTTCTTTCTTCTTATCCATAGTTCTCCTCCATCTTTTTCCTGCCATAGGCAGAATTCTCTTTCCATAGTATAGGGAAAAAGAGGCCGAAGTACAAGCACGATTCCCCCAAAAATTACACAAAATTCTAAAAAATTTTCTGTATCTTTAAGCTTGAAAGTTTCCCAGGCGGCATCCAATTTCGTGCAGCTGCCGTGATTGCTGCGCGGTGAGATACTGCGGCGTGCCGATTTTCTGGGCTTCCAGCGTGATTTTTGCGCACTGTTCCAGCGTCTGCGTCCGGGAAAAGGCTTCTTGCAGCGTACGCCCCCAGACCGCCGCACCGTGATTTGCCAGCAATACCGCGTTGTTTTCTTTGGCAAACGGCAAAATGCTGTCCGCAAGCGCCTGCGAGCCGGGGTCAGCGTAGGGCGCAATGCACACCTTGCCCAGCTGCATCACAACCGGCGGCAGCAGTGGCTTGTCCATGGCAATACCGGTGCATGCAAGCGCTGTCGCAGCGACAGAATGCACATGGATCACCGCCTTTGCCAGCGGATTCACGCGGTAAACCGCAAGGTGCAGCTTCAGCTCGCTCGATGGTGACGCGCTGCCTGCCAGTACCGCCCCGCACAGATCTGTTTTCACCAAATCCGCTTCGCGCAGCTGCCCCTTGGCAGAGCCGGAAGCGGTCGTCCAGAGCGCGTTCTCCCCTACCAGGTAGCTGAAATTTCCGTCGGTGCCGACGTTCAGTCCGGACGTATACAGCGCAGCGCCAATGGCAATCAGTGCCTGCTTTGCCTGCTGGTCGCTTAGATAGGAATTCACTGCCGTGCACGCCCCTTTTTCAAAATTATTTCCTGCAGCGACTGCGAATAGGGCGGCCGCGCAATTCCAAATTCCGTCACGATTGCGGTGATGAGCGCCGCGTCCGTCACGTCAAAGGCGGGATTCATTGCGTGAATCCCGGCCGGCGCCATGCGCGCGGCATACCACATTTCGCAAATCTCATCCGGGCTGCGCTGCTCAATGGGAATCTCATCACCGGTGGGCGTTTGCAGATCAACGGTGGATGACGGCGCAACCACATAAAACGGGATGCCATAATGCTTCGCGAGGACAGCTACGCCCAGGGTGCCGATTTTGTTGGCGGTATCACCGTTTGCTGCCACGCGGTCACAGCCAACGAAAACCGCCTGTATTTTACCGCTTTTCATCAGACTTGCCGCCATATTGTCGCACAGCAGCGTGGTGTCGATGCCTGCGCTGCTCAGTTCGAACGCGGTCAGCCGCGCCCCCTGCAGCAGGGGTCTTGTTTCATCGCAGTACACGTGGAAGCCATAGCCCTTTTCCGCGCCGAGATACATCGGCGCTGTGGCGGTGCCATAGCGCGCGGTGGCAAGCTGCCCCGCGTTGCAGTGCGTGAGCAGTCCCCAACCCGGCTTCACCAGTGTCAGTCCGTTTTCGCCAAGCTGACGGCAAACCCGAATATCCTCCTGCAAAATTTCCGCCGCTTCGTCATGCATCGCGGTAACCGCTGCGGCAGTGCCTGCCGATATGGCGCGCTGCGCGGCTTGTTCCATGCGGTGCAGCGCCCATCCCAGATTCACGGCAGTCGGCCTTGCGCTGGAAAGATAACCCTTTGCCTGCTGCAACGCGTCCAAAAACGCCTGCACCGGCAGCTGCCGCAGGGGCAGCGCCGCAAGATACAGACCAAATGCGGCGGTGATGCCGATGGCCGGCGCACCGCGAACGCGCAGCGTTTGAATTGCTTCCCAAATTTCCGGCTGGCTTTGCAGCGTGATCAGGCGAATCTCATTTGGCAGCAAGGTTTGGTCAATGATGCGAATTGCCTGCTTTTCTTCATCAAAGGCAACGGTGTCATAATCCAAAACGTTCTCGTTCATATCGCATTCCCCCATCGCGCAGAGCGCCAAAATGCGCATATAATATAACGACTTTTTTGTTATTATAGCATGATTTCATCATGCTATAATACGGCCATCTGCCGCTTCCAGCGGCAAGGCCTTGAAATATCTTAAGCGCTTTGGCGCGGAGCGCCAAAATGCGCATATAATAGCCGCTTTGCGGCTATTATAGCATGATTTCATCATGCTATAATACGGCCATCTGCCGCTTCCAGCGGCAGGGCCTTGAAATAGTTTAAACGCTTTGGCGCAGAGCGCCAAAATGCGCATATAATAGCCGCGACGCGGCTATTATAGCATATTCACGCATGAGATGCAAAAAGGCCGGGCAGATTGCCCGGCCTTTTCCGATCAGGAAAGCAGCGCGCGATCGCTGGAAAATTCGCTGCCGCTGGCGCGTTCAAACTGTGCAAGCAGATCCGGCACGGTCAGATTCTTTTTGGCCTCGCCTTCAATGTCCACAACAACCCTGCCGTCGTGGAGCATGATGAGCCGGTTGCCATGATGGATGGCGTCGCGCATATTATGCGTAACCATCATGGCGGTGAGGTGATTTTCACCGATAATTTTGTCCGTTGCTGCCAGCACTTTTTCAGCGGTTTTGGGGTCAAGGGCGGCGGTGTGCTCGTCGAGCAGCAGCAGTTTCGGCTGCCGCAGCGTCGCCATCAGCAGGGTGATTGCCTGCCGCTGGCCGCCGGAGAGCAGACCGACCTTTGCCGTCAGGCGATCCTCCAAGCCAAGATTCAGCGTGGCAAGCTTGTCGTGATAAAGCGCTTTTTCCGCCTTGGTCACGCCCCAGCGCAGCGTTCGGCGCTGCCCACGGCGATAGGCCAGCGCCATGTTTTCCAAAATGCTCATGTTGGCGGCCGTCCCGGTCATCGGGTCCTGAAACACGCGGCCAAGAAACTGTGCGCGCTGATGCTCCGGCATACCGGACACATCCACGCCGTCAATGAGAATTGCACCGGCGTCCACCGGCCAGACGCCCGCGATGGCGTTGAGCGTGGTGCTTTTACCTGCGCCGTTGCCGCCGATGACGGTGACAAAATCTCCGTCCTTCAGCGTCAAGCTGACGCCGCACAGCGCGCGTTTTTCGTTGATTGTTCCGGGATTAAACGTCTTGAAAACATTGCGTACCTCAAGCATCCTTTTCACCCTTTCCCGCCGCAGCGCGCAGCTTTGCATTCTGCTTTGCGATTTTTGCAAAGGAATTCTTCTTTTTACTCTTCAGATATGGCACGGCGAGGAAAATGGCAACGACCACCGCCGTGAACAGCTTCAGATCATTGGAATTGAGCTTCATCCAGAGCACCACTACGACGACCGCATAGTAGATGACGCCGCCCAGCACCACAAAGCCCAGACGTACAGCAAAATTGAGCCGCTTTTTGAACAGCGCTTCCACAATGACCTCGCCGATGATAACAGCGGCAAGTCCAATCACGATAGCGCCGCGACCCATGTTGATGTCGGCAAAGCCCTGATATTGTGCCATCAGGCCGCCGGAGAGCGCGACAAGGCCGTTGGAGAGGGCAAGGGCAATGACCTTCATTTTATTAATATTGATGCCCTGTGCCTTGGACATGGCAAGATTTGCACCCGTTGCGCGAATAGCAGAGCCTTGCTCAGTTCCAAAATACCAGTACATGACGGCAATCACAACCAGCGCAAATCCGGCGCCCACTGCAATGGCCAGCGGAATATACCGGGAGGACACAATCAGGCTGTATTTATCCACGCTGATTGCTTTGTTTGGCGCCATACCCATAATGTGCAGGTTGATGGAATACAGTGCAAACTGGGTCAAAATACCGGCAAGAATCGCGGGAATTCCCAGCAGCGTATGCAGCAGGCCCGTCACAAAGCCGGCCAGAATGCCGCTCAGCACCGCAATCAAAATTGCTGCCGGCGCAGGCACGCCTGCCAGAATCAGCATAACGGTCACCGCGCCGCCGGTAGCGAAGGTGCCGTCTACGGACAAATCCGCAACATCCAAAAGGCGGAATGTAATGTAGACGCCCAGCGCCATGATGCCCCAGATCAGGCCCTGTGCGACGCCGCCGGGAAGGTTTCCCAGCAGCTTTAATGGGTTCAGCGAAGTCAGATATGCGACAAAACTCATGATTTCGTCCTCCTAATTTTTCCGCAAAACACAGATGGAACGGTTTTGGGCGGGAAAAGCCTATCCATCTGTGTTTTCCATATTACGCAGCGATTGGGGTGCCACGGTCGTGGCACCCCAAAATGCAGTTGTCCTTCCAAACTCAGCCGATGGCTTCGTAGTTTTCCGGCACGGTAATGCCCAGCGCGTCACAGTTGGCCGCATTGTACTTGTAGGTCACATTGGGCGCGTACTGAACCGCCATGGCGGTAATGTCGGCGCCGTTTACCAGCACCTCATAGGCCATCTTACCGGTGGCATAGCCGAGATCATAATAGCTGATAGAGAGGGTTGCCACGCCGCAGCCGGAGCAGATGCCCTCCTCGCCTGCGACAATGGGAACGCCTGCAGGCAGCGCCACATTGTTGATTGCCTCGGTGCAGGAGGCGGCGGTGTTATCGGTGGGGATGTACAGCACGTCGCTGTCATCACAGGCAGAAGCGGCGACGGAAGCCACATCGTTGGAGTCGGCAAAGCTGTACTCATGCACAGTGTAGCCATAGCCCTCCAGATATTCGGTGATGACCTTGACCTGATAGATGGAATTCGGTTCCGCCGAGCAATACAGCAGGCCGATATTCTTTGCGTCCGGGAACAGCTCGTGGAGCATGGCCGCCTGCTGATCAAGCGGGGCAAGGTCGGAGGTGCCGGAAATATTGGTACCGGTCACGCCGTTCCAGTCGGACAGATCCAACGCGGTCGCATAATCGGTGACCGAAGTGCCGAGAATCGGAATCTGGTTGGTCGCCGCTGCGGCAGACTGCAGCGGCGAAGTCGCGTTGGCAAGAATCAGATCCACGCCGTTGGAAACGAACTGATTGCAGATGGTCGGGCAGTTTGCCGAATCGCCGGAAGCATTCTCCAGATCAAAGGCAACGTGCTCTGCGCCGAGCAGCTCGGTGAGCGCATCCTCAAAGCCCTGGGTAGCGGCGTCAAGGGCAACATGCTGCACCAGCTGGCAAATGCCAATCTGATAAACGGTGTCGTCAGCGGCCGGCGCGGTGGTATCGGATGCAGAAGCGTCCGCCGCGGGAGCCGGTGCAGTGGTTTCGCTGCCGGAGCCGCAGGCGGTCAAGGCAAACAGCATGGTCAGAGCCAGCAGCGCTGCCAGCATTTTTTTGATGGTCATTGTGTGTTCCTCCAATTTGGGTTTCAAAATTTCAACGAACGTATCATAGCGCCATTTTTTGCAATGTGCAATAAATATCGAAATTTTCAATGGTTTTTATTCGAATTCAAAATATGTCGAAAGCACAAACCTTTTGGCATCCAAGGCCAAATATGGTATGATAACAACAAATTATAAATGATACATCTGGAGGAAACCTGGCATGATTTGGCTCAAAAAGCATTTTCCGGGACTGCTGCTTTGCTTTGTCATTGCGTTGCCGTCCTATTTTCTTGGGCGTCTGGCGCCGGTCATCGGCGGGCCTGTCTTTGCAATTCTGATCGGCATGGTTGTGACGCTGTTTCTGCGCGACAAATCAGCGGTGCAGCCCGGTATCGCATTTACCGCAAAAAAGATTTTGCAGTACGCAGTGATTTTGCTTGGCTTTGGACTGAACCTTTCGGTCATCGCCAAAACAGGCCTGCAGTCGCTGCCCATCATACTATCCACCATTACCATTTCGCTGGTCATTTCGTTTGTGATCTGCAAGGCGCTGCATATGGATCGCAACATCTCTGTCCTGGTGGGCGTCGGCTCGTCCATCTGCGGCGGCTCCGCCATTGCGGCTACCGCACCGGTCATCGGTGCGGATGACGAAGAGGTTGCGCAGGCAATCTCTGTCATTTTCCTGTTCAATATTATTGCGGCGCTGATTTTCCCAACGCTTGGCGGCCTGCTTGGGCTGTCCGACTATGGTTTTGGTCTGTTTGCCGGCACTGCGGTCAACGACACCTCCTCGGTTACGGCGGCCGCTTCCTCGTGGGACGCCATCCACGGCTCCAATACCCTTGACACAGCAACCATCGTCAAGCTGACAAGAACCCTCGCCATCATCCCCATCACGCTGGTACTGGCGCTGTATCGCGCGCGGAAGGAAAAAGCATCCGGCGGCGCGTCGGTCAATTTGGCAAAGATTTTCCCATGGTTTATTCTGTTTTTTGTGGCGGCGTCGGTCATCACAACGGTCAGCACGGCCTGCGGCGTGCCCGCTGCCGTCTTTTCGCCGCTGAAGAATCTCAGCAAATTTTTTATTATTTGGGCCATGGCAGCCATCGGTCTCAATACCAATATCGTCAAGCTGATCAAAACAGGCGGTCGCCCCATTTTTATGGGACTTTGCTGCTGGATTGGCATTGCCTGCGTCAGCCTTCTGATGCAGCATATTCTTGACATTCTTTGAAAACATAGTACCGTGCGCTGCGGCGCACGGTACTTCTGATTTTAATTTGGGAGGATTAATATAATGAAAGTGCTTGTTTTACAGGGCAGTCCCCACAAAAAGGGCAACACTGCGCAGCTTACCGATTGTGTCAAAACCATGCTGCGGGACGCCGGGGCTACGCTGGAAGAGGTCTGGCTGTATGACTGCAGCATTCGCGGTTGCATCGGCTGCAAAGTATGTCAGGATTGTCCGGGTGAATTTGGCTGCGTGCAGAAAGACGACATGCAGTCCATCGACGAAAAGGTGCTTGCCGCCGATTTGATTTTGCTGGCAACGCCGCTTTACTGCTGGTATTGTACCGCACCGATGAAAGCGATGCTGGATCGCCTGATATACGGCAACTGCAAATATTATGGAAAAAAGCGCCTGGGGGCTTTGCTGGCCGGTAAAAAATGTGCGCTCATCACCACCTGCGGCTACCCGGAATCCTATGCCGAAACGCTGGTGCACGGCATTGCGATGCTCTGCCGCCATAGCAAAATGGTGGACTGCGGCGCGCTGGTTGGGCGCGATATGGGAACCGGCGGCGCGTTTGTCACGCAGGAGCTGACCGAGCGAGCCGCTGCATTTGCGCGCAATCTGCTGGCTGAACGGGTATAGCCGTTTGGCAGCATTCCGCATGCCTGCGCAGCGGGGCAATTACTTACTTTTTCACAAATTGACGCCGCCCATCCTGCTTTTTTGCCATGAATAATGCATGAAAATCACTGAATTATCGTCAAAATGGCAAATGATTTTGGATTGACGAAGGTGTACAAATAAGTTATGATACCATTGTATATTTATCTAAAATCCGACGGCTTGCGGCAAGTTGTTTTTCCGCGCCGTCCGGGCAGTCCCGCGCTGATCAATGGGCTGCCCTTTTGATTTCTTCACAGGAGGTTCATCTCAATGAAAAAAGTTGCGATTATCATGGGAAGCGACAGCGATTTGCCGATCGTTGAAAAAGCGTTGGAGCCATTGAAGGAATACGGCATTCCTTTTGAAATGCATGTGTATTCCGCCCATCGCACCCCCGAGCAGGCGCGCGAGTTTGGCAGGAACGCCAGACGCAACGGGTTTGGCGTGATGATCTGCGCAGCCGGTATGGCGGCGCATCTTGCAGGCGCATTTGCTGCCAACACGACCCTGCCGGTGATTGGCATTCCGATCAAATCGACCTTTGACGGACTGGACGCCCTTTTGGCAACGGTGCAGATGCCCTCCGGCGTGCCGGTGGCCACGGTTGCGGTCAACGGCGCGAAAAACGCCGCGATGCTGGCCATCCAGATTCTTGCGGTATCAGACGATGCGCTGGCAGAAAAGCTGGAGCAGGCCAAGCTGGATGCGGCAAAAGCCGTATTGAAGAAAGACAAAGAAATTTTCGAAAAATATTGCGGCTGATCCGCAGGAGGTAATAAAAATGACTTACGAAAAGAAAGAACAGATGTATGAGGGTAAGGCCAAAAAGGTCTATACCACCAATGATCCCGATGTTGTGATTGTCGATTACAAGGATGACGCCACTGCGCTCAACGGCAAGAAAAAGGGTACCATTGTCGGCAAGGGCGTCATCAACAACAAGCTGACCAACTACCTCATGCAGGTGCTTGAAAAGCAGGGCGTTCCCACGCATTTCGTTTCTGAGCTGTCCGACCGTGAAACAGCCGTCAAAAAGGTCACCATCGTACCGCTGGAAGTCATTATCCGCAACATTTCCGCCGGCCATTTCGCCTCCCGCTACGGCGTGGATGAGGGCATCGTGTTCGCGCATCCGACCATCGAATTCTCCTACAAGTGCGACGAGCTGGATGATCCCCTGCTGAACCACTATCATGCCATTGCGCTGAAGCTGGCAACGCAGGAAGAGATCGACCTGATTACGGAGCTGTCTTTTAAGATTGATGAAGTGCTCTGTGCATTTTTCAAAGATGTCGGCGTCACGCTGGTCGACTTTAAGCTGGAATTTGGCAAGACCTCGGATGGCAAAATTGTGCTGGCCGACGAAATCAGCCCCGACACCTGCCGTCTTTGGGACGCCAAGACCGGTGAAAAGCTGGACAAGGATCGGTTCCGCCGCGATATGGGCGGTGTGGAAGACGCGTATCAAGAAATCATGCGTCGAGTGATGGGAGCGTAACAATGACCGACAATAAGCCCAGAGAAGAATGCGGCGTCTTTGGTATTTTTTCAAAAAAGACCGAAGATCTTGCCACGCTCGTCTATTACGGCCTGTATGCGCTGCAGCACCGCGGCCAGGAAAGCGCCGGTATCGTTGTCAACGACGACGGCATTTTTCACAGCTATAAAGAGGTCGGTCTGGTCAGCGAGGTATTCTCCGCGCGTCGGCTGGAAGAGCTTGGACTCGGCAACATGGCCATTGGCCATGTGCGCTATGGTACGACCGGCGTTGACAAGCGCCTGAATGCGCAGCCGATCGTTGTGAATCATATCAAGGGTCGGATGGCGCTGGCGCACAACGGCAACCTCACCAACTCCTTTGAGCTGCGGCAGGAGCTGGAGATGAACGGTTCCATTTTCCACACCACCTCGGACACAGAGGTCATCTCCTACATTATTACAAAAGAGCGCCTGAGCGCGCCGTCTATTGAGCAGGCCATCAATCAGGCCATGAACCGCATTCAGGGCGCCTATTCCCTGTGCATCATGTCCCCGTCCAAAATGATTGCCGTTCGTGATGAAAACGGCTTTCGTCCGCTGTGCTACGGCGTGACGGACGATGGCAGCTATGTGGTGGCTTCGGAGAGCTGCGCGCTCGACGCCATCGGTGCAACGTTTGTCCGCGATCTGGAACCGGGCGAGATTATTGTCTTTGACAAGGACGGGATTCGCAGCATTCGCGATCACTGCAAGAAAATTGCGCGTACCTTCTGCGTGTTTGAGTACATCTACTTTGCCCGTCCCGACTCCGTGATTGACGGCTGCAGCGTACACGAAGCGCGCCGCCGCGCGGGTAAGTTTCTCGCCCGGGAGCACCCTGTCGAAGCGGATGTGGTCATCGGCGTGCCGGACTCCGGTCTGGACGCGGCCATCGGTTATTCACAGGAATCCGGTATTCCCTACGGGATTGGCTTCATAAAAAACAAGTATATCGGGCGTACCTTTATTTCTCCGGGGCAGAAATCGCGGGAAAGCTTGGTCAAAATCAAGCTGAACCCGATTGCGGAAACGGTGCGCGGCAAGCGTGTGGTGCTCATTGACGACTCCATCGTGCGCGGCACGACCTCCGCCCGGATTGTCAAGCTGATTCGGGACGCAGGCGCGGCAGAAATTCATTTCCGCGTTTCCGCGCCGCCCTTTATCAATCCCTGCTACTACGGCACAGACATTGACTCTCGCGAGAATCTGATTGCCGTTAATCACTCCATTGAGGAGATTGCACAGATCATCGGCGCCGACACGCTGGGCTATCTCAGCCTTGAGAATGTCGTGAAACTTGGCGGCGAAAATAATGATGGGTACTGCATTGGCTGCTTTAGCGGCAACTATCCCACAGAAACGCCAAGCGGTGAGCGTAAGAGCCGCTTTGAGCAGAAGATTTCCGAAAGAGAGGGAAAGAAATGAAGAGTTTTTCTGAAAGCTATCGCGACGCCGGCGTCGATATTACCGCAGGCTATACCGCCGTTGAAATGATGAAACAGCATATTGCCCGAACCATGACCAACAATGTCGCCTCTGACATTGGCGGCTTTGGCGGTCTGTTTACCCTGGATCTTTCCACCGTCAGCAAGCCCGTGCTGGTTTCCGGCACCGATGGCGTCGGCACCAAGCTGAAGCTGGCATTTTTGATGGACAAGCATGATACCGTTGGCATTGACTGCGTGGCCATGTGCGTTAATGACGTCAGCTGCTGCGGCGCAAAGCCGCTGTTCTTCCTGGACTATATTGCCTGCGGCAAAAACGTTCCGGAAAAGATCGCCTCCATCGTGTCCGGCGTGGCGGAGGGCTGCGTGCAGTCCGGCTCGGCACTGGTGGGCGGCGAAACGGCGGAAATGCCGGGCTTCTATCCCATCGAGGAATACGATTTGGCCGGCTTCTCCGTCGGCGTTGTGGACAAGGACAAGATTCTCGACAAGACCACCATCAAGCCCGGCGACGTCATCATTGCCCTGCCCTCCTCCGGCGTCCATTCCAACGGCTTTTCGCTGGTGCGCAAGGTATTCGATGTGGAGCATACCGACATCAAAGCCCCGGTGGCAGAGCTTGGCGGCAAGAGTCTGGGCGAAACCCTGCTCACGCCCACCAAAATTTATGTCAAATCGATGCTGGCGCTGTTTGAACAGGTCAAGGTTAAGTCGGTGTCCCATATCACAGGCGGCGGCTTCTATGAAAATATTCCGCGCAGTCTGCCTGCCGGCATCGGCGCAAAGATTGAACGGTCCGGCGTTCGTGTGCTGCCGATTTTCCAGCTGCTGGCCAAAACCGGCAATATTCCGGAGCGGGATATGTTCAACACCTTCAATATGGGCGTTGGCATGACCTGCATTGTGGACAAGAACGATGCAGACAAGGCGCTGGCAATTCTGAAGGAAAACGGCGAGGACGCCTATATTCTGGGCGAAACGGTCGCTTCGGAAGAGAGTGTTATTTTGTGCTGAGAGCGAAAATTGCCGTTCTCGTGTCCGGCGGCGGTACCAATCTGCAGGCGCTTTTGGACGCGGAGGACGCCTGCAAAATTCGCAGCGGTGAAATTGCGCTGGTCGTTTCCAACAATCCCAACGCCTATGCGCTGGCGCGCGCCAAGTCCCACGGCGTCGACACCGTGGTGCTCTCCCGGGCAGACTACCCCGCCCAGCCGGATTTTGAAGCCGCGCTGCAGCAGTGCTTCACCGCGCGCGGCATTGAACTGATTGTTTTGGCCGGCTTCATGCGGATTCTCAGTGCGGATTTCACCGCCAGATGGCCGCGCCGGATCATCAATGTTCACCCCGCACTCATCCCCTCGTTCTGCGGAAAGGGCTTCTATGGTCTGAAGGTTCATGAAGCCGCGCTGGAAAAGGGCGTCAAGGTGTCCGGCGCAACCGTGCATTTCGTCAATGAAGTGCCGGATGGCGGCGAAATCATTTTCCAGAAAGCAGTGCAGGTTTTACAGCATGATACGCCGGAAACACTGCAGCGCCGCATCATGGAACAGGCGGAGTGGAAGCTGCTGCCGCGGGCGGCGGAAAAGATCAGCCGTGAAATCATCAAAGCCAGGAAGGGTTAAACATATGAAACTTTTGGTTGTCGGCGGCGGTGGCCGCGAACATGCGATCATCAAGTCCCTGAAAAAGAATCCGAATGTGGAAAAAATCTATGCGCTGCCGGGCAATGGCGGCATTGCGGCCGATGCCGAATGCGTCGCGATCGGGGCAAAGGAAATTGACGAAATTGTGGCCTTTGCCAAAGACAACGCCATTGATTTTGCGGTGGTCGCACCGGACGATCCCCTTGTGCTGGGTGCGGTGGACGAACTGGAAGCGGCTGGAATTGCCTGCTTTGGCCCGCAAAAAAATGCGGCTATCATTGAAGGCAGCAAGGTTTTCTCCAAAAATCTGATGAAAAAGTACAAGATTCCCACCGCCGCATACGAAGTCTTTACCGACATGGACGCGGCGCTGCGGTATCTGGAAACCGCGCCGATTCCCACCGTCATCAAGGCCGATGGCCTTGCCCTTGGCAAGGGCGTCATCATTGCCATGTCCAGGGAAGAAGCGGTTGCCGCAATTCACTCCATGATGGAGGATAAAGTGTTCGGTGAAAGCGGCTCGCAGGTTGTCGTGGAGGAATTTCTGGAAGGGCCGGAGGTTTCCGTGCTCTCGTTTACCGATGGTAACGTGGTTGTGCCGATGGTTTCGTCCATGGATCACAAGCGCGCCCGCGATGACGATCAGGGTTTGAACACCGGCGGCATGGGTACCATTGCGCCCAATCCCTACTATTCCCCGGCAATTGCCGCACGCTGCATGGAAGAGATTTTTCTGCCCACCATGCACGCCATGAATTCCGAGGGGCGCACGTTC
>JAQUZL010000017.1 GCA_028691385.1 Oscillospiraceae bacterium
ACTGCAGGTCAATTTGGATCGTTTCAACCCGATCTTCATGATGGCGGATTCCGGCGCGCGTGGCAGCATGGCACAGATTCGTCAGCTGGCCGGTATGCGTGGCCTGATGGCCGACACCTCCGGCCGCACCATTGAAATCCCGATCAAGGCAAACTTCCGTGAAGGCCTGTCCCCTCTGGAATATTTCATCTCCTCCAGAGGTGCGCGTAAGGGTCTTACCGATACCGCACTGCGTACCGCTGACTCCGGTTACCTGACCCGTCGTCTGGTCGACGTTTCGCAGGATGTCATCATCCGCGAGCAGGACTGCGGCACCAAGAAGGGCATCTGGGTTGGCGAGCTGGTGGAAAAAGGGCAGGTCGTGGAATCCTTTGGCGACCGAATTCGTGGCCGCTACCCGGTCTATGATCTGTGTGATCCGAAAACCGGCGAGGTGCTCGTCCACACCAATCAGCTGATGCAGCCGGAGGACGCCGCCATGCTCGAAGCGCACGGCGTTCACAGCGTGTATATCCGCACCGTGCTGGGCTGCAAGGCCAAGACCGGCGTGTGCGCCACCTGCTATGGCATGAACCTTGCCTCCTCCAAGCGCGTTGACATCGGCGAAGCCGTCGGCATCATCGCGGCGCAGTCCATCGGCGAGCCGGGCACGCAGCTCACCATGCGTACCTTCCACACCGGCGGCGTCGCCGGCGACGATATTACCCAGGGTCTGCCGCGTGTTGAAGAACTGTTCGAAGCACGCAAGCCCAAGAAGATGGCGCAGCTGGCGGAAATTGACGGCCTGATTACCCTCGATGAGAGCCACCGCACCGCGCTGCGTAACATCGACCTGGTCAACAAGGAAACCGGCGAGGCCAAGCAGTACCAGATCCCGTATTCGGTGGGTCTGCGCGTGGAGAACGGCCAGACCGTCCGCAAGGGCGACCGCATCACCGATGGCTCGCTCAGCCCCCACGACGTGCTGCGCATTTCCGGCGAGGAAGCCGTGCAGGAGTACCTGACGCAGGAAGTTTTGGCGGTTTACCGCCAGCAGGGCGTTGACATCAACGATAAGCATATTGAGGTCATCATCCGTCAGATGATGCGCAAGGTCAAGGTTGTTGACGAGGGCGATTCCAACCTGCTCAGCGGCACTGTCATCGATGTGCTGGAGCTGGCAGAGGTCTGCAAGCCGGTCTTTGATCGGATTCTGGCCGATGCGGTCGATCCTGACACGCTGGAAGTGAAGCAGGAAATCCGCAATCGCTGCGCGCGCGACGAAGAGGATCCCGTTCTTGCAAGACCCGGCGACGTGCTGACCGCCAACCGCATCAAGGAGCTGGAGGATTATAGCCTCGAAACCGACGAACACAAGCAGCCGATTGTGGAAGAAATTCTGATGGGCATTACCAAGGCGTCCTTGGCCACGGAGTCGTTCCTGTCCGCTGCGTCCTTCCAGGAAACCACCAAGGTGCTGACCGACGCCGCCATCAAGGGCAAGATCGACCATCTGGTCGGCCTGAAGGAAAATGTCATCATCGGCAAGCTGATTCCGGCCGGTTCCGGCATGGCGGCTTACCGCGATTACAAGCCGGGCATCACGCCGGAGTCTGAGATCACGCAGGAAATGATTGAAAACGAGGGCTTTTAATCGGCGCGTAAAATCATAAAATAATTTTTCAGAAACCCCGCAATTCTATTGACGAATTGCGGGGTTTCTGCTAAAATGATCTGGTATGTGGGCTTTTTTGCCCAACTGCGCGATTTGCCAGAAAGGTTGATTTCAAAATGTTGGATGAACTGAAAACCGCAGACAGAGTTGTGGGCCTCAAGCAGCTCTCCAAAGTCTTGAAAGAAGACCGCGCCGCAAAGGTGTTTGTGGCAGAAGATGCAGATCCCCGCGTGACGCAGCCGGTCATTGCACTGGCGCGCGAGAAGCAGGCCGCGCTTGAAATGGTTCCCACCATGAAGCAGCTTGGCCATGCCTGCGGGATCGAAGTCGGCGCAGCCGCCGCAGCCGTTTTGAAAAAATGACTGCCGAGATTTGCTCTAAACGGAATATTTTTGGATATTCCGGTTAGAATATAAAGTGCCGCTTTGCGCGGCAATTCATTGTTTGAAAGGAGGAAAATCCATGCCTACTTTTAACCAGCTGGTCAGAAAGGGCCGTCAAAGCTCTGCGTCCAAGTCTGCCGCTCCTGCACTGCAGAAGGGTATGAACACGCTGAAGAACCAGGAAACTGATCTGTCCGCACCGCAGAAGCGTGGCGTCTGCACGGCTGTCCGTACGTCAACCCCGAAGAAGCCGAACTCCGCACTGCGTAAGATCGCCCGTGTTCGTCTGACGAATGGCTACGAAGTGTCTGCCTACATCCCCGGTGTCGGCCACAACCTGCAGGAGCACTCTGTTGTTCTGATTCGTGGCGGCCGTGTCAAGGATTTGCCAGGCGTTCGTTACCACATCATCCGCGGTACCCTCGATACCCAGGGCGTTAATGGTCGTATGCAGAGCCGTTCCAAGTACGGCGCGAAGAGACCGAAGGCCGGCAAGAAGAAGTAATTTCAGCGAAAGCGAAAATTGCTGCTTGTCGAAACAAGGCTAAGCCTTGTCATGGTTTTTCCATATTCATTATAATGTGGACAACCTTAGACGGGGCGCCATCAGAAACGGGTCAGTTTCTGAGTACCTATGAATTCTTTTTTTGAAGGAGGGAAGCGAAGTGCCCAGAAGAGGTAATGTCCCTACGAGAGAGATCCTTGCGGATCCTATTTATCACTCCGTTCTGGTTACCAAGCTCATCAATAGCATCATGCTCGATGGCAAAAAGGGTGTCGCCCAGAAAGTCGTCTATGGTGCTTTTGGCATTATTGAAGAAAAAACCGGAAAATCCGGTCTGGAGGCTTTCCAGCAGGCTATGGAAAATGTCATGCCGGCTGTCGAAGTCAAATCTCGCCGCGTTGGCGGCGCGACCTACCAGGTCCCGATCGAAATTCGCCCGGAGCGTCGTCAGACCCTGGGTCTGCGTTGGTTGACCGCGTACAGCCGCAGCCGTGGTGAAAACACCATGAGAGAGCGTCTGGCTGGTGAAATCATGGATGCCTGCAACAATGCTGGTAACGCCGTGAAGAAGCGCGAAGACACGCACAAGATGGCAGAGGCTAACAAGGCCTTCTCCCACTACCGCTGGTAAAGGAGAGAAAGTATGCCAAGAAAATACTCACTGGAGAATACGAGAAATATCGGCATCATGGCGCATATCGATGCTGGTAAAACCACGACGACCGAGCGTATTCTGTTCTACACCGGCAAAACCTATAAGATTGGCGAAACCCATGACGGCGCTGCAACCATGGACTGGATGGAGCAGGAGCAGGAGCGCGGCATCACGATCACGTCCGCTGCTACCACCTGTTTCTGGAACGGTTCCGAGCAGCAGTACCCGATGACCCGAATCAATATTATTGATACCCCGGGACACGTGGATTTCACTGTCGAGGTTGAGCGTTCCCTGCGTGTTCTGGACGGTTCTGTGACCGTTCTGTGCGCAAAGGGCGGCGTTGAGCCCCAGACCGAAACCGTCTGGCGTCAGGCTGATAAATACAAGGTTCCGCGCATGGTGTATGTCAACAAGATGGACATCATGGGCGCAGACTTCTTCAACGTCCTGCACATGATGCATGACCGTCTGAAGTGCAATGCGATCCCCATTCAGCTGCCGATCGGCAAAGAGTCCGACTTCCGCGGCGTCATTGACCTGCTGAAGATGAATGCCGTCGTGTTCTACGACGAGCTGGGCAAGGACTACGGCGAAGAAGAGATCCCGGATGACATGAAGGATCTGGCACAGGAATATCACCAGAAGCTGCTGGACTGCGTTGCCGATGTGGACGACGAGATCATGGAGCTGGTGCTCGAGGAACAGCCGGTTCCGGTCGAAAAGATCAAGGCCGCCATCCGCAAAGCAACCATCGACAACACCATGGTGCCGGTTACCTGCGGCTCTTCCTACAAGAACAAGGGCGTGCAGGAAATGCTCGACGCCGTGATCGACTTTATGCCGTCCCCGGTCGACATTCCCCACATCATGGGCGTCAACCCCGAAACCGGCGAAGAAGAAGAGCGTCCGTCCTCGGACAAGGCTCCGTTTGCAGCGCTTGCATTCAAGATTGCAACCGACCCGTTCGTTGGCAAGCTGTGCTTCTTCCGCGTCTATTCCGGCTCGCTGAAGGCCGGCTCCACCGTTCTCAACTCCGTCAAGGACAACAAAGAGCGTCTGGGCCGCATCCTGCAGATGCACGCCAATCACCGCGAGGATATTGACACCGTCTACTCCGGCGACATTGCCGCGGCAGTCGGCCTGAAGAACACCACCACCGGTGATACGCTCTGCGATGAAGAGCATCCGGTTATCCTGGAGTCCATGGAATTCCCGGAGCCGGTTATCCGCGTTGCAATCGAGCCAAAGACCAAGGCAGGTCAGGAAAAGATGGGCATTGCCCTGTCTAAGCTGGCTGAAGAGGATCCGACCTTTAAGACCTACACCGATGAAGAAACCGGCCAGACCATCATTGCCGGTATGGGCGAGCTTCATCTGGAGATCATCGTTGACCGTCTGCTCCGCGAATTCAAGGTGGAAGCAAACGTCGGCGCACCGCAGGTCGCTTACAAGGAAACCGTCACCAAGAACTCCGATGTCGACGTCAAGTACGCGCGGCAGTCCGGTGGTAAGGGTCAGTACGGTCATGTTAAGATCCGCCTGTACCCGAACGAATCCGGCAAGGGCTATGAGTTCGTCAATGCAATTGTTGGCGGCGCAGTCCCGAAGGAATATATCCCGGCTGTTGACGCCGGTATTCGCGGCGCAATGACGGCCGGCATTCTGGCCGGCTTCCCGGTGGTTGACTGCAAGGTTGAGCTGTACGACGGCTCCTACCACGAAGTTGACTCCTCCGAAATGGCCTTTAAGATCGCCGGTTCCATGGCGTTCAAGGAAGCTTGCCGCAAGGCGCATCCGGTCATTCTCGAGCCGATCATGAAGGTTTCCGTCATCGTCCCCGAGGATTATATGGGCGACGTCATCGGCGATCTGTCTTCCCGCCGCGGCAACATCCTCGGTATGGAAGCACGCAACGGCGCGCAGCAGATTGACGCCAATGTGCCGCTGAGTTCCATGTTTGGCTATGCCACCGACCTGCGTTCCAAGACCCAGGGTCGTGGCCAGTACACCATGGAGCCGAGCCATTATATTGAGCTGCCGAAGAGCCTTGCAGAAGAAATTATTGCAAAGCGCGGCAAAGCGCAGGACTAATGATTTCACCGCAAAATACCACTTGCCAGCTTACGGCAAATCGTGTATGATAGCGGTATCGACAACTAAAATTCAATAAATCCGTGTAATATAAGGAGGATTTTTTCAATGGCAAAGCAGAAGTTTGAAAGAAACAAGCCCCATGTTAACATCGGCACCATCGGTCACGTTGACCATGGCAAGACCACGCTGACCGCAGCTATCACCAAGTACCTGTCCCTGAAGGGTCAGGCACAGTACGAGGATTACTCCTCCATTGATAAGGCTCCGGAAGAGCGTGAGCGCGGCATCACCATCAACACCTCTCACGTTGAGTACGAAACCGACAACCGCCACTATGCACACGTTGACTGCCCGGGACATGCTGACTATATCAAGAACATGATCACCGGCGCTGCACAGATGGACGGCGCAATCCTGGTTATCGCAGCAACCGACGGCCCGATGGCACAGACCCGTGAGCACATCCTGCTGGCTCGTCAGGTCGGCGTTCCCGCCATCGTTGTTTTCCTGAACAAGTGCGATCAGGTCGACGACGAAGAGCTGCTGGAGCTGGTCGAGATGGAAGTCCGCGAGACCCTGTCTACCTACGAGTTCCCGGGCGACGATGTCCCCATCGTCAAGGGTTCCGCGCTGAACGCGCTGACCTGCGAGTCCACCGACACCAGCGCTCCCGAGTATGCTTGCATCAAGGAACTGATGGATGCTGTTGACTCCTATATCCCGACCCCGGCTCGTAACGACGACCTGCCGTTCCTGTGCCCGGTTGAGGACGTGTTCACCATCTCTGGCCGCGGCACTGTTGCGACCGGCCGTGTTGAGCGTGGTCAGATCAACAAGAACGAAGAAGTTGAGATCGTCGGTCTGGTGGAGGACACCAAGAAGACCGTCGTCACCGACATCGAAATGTTCCATAAGCTGCTGGACTTCGCAGAAGCTGGCGATAACGTCGGTCTGCTGCTCCGCGGTGTTGATAAGAAGGGCATCGAGCGTGGCCAGGTTCTGGCAAAGCCGGGCTCTATTCACCCGCACACCAAGTTCGTTGGCCAGGTTTACGTTCTGACCAAGGACGAAGGCGGCCGTCATACGCCGTTCTTCAACAACTATCGTCCGCAGTTCTACTTCCGTACCACCGACGTCACTGGTATCATCACCCTGCCGGAAGGCACCGAGATGTGCATGCCCGGTGACCACGTGGACATGAAAGTTGAGCTGATTGCCCCGATCGCAATTGAAAAGGGCCTTCGCTTTGCAATTCGTGAAGGTGGCCGTACCGTCGGTTCCGGCGTTGTTCAGGCTGTCGCTGAAGGTTAATTTTCTAAAACAGGAGCGGAGAAATCCGCTCCTGTTTTCTTCGTTTTTCGATAGATTGCGTTCAAACAGGAGCAGAATATTCTGCTTCTGTTTTTTTATGCCAATTTTCGCGAAACCTTTGAAATACGCGCGCATATGCGGTAAGATAGATTGTGGAAAAGCACCGCGCCGCATCCACCGCCATAGAATGCGGCGGAGGGATTGCGATGTTAATGGAGATTTTGTCCTGTACACTCTGTGCCGCTGGTTTTTTGCTGATCATTTGGGTGCTGATCGGCGCATTTTTGTATCCCTATGGGGATGAAACGGGTTGGATTGTGCTGGCCGTCCGCGACAATGCCGCGCATGTGGAGCATCAGCTGCGCATTTTTCGTTATTTGCGGGAAAGCGGCCTGCTGCACGCGCGCATTTTGCTGGCCGATTGCGGCGTGAGTCAGGAAGGTCAGAACCTGATTGCCGCGCTGCAGCATGATGACCCGATGATTGTGATCTGCCCGATACAGGATGTGGCGAATTGGATTAAGAAATGAGGACGGACGTTGGAAGAACAGACGATATTACGCGGGACGGTGGCAGCGGTCGTTTATCAGAACCCTGAAAATGGCTATACCGTGATGCGGCTCAGCGCCGAGGACGGCGAATCGGTCACCGTGACCGGAACAGTCCCCCAGGTCAATGCCGGAGAACGACTGGTGATCACGGGCATGTGGTCAAAGCATCCATCTTATGGCGTTCAGTTCAAGGCGGAAGTGCTTGAGCGCATGATGCCGGAAACGGAAACGGAGATTCTGGGGTATCTCTCTGCCGGAACGGTCAAGGGAATCGGCGCGAAAACGGCGCAGAAAATTGTGTCGTTGTTCCATGGGGATACATTGGACGTTTTGGAGCGGGAGCCGGAGCGCCTTTCGGCGATCCCGGGGATTTCCCTGCAAAAAGCCAAACAGATTGGCGAGAGCTTTCGCAGCCAGCTGGGCATGCGCCGCCTTGTGGAGTATTTGACCGCACACGCACTGCCGGCGGAGCTTGCCGTGCGGCTTTATCGCGCCTATGGCGACCACGCGATGGACGCCATCGAAGAAAACCCTTATTTTTTGACAGAACCGCTACTGGGCGCGGGCTTTGCGCAGGTCGACGCTTTCGCGCTGGACGCGGGTATTTTGCCAGGCGATCCGCGCCGCGTCGAAGCTGGCGTGCTGTTTGAGCTGCGGCATAACCTGGGCAACGGCCACACCTTTTTGCCTGCGGACAAGGTGGCGGCAGCCACGGCGATGCTGCTGAGCCTGGAGCCGGAGCTGATTGAAAGCGCGATGGATCGGCTAAACGAAATGGGCTGCATGGTGACCGAGCCGTTGCTTGGGCTGCGCGCGTGCTATCTGCCGGAACTGTATGAGGCGGAAACCTACGTGCGCGATCGCGTTGCCGCCATGGTGGCCGAGCCGGTCAAAACGCCGGTCAATCTGGCGCGGCTGCTGGGCGAAGTGGAGCAGACTGCCGGTATGCGCTACTGCGCCGAGCAGAAGGACGCTATCGCCACTGCGGCAGGCAGCCGCTTGATGATTTTGACCGGCGGTCCCGGTACCGGCAAAAGCACCACGGTGAACGGCATGCTCGCGCTGTTTGACCGGATGCAGCTGACCACACTGCTCTCCGCGCCCACCGGCCGCGCGGCCAAGCGCCTGCAGGAGATTTCCGGACGGGACGCATCCACCATTCACCGGCTGCTGGAAGCGCAGTTTTCGCCGGAAACGGGCATGATGGAATTTACCCATGATGAATCCGAGCCGCTGAAGCTGGACGCGTTGGTGGTGGACGAGTGTTCCATGGTGGACATTGAGCTGATGGCGAGCCTTTTGCGCGCGCTGCCGCCGCGCTGCCGTCTGATTTTGGTGGGCGACCCGGATCAGCTGCCGTCGGTGGGGCCGGGCAATGTGCTCTCGGATCTCATTCGCAGCGGCGTAGCGCCAACGGTGCGTCTGACCGAGATTTTTCGGCAGGCGCAAAAGAGTCTTATCGTGATGAACGCCCATGCGGTCAATCAGGGGAAAATGCCGGAGCTGGGCGTCAAAGATCGCGACTTCTTTTTTATGCGCCGCCGCGATGCGCAAACGATTGTGCCGCTGGTGTGCGAGCTGTGCGCCGAGCGCCTGCCGAAGAATATGAAGATTCCGACGGAGGACATTCAGGTGCTCACGCCGTCGCGCCGCTATGAAACCGGAACCAAGGAGCTGAACAAGGCGCTGCAGGCGGTGCTGAACCCGCCCTCGCCGGAGAAACGCGAGAAAAACCGCGGAGATTTTCTCCTGCGTGAGGGAGATCGAGTAATGCAAATCCGAAATAACTATGATATACTATGGAAAAAGGCGGACGGAACGGGCACCGGCGCGGGTGTTTTTAACGGCGACATCGGCACGGTGCGGGAGATTAATCCGGCGGCGGAAACGCTGACAATTGCCTTTGAGGATCGAATTGCAATTTACGCGTTTGAGCTGCTGCCGGAGCTGGAGCTGGCCTACGCCATGACGGTGCATAAGGCGCAGGGCAGTGAGTATCGCGCGGTGGTGCTGGTGTGCAGCGGCGGCGCGCCGATGCTGCGCACGAGAAGCGTTCTCTATACGGCCATCACCCGCGCCCGCGAGCTGCTGGTGCTGGTGGGGGACGAGCATACCATTTCCGTGATGACCGCAAACGACCGCCGCCAAAAGCGCTACAGCGGCCTGAAGGTGCGGCTGCAGAATCCGTGAAGCTGCTGGATTTGCTGTTCCCGCCCAAGTGCATCCTGTGCAGGTGCGTGCTGGATCGGGATGAAACGCAGCTGTGCGTATCGTGCGCCGGACAGCTTTTACAGGCGGAACCAATCGCGCGTACCGGCGAGTTTTTCACCGGCTGCGTGGCCGCGTGCGACTATGCCGGTCATGTCCGCGCGGCGCTGCAACGGTATAAATTCCGCGGCGCGGATTACTATGCGCCGTTTTTTGGCGGCCTGATTGCCGGCGCGGTGCGCGAAAAGCTGTCCGACGCGTACGATTTGGTCACCTGGACGCCCATCAGCCCCCAACGCCGCCGGGCACGGGGTTACGATCAGGCGGAGCTGTTGGCGGCAGCGGTCTGCAAAAATCTGGGCGGTTCTCCCGTACGGCTTTTGCGTAAGGTGGTGCACACACCGCCCCAGTCCGGTACAGTTTCGGCCGCTGCGCGGCGGGCGAATGTGCTCGGTGTATACGAAGCGGAAAATGCGGCAGTGCTTACAGGCCGGCGCATCTTGCTGATCGATGATATTATGACGACAGGCGCGACCTTGTCCGAGTGCAGCCGCGTGCTGCGCACGGCCGGTGCAGCATCGGTGTGCTGCGCGGTGGTGGCCGCCACGAAGTAGGTGGAGTGAAAATATGTTCAGACTGATGAATGATTTGGGGATCGACCTTGGTACTGCCAATGTGCTGATCTATGCCGAGGACAAGGGCATTGTGCTGCGCGAGCCGGCGGTGGTGGCGGTGGACAAGGCCACCGGCAAGGTGCTGCAGGTCGGCGCGGCTGCGCGCAATATGATGGGCAGAACGCCCGGCAACGTGGTGGCCATCCGGCCGCTGCGCGACGGCGTGATCTCTGACTATGAGATGACGGAAAAAATGCTTTATGCCATGCTCAAGCGCATCATCCGCAACTCGCTGGTGAAGCCCCGCGTGGTGGTGAGCGTGCCAAGCGGCATCACCGGCGTGGAAGAGCGCGCGGTGGTGCAGGCGGCGCTGGAAGCGGGTGCGCGCCGGGTTTATTTGATGGAAGAGCCGCTGGCGGCAGCACTGGGCGCGCAGATGGACATCGAAGGGCCGGCGGGTCATATGGTGGTGGACATCGGCGGCGGCACTACCGACGTGGCGGTGCTGAGCTTGAACGGCGTGGCGGCCAGCACCTCGCTCAAGGTCGCAGGCGATACCTTTGACGAGGACATTGTGCGCTATGTGCGCCGCCGGTATGGCCTGCTGATCGGCAGCAACACCGCTGAGGAACTGAAAATGACCATCGGGTGCGTCTATGCGCGCGCAGACGAGCGCACCATGAATGTGAAGGGGCGGGATCTCAAAAACGGGCTGCCCCGCGAGGTGCCGGTCAGCGCTGCAGAGGTGCTTGACGCGCTCAAGCGCTCGGCGCGGCAGATTGTCGATGAGGTGGTCTTTGTGCTGGAGCAGACCCAGCCGGAGCTGGTGGCGGATATTTCGCACAACGGCATTGTGCTGACCGGCGGCGGCAGCCTGCTGTACGGCTTTGACAAGCTAATTGCCGAGCGTACCGGCATTCGCTGCAGCGTGGCGGACGATGCGGAATCCTGCGTGGCCAACGGCTGCGGCAAAAGCCTGAAATGGCTGGATAAAATGCATGAGGGCACCATTAATATTGCCCGGCGGAAGCTGATGGACGAATAAACACGCGCGGGAGTGGCAGAGCCTCTCCCGCGCACTTTTATGGGGGATGAACAATGAAAAAACAGGAAATTTTGAGCGCCTGCGACCATACCGTTCTGGCGCAGACCGCGCGCTGGGAGGACATTTGCAAGGCCTGCGACGAGGCCATTCGCTATCACTGCGCGAGCGTTTGCATTCCGCCTGCCTTTGTCAGAGAGGCGGCCATGTATGTGGCGGGTCGGACGCCGATTACCACGGTCATCGGCTTTCCCAATGGCTACTCTACCACGGCGGTCAAGTGCTTTGAAACGGCGGACGCCATCAAAAACGGCGCGGGAGAGATCGACATGGTCATCAATCTCGGCTGGGCCAAAGAGGGGTTTTACGGCCGGATTTTGGACGAAATCGAGGCCGTGCGCGAAGCCTGCGCGGGACATACATTGAAGGTAATCATTGAAACCTGCCTGCTGACCGAAGCGGAAAAGATTCGCCTGTGCGAAATCGTGACCCGCGCGGGCACGCAATATATCAAGACGTCCACCGGCTTTGCCGGCGGCGGCGCGACGCTGGAAGACGTACGCCTGCTGGCGGAGCATATCGGGCCAAACCTGAAAATCAAGGCGTCCGGCGGCATTGCATCTGTGCAGGCGGCCGCCGATATGATGGCAGCCGGCGCTTCGCGAATCGGCGCAAGCCGCGTGGTGCTGGAGGTTCGGGCAGAGGAGAAAAAGCATGACAAAGCATAAATTGGCGGTGCTGTTCCCGGTCAATGCGCCCCAGCGCGAAGCGCTGGAAAATGCCGCGCAGACGCAGTGCGCGCTGGCGTTTGCGCCGCCGGATGTCGACGCCCAGACGCGCCGTGCGGCGCTTTTGGACGCGGACGCGGCGTTTGGCGAGCCGACTTGGGAGGAGCTTGCCATGATGCCGCAGCTGCGCTGGATTCAAATGAGCTGGTCCGGCGTGGACTATTATTATAACCGGCGTGCGCTGTTCCCGCCGCAGATCACGCTGACGAATGCCACCGGCGTGTATGGCGCAACCATCGCAGAGCATATCTTTTCGGTGGTGCTGGCGCTGTTTCGTGGCCTGCCAACCTACTTTGCCCAGCAGAAGGCGGGCATTTGGCGTGACGCAGGTAGGCAAAAGACGTTGGAGGGAAAAACGGTACTGATTCTCGGTGCGGGCGATATTGGCACCGCACTTGCCAGACGCCTGCGCCCCTTTGCGTGCCGCGTGTTGGGCGTGCGCCGCGCGGCGCTGCCGTTGCCGGACTGCTATGATGGAACGTATGGCCTTGCCCAGCTGGATGCGCTGCTGCCGCAGGCGGACGTGGTGGTCTGCTGCCTGCCCAACACGCCCCAAACGCAGCACCTGCTGGGCAGGCAGCAGCTGCTTGCCATGAAGCGTGACGCGGTGCTGGTCAATGTGGGACGCGGCAATCTGATTGTGACGGACGAGCTGATTTCCGTCATGCAAGGCGGTCACCTGTATGGCGCGGCGCTCGATGTGACCGACCCCGAGCCGCTGCCGCCGGAAAACCCGCTGTGGCAGATGCCGAATGTCATCCTCACACCCCACGCCGCAGGCGTGGGAAGCGGCCATCTGGTGGAAACAGAGGACAAAATTGTCGCGCTGGCCTGCCGGAATCTGCGCCGCTATCTGGCGGGAGAACCGCTTGAAAATATCGTAAACCTGTTGGATGGCTATCGCGCTGCGCACGATTAGGAGGCGGAAGTTCTACGCAAGATTTATTGTTCTCAAAACGGGATCTGCGGCGGCTGCTGATTCCACTGATTGTGGAGCAGCTGCTGACCGCTCTCATGGGCATGGTCGATACGATCATGGTCGCAAAGGTCGGCCCTGCGGCGGTGTCGGCGGTGTCACTGGTGGACACCATCAATCTGCTGATGATCTATGTGCTTTCCGCGCTCGCCACCGGCGGCACAATCGTCTGCGCACAGTATATTGGGCGCAAGGACGCGCAGTCGGCCAACCATGCCGCGCGGCAGGTCGTTCTGGTGGTGTCGGTGGTGGCGGTGGTTCTGACGGCGGGGTGCCTGATCTTCCGAAAATCCCTGCTGCAGCTCATTTTCGGCGGCGTGGAAGAACGCATTATGACCGCGTCGCTGCAATATTTTCTGTTCACGGCGATGAGCTATCCGTTTATCGGTCTGTTCGGTGCTTCCTCCGCGCTGTGCCGCGCCGAGGGCAACTCCAAAACGCCGATGCTGGTGTCGGCGGTCGCCAACGGAATCAATATCGCGGGCAACGCCGTGCTAATTTTCGTCTTTGACATGGGCGTGTCGGGCGCGGCCATCGCCACGCTTGCCTCACGCGTATTCAGCGCCGCAGTGATGCTGGTTTTGCAGCGCAGACCCGGGTGCTTGATTCAGCTGGATCATCTGCTGCAAATTCGGCCGGATCGCGGCATGATCCGGCTGATTCTGCGCATCGGCATCCCGGCAGGCTTTGAAAACGGCCTGTTTCAGTTCGGCAAGCTTGCCGTGCAGAGCACGGTGTCCACGCTGAGCACCACGGCAATTTCCGCGCAGGCAATGGTCGCCATGCTGGAGGGCGCGACCAGTATGCCGTCGCTTGCGGTCGGCCTGGGCCTGATGACCATTGCCGGGCAGTGCATGGGCGCGGGCAAGCTGGATCAGACCAAGTACTATACGAAAAAACTGTGTGGCCTGTCCCAAGTCTTGATTGTGATCTCCACCGCGCTGATGGTGGCCGTCACCCTTCCAGTGGCAAAAATCGGCGGAATGTCGCCGGAAGCAACCAAAATCATGTGGGATATGAGCGTGCTCATCTGCATCGTAAAGAGCCTGATTTGGGTGCCTGCGTTTACCATTCCCAATGCGATGCGCGCCTCGGGCGACGTGAAGTTCTGCGCCATCGTGTCGAGCGTGACCATGTGGCTGTTCCGCGTGGTGATGACCTGGATTTTGTGCAGACATCTGGGCTTTGGCGTGCTGGGCGTGTGGCTGGGCTGGTTTGCCGACTGGCTGGCGCGCATGGTCATCTTCCTTTGGCGGTGGTTTTCCGGCCGCTGGACAAACCATCATGTGCTGGATTAAAAAAGCAGAAGCTCCATACCGCTGTAAAAACATACCTGTCATCCTGCGCGGCAGGGAAGCATTGAAACGATGCTTCCCTGCGTTCAGGATGACAGGCTTTTTTCTGCGCAGCGGCGCGTGGCTACGCTGGCTGTTTGCTTAGCTCTCCATCTGACGGCCAAGAAAGCTGGCGACGGTTTGGGTCAGCTGCTGGTCGGTCTTGGTGAAGTCTTTTTCCTCGTCGTCACTGAGCAGCAGCACGCAGCCCATCAAATCGCCCTCGGCAAGAATGGGTGTGGCGGTGCCAATATAATATTTGTCGGAGCTGTCCACGGCGCGCAGCTTGGTTTCGCCAATATTGTGGCGGTAGGAGCTGCGCTGCGCCATAATTTGCTCAAGATCATGGGAATTGTGTTTGTCGAGAATGTCGCGCCGCGGCGCTCCGACTGCGCAGATGATGCTGTCGCGGTCGGCCACGGCGGCATAATGACCGGTGTTTTTTAGGATGGAATCGCAAATCTGTGCGGAAAAATCGGACAAATCGCTCATGGGCGAATATTTTTTGAAAATGACCTCGCCATCTTTTTCTGTGTAAATCTCCAAGGGGTCACCCTCGCGGATGCGAAGGGTGCGGCGAATTTCTTTCGGAATGACGACGCGTCCAAGGTCGTCGATTCTTCTCACAATACCTGTTGCTTTCAAGTTACTCATGCCTTTCTTGATCTTTTTCGCGAAAACGGAATCAAACCAGAATTTGTTCAAACCGCTGAAAATGCTGACAAAACAACCGTTGCGCAAATAGTATCCGCAGGCAAAAAATAGTTATACCGGAAATGGCAACAAAACATTTTGGTAATCATTTGAAATTTAGCAGTTGCGCCCTGCACGCTGAAAATATATCTCGCATCCGGGTGGCGTGCCGTGGTATAATCAAAACAATAGAGCTTCGGGCAGCGAGTTGTCCGAAGCAACACAGAAAAATGGAGGCATACCCATGAGTTTCAAAATGTACGTACCGACCCGCAACCTATTCGGCTGCGGGATGCTCAGCCGTCTGCACAAGCAGAAGCTGCCCGGCAAGCGCGCAATGCTGGTGATCTCCAACGGAAAGTCGACAAGAGCCAACGGCTATCTGGCACGCACTGAACAGGAGCTGCAGCTGGCAGGCACCGAGTGCTTTGTATTTGACCAAATTGAGCCAAATCCGCGCAAGGCCACCGTCATGGCGGGTGCGGCCTTTGCCAGAGCGAACGCGTGCGATTTTGTGGTCGCACTGGGCGGCGGCAGCGTCATGGACGCGTCCAAGCTGATTGCACTGATGGCGGCCAACGACGGCGACCTGTGGGACTACGTGTCCGGCGGTACCGGCAAGGGTCAAAAAGCGCCCAATCGGCCGCTGCCGGTGGTTTGCATCACCACCACCGCCGGCACGGGCAGCGAAATTGACCAGTGGGGCGTGATCACCAATGAGCTGACCCATGAGAAAATCGGCTGCGGCGGCATGGATTCGCTGTTCCCGGTGCTGGCCATTGTCGACCCGGAGCTGATGACCAGCGTGCCGCCCAAGTTTACGGCCTATCAGGGTTTTGACGCGCTGTTTCATGCCACCGAGTGCTATCTTTCCCGGTCGCACAACCTGATGAGCGATATGTACGCGCTGACGGCCATCGAGAATTTGGCAAGCTATCTGCCCATCGCCGTCCGTGACGGCAACAATCTCGAAGCGCGCGAGCGTGTTGCCTTTGGCAATAACCTGTCCGGCGTGGTGATGACCATTTCCAACTGCACCAGCGAGCATTCCATGGAGCACGCCATGAGCGCGTATCATCAGGATTTGCCCCACGGAGCGGGGCTGATCATGATTTCGCTGGCATATTATGCCCACTTTGTGGCCGAGCACATCTGCGACGAGCGGTTTATTCGCATGGCGCAGGCCATGGGCGCGCGGGATGCGGACAAGCCGGAGGACTTTTTGACGGCGCTGGAAGCGCTGCAGCGCGCCTGCGGCGTGGCGGAGCTGAAAATGTCCGATTTCGGCATTGACCGGACGGAGCTGGACGATATGGCGAAAAACGCCCGCGAAACCATGGGCGCGCTGTTTTCCTGCGATCCCTGTCCCATGAGCCATGCGCAGTGCGTGGCCATCTACGAAAAGTCCTACCGTTAATTGCCCTGCGCCCCACCCGTAAGGATGGGGCGCAGGTTTTCGTTTCCGGAAAAATAGGACTTGAGAATGAGAAAAAAATCTGATATGGTAAATTATGAGAGGTGATCGCGTGAAAATTACCTATCTGCGTCACAGTGGATTCTTGGCGGAGCTGCCGCAGAGCAACTGGATTTTTGACGATATTTCCGGCAAGCTGCCGGCCTTTGACCGAAAAAAGCCGCTCTATGTCTGCGTGAGCCACAACCATTCCGATCATTATGACAAGGGCATTTTCGCCCGTTTTTCCGGCTGCGCCAATGTGAAATTCCTGCTGGACAGCGGCGTCGACGCGGCTGGGCAGGCGCACATCGTCCCGGTGCGGCCGGACGGCGAATACCGGCTGAACGGCGCTGTGGTGCGCACGCTTGGCTCGACGGACACGGGCGTGGCGTTCGTGGTGGAAGCGGACGGCTGCAGGCTGTATCATGCGGGCGATCTGCACTGGTGGGCATGGCCGGACGACACGCCGGATGAGGCGCAGGACATGAAAATGCGATTCTTTGCGGAGCTGGACAAGATTCGGGGGCAGCGATTCGACGCGGCCTTTGTGCCGCTGGATTCGCGGCTCGAGGAGAACTTCGCGCTGGGCTTCGACGCGGCGGCGCGCGCCATCGACGCGGGCGCACTGTTTCCCATGCACATGTGGGAGGACTACGCTGTCATTGCGCGGCTCAAGGCGCTTGCATGCGCCGCGCCCTACGCGGACAGGGTGCAGACCATCACAAGACAAAACCAGGCGTTTTGCCTGACAAAAGGGGAAGTTGAAAATGAAATTTGAAATGTATCATGAAAACTATAATGTTTCCGATCTGGATCGCTCCATTGCGTTCTATCGCGCGGCGTTTGGCTTGGAACCGAGCCGACATATCGACGCGGAGGATGGCTCGTTCAAAATTGTCTATATGACGAATCCGGAGTCGACCTTCATGCTGGAGCTGACCTGGCTCAGAGCGCATCCCGAGAAATATGATTTGGGCGAAACGGAGTTCCATTTGGCCTTCCGCACGGACGATTTTGACGGCGCGCATGCCAAGCACGCCGCAATGGGCTGCATTTGCTTTGAAAACCCGTCCATGGGCATCTACTTTGTGGAGGATCCGGACGGCTACTGGCTGGAAGTGGTTCCGGCCTGATTGAACAGGAAGAGGGCGGCGAAAACCGCCCTCTTTTGATGTTTGACTTCCCATGGAATCTGCGATAAAATAGGGCGAAAAACGACGACAGGAGTCTTGCTATGATAGAGTATCATCCGCCGCGTCTGACTGACCGCGCATGGGCGGAACCGCTTTTTTACGCGGCGGGGAATCTCGGCTGTGAAAATAATTTTACGAACTTATACGTGTGGCGCAACACGTTCCGCCAGCAGGTGGCGCGCTTTCACGATTTTGTGCTGATTCGTTATGATATGCCGGCGGGGGTGCAGCAGCTGTATCCGTCCGGCGTGGGGGATGTGCGCCCGGCCATTGACGCGCTGATTGCCGACGCACGCGAAAGAAACGAGCATCTGTGGCTCATCGACGTCACCAACGAGCAGGCCGCGCAGCTGGAACTGTGGTATCCGGGGAAATTTCACTTTCGCAGTGAGCGCAATTCCTGGGACTATATCTATGAAATTGACCGGCTGGCGGATTTGGGCGGAAAAAAGCTGCAAAGTAAGCGAAACCACATCAACCGCTTCGTGCAGAACAATCCCGATTGGCAGGCGGTGGCTTTGACGCAGGACAACGTGGCCTGCTGCATGGCAGTGGAGAAGCTTTGGCAGCAGGAGAAGGAGCTGGACGGCCAGCACATCAGCGAGGATTCGGTGGTGTGGGATGCGCTGCATGATTTTGATGCATTGGGGCTTGAGGGGCTTATGATTGTTGTGGACGGCAAACCGGTGGCATTTACCCTTGGGAAACGCATGACGGAAACGACCTATGACATTCATTTTGAAAAGGCGGACAGCGCCGTGCAGGGCGCGTATCCCATCGTGAACCGGGAGTTTGCGCGCATGATTCGCGCGCGCTATCGCCAGATCCGCTATCTCAACCGCGAGGACGACGTGGGCCTGCCGGGTCTGCGCAAGTCCAAAGAGTCCTATGTGCCGGATTTGCTGCTGGAGAAAAACTCCGCTTTTTGGGTCGCGCAAGATGGAAGCCTTTGAGTGGGCGACCGCCGGGGACATTCCGGCCATGACGCGCCTGTGGCAGCAGGCGTTCGGCGATGACCCGGATACGATTGCGCTGTTTTTCCGGGACTGCTTCTCGCCGCGCCGGATGCTGATCATGCGCCGCGGCGCTGCGCTTGCCGCGATGGCGGCGGTGTTTTGCGTGGAGCTGGTTGCGGCGAACGGGAACGGAGCGCCATGTTGGTATCTGTACGCCGTGGCAACGGAGCGCCGGTTTCGCGGCGAGGGACTGGCCACGGCTCTGTTAGAGCAGGCCAATATCCGCGCCCGCGCGGCGGGTGCGCGCTGCGCAATGGTGGTGCCGGGCGAGCCGGGGCTGCGGGCATTTTATGCAGATCGTGGCTATCGCAGCTGGTCGCATCGAGCGGTGCATCCGGTTACAGCGCTGACAAAGACGCCGGTGGCGCACCTGGACGCGGCCGCCTATGGCGCGCTGCGCGAGCAGCTGCTGCGCGGCGTGGCGCATGTGCGCTTCGGCGCGGATTTTTTGCAGCTGCAGCACGATTTTCTCCGCGCCAATGGCGGATTTCTTGCAAGTTGGCAATGCAGCGGGCAGCGCTGCTGCGCGGTGGTGGATCGCTGCGGCGGCGCTGCGGTGGTGCGTGAGGTGCTGCCGTTTACCACAGCTTTGCCGCAGGCGGTCGCGGGCGCTGCCGGAATGGACGCAACGCTATATGGGCCGGGCGATGCGGCGGTATTTTCCATGCTGCATGACGCGGAAAATGCAGCGCCCGCGTGCGGCTATCTGGGGCTGGGTCTGGAATAAAGGCCGGAAATTATGGGGAACGTGACGGAAAAAAGAGCGGATTTTATTTGAATTTTGTCGGAAAAATACTTGCATTTTTTTTCGCAATACAGTATTGTATTACCATTGAAAGCTCTTGAGAGCCGCAACTGAATGAATTGACGACGGTGTCCGCGAATCGGGGAGTTTTCTGCCCGTGGCTTTGTGGACGCCGTTTTGTTTTATTTGACGTGGCTCTGATCGTTAGGT
The DNA here is from genome assembly GCA_028691385.1 of Oscillospiraceae bacterium. GTDB lineage: Bacteria > Bacillota > Clostridia > Oscillospirales > Oscillospiraceae > JAQUZL01. The sequence goes on from JAQUZL010000017.1 coordinate 19,432, forward strand.
GGAAAGGATCGATACATCTATGAATATCTCTGAGATCTTTGGTTCGAATGTGTTTAGTATTGCTGTTATGCGCGAGCGCCTGCCAAAGAAGGCGTTTGCCGAGGTCAAGTCTGTGATGGAAAACGGCGGTCAGCTTGACATGGCAACGGCGGATTGCGTTGCAAATGTGATGAAGGACTGGGCGGTGGAAAAGGGCGCAACCCATTATACCCACTGGTTTCAGCCCCTGACCGGCATTACGGCGGAAAAGCATGATTCCTTTATTACGCCCCCGGTGGAGGGCAAAACGCTGCTGCAGCTGACGGGTAAGCAGCTCATCATGGGCGAGCCGGACGCATCCTCGTTCCCATCCGGCGGCCTGCGCGCCACGGCCTATGCCCGCGGCTATACCGCGTGGGACATGACCTCGCCGGCGTTCATCAAGGAACAGGCGGCAGGCGTGATTTTGTGCATCCCCACCATCTTTATCTCCTATACCGGCGAGGCGCTGGATAAAAAGACTCCGCTGCTGCGTTCCATGCAGGCCATTTCCGATCAGGCGCTGCGCATTGTGCGCCTGTTTGGCAACACCACCGCCACCAAAGTCATCGCATCCGTCGGCCCGGAGCAGGAGTATTTTCTGGTGGATCGCGAGAAGTATCTCCAGCGCCGCGACCTGATCTATACCGGCCGCACCCTGTTTGGCGCGCCCGCGCCCAAGGGGCAGGAGCTGGACGATCAGTACTTTGGCGTGATCCGTGAGCGCGTTGGCGCGTTCATGAAGGATCTCAATGTGGAGCTGTGGAAGCTTGGCATCCCGGCCACCACCCAGCACAACGAGGTTGCGCCGGCGCAGCATGAAATGGCGCCGATTTACAGCATGGCCAACATGGCGGTGGATCAGAACCAGCTGGCCATGGAAACCATGAAGCGCGCTGCCACCAAGCATGGCCTTGTGTGCCTGCTGCATGAAAAGCCATATGCCGGCGTCAACGGCTCCGGCAAGCATAACAACTGGTCCATCGGCACGGACGACGGCAAGAACTTGCTGGATCCGGGCAAAAATCCCAACGAAAACCTGCAGTTCCAGCTGGTGCTGGCGTGTATCCTGAAGGGCGTTGACGTCCACGCGGATCTGCTGAGGCTGTCGGCCTCCGATGTGGGCAACGACCATCGTCTGGGCGCAAATGAAGCGCCGCCGGCCATCATTTCCATCTTTCTGGGCGATCAGCTGGAGAACGTGGTCGATCAGATTGTGAGCACCGGCACGGCAGGCTCCAGCCTGCAGGGCGGCAAGCTGAATTCCGGCGTTGCAACCATCCCGCTGCTCAACAAGGACGCAACCGATCGCAATCGCACCTCTCCGTTTGCCTTTACCGGCAACAAGTTTGAGTTCCGTATGGTCGGCTCCTCCGATTCCATTGCCGAGCCGAACACCACCCTCAACGCCATCGTTGCCGAGGTGTTCTGTGAAGCTGCCGACCTTCTGGAGAAATCCACGGATTTCCAAACGGACTGCAAAAAGTACATCGCCGATACCATCAAGGCGCATCGCCGCATCGTGTTCAACGGCAACGGCTACGCCGACGAGTGGGTTGCCGAGGCAGAGCGCCGCGGCCTGCCCAACCTCAAGAGCATGGTGGCAGCCGTTCCCGCGCTCACCACCGAGAAGTGCGCAAAGCTGTTTGAGAAGTTTAGCATTTACACCAAGCCGGAGCTGGAGTCCCATGCGGAAATTATGTATGAGACCTATGCCAAGGTGATTAACATTGAAGCGCAGACCATGATCCACATGGCCAGCAAGCATTATATTCCCACCGCAATCAGCGCCACGACCCAGATGGCCGCGTCCATTGCCACGGTGAGGGGCGTTTGCCCGGAGGCGGACGTTTCTGTTCAGACAGAGCTGCTCGGCCAGATCAGCGCGTTGCTGCGCAAGGCCAAGACGGCCTATGACGCGCTGCTTACCGATACGGCCAAGGCCGATCAGATGGACGACGCCTGCGAGATGGCGAATTTCTTCCACGACACCGTGACAGCGGACATGACCGCGCTGCGTGCGCCGGTCGATGCGCTGGAGCTGCTGGTGGACAAAAAACTGTGGCCGGTCCCGACCTATGGCGACCTGATGTTTGAAGTGTAAGGGCGCATGGATTTCACACGGCGGCAGCTTCTGCCGCCGTGTGTTTTTATCCCCTAGCATGAAACTGCTGACTTTATAAATCTCATTTATTGCTAAAAATCAATGGAAATTTCTTTTTTAATCATATTTTTTGCAACTTCAGTTAAACGATTATTCAGAAATAAGTTGACAAGTGACACGCTCGTGCATATAATAATTCCAACACGAGGCGGTTCGACTTCAAAATAGAGGGAGTGCAGGCATATGGCAAAATACACCAAGGAAGACATCATCCGCATGGTGCAGGAAGAGGATATTCAGTTTATCCGCATGCAGTTTACGGACGTCTTTGGCATGATGAAAAATGTTGCAATCACCGCATCTCAGATTGAAAAGGCAGTGAACAATCAAATCATGATTGACGGCAGCTCCATCGAGGGATTTGTCCGCATCGAGGAGTCCGACCAGTATCTGCATCCGGATCTGGACAGCTTTGTCACATTTCCATGGCGGCCGCAGAAGGGCAAGGTCGCGCGACTCATCTGCTCGGTCTGCAACCCGGACGGCACGCCGTTTGTGGGCGATCCCCGCGGCGCGCTGATGCGCGTGATTGCCGACGCGAAAAAA
>JAQUZL010000018.1 GCA_028691385.1 Oscillospiraceae bacterium
CGGATGCGCTTTATGCCGGTATTTTGGAGTATGACGGCGACCTGCACATCCCAAGCCGGTATCTGGTTAGCCCGCCCACCATCACGCAGACGCTTACCGAGGTGCTCTGCAAGCATGGCATTCGCGAATACGCGCTGTCCGAAACCCAGAAATACGGCCACGTCACCTACTTCTGGAACGGCAACCGCGGCGCAAAATTTGATGAAGCGCTGGAAACCTGGGAAGAAATTCCCTCCGACAACATCTCCTTTGACGAAAAGCCGGAAATGAAATGCCGCGAGATCACACAAAAAATGATTGCCGCCATGCAGTCCGGCTGCTATGATTTCCTGCGCTGCAACTTCCCCAACGGCGATATGGTGGGGCACACCGGCAATTTTTCTGCCGTCATTGCTTCCATGCAAGCGCTTGATGCGTGCATCGGAACGCTGGCGAAGCAGGCCGAGTCGCTGGGCTATACCCTGCTGCTGACGGCGGATCACGGCAACGCCGACAAAATGCTCGATGTAGATAAAAAGGGCGTCAAGAGCGTCCGCACTGCCCATTCGCTCAATCCGGTGCCGTTTATCGTCTGCGGCGGCACTTCGCTGAAGAGCGGAAGCTTCGGCCTTGCCAACGTTGCGGCAACCATTGCACAGCTTTTGGACGTACCTGCGCCGGATTGCTGGCAGGAAAGCATGCTTACCTGATTTTCCACTTGTACTTTCCCCTGTTATACGTTAGAATGGGGATTGAAATTTTTGATTCAGAATTTATGATGGAGGGTTGTCAAATGCTCCAAGTGCATACAGATAATGGGAACATCAACATCAGCAGCAATGTCATCACGCGCATTGCCGGCGCTGCCGCAACCAACTGCTTTGGCGTAAAGGGAATGGCCGTCCGTTCAATGACCGACGGACTGGTTCATTTGCTGCGCAAAGAAGCCATGGGCAAGGGCGTTCGCGTCCATTACAACGAGGATCACACGATTACGATTGATCTTCACATCATTGTGGAGCACGGCGTCAATATTTCCGCGCTTTCCACATCCATTATAAAAGAAGTCCGCTATGTCGTTGGCAAGATTACCGGCGCAGAGATCGCGGCAGTCAACGTATTTGTTGACTCGATTGTCGCAGGCTGAAGCCACGGCATACGGAGGTGTAAGGAAATTGAAGCAAATGATTGACGGCGCCGCATTTTCTGCAATGATCATCAATGCGGCAGCCAATGTGCAAAACCATAAAGAGCAAATCAATGAACTGAATGTATTTCCGGTGCCCGACGGAGATACCGGCACCAACATGAGCCTGACGCTTGGCGCTGCAGCTGCCGAAATGAAGGCTGCGCCGTCCGGAATCACCTTGGACAAAGCGGCCACGGCTGCGGCTAACGCCCTGCTGTGCGGCGCGCGGGGCAACTCCGGCGTCATCACCTCGCTGCTGTTCCGCGGCATGGCAAAATCGCTCAAGGAGCAGCATCTTGCCGATGGCCGCGATTTCGCACGCGCACTGGCAGCCGGCGTCGACACCGCCTATAAGGCGGTCATGAAGCCCGCAGAGGGCACTATTTTGACAGTTTCCCGCGTCAGCGCGGAGGACGCGGTCATTGAAGCGGAAAATGACAATAATCTGGAACACATTTTGGAGTTTACGCTGGAGTCGGCCAAGCGTGCGCTGGCCGAAACCGTCAACCAGAATCCCGTGCTGAAAAAAGCCGGCGTTGTGGACGCGGGCGGCATGGGCTATGTGGATATTCTGGACGGGATGCTACTGAGCCTGCGCGGCGTCGTGATTGACGTGACCGAGCCGGACGCCGATGTGAAATCCAGCGCCGATTTCTCCGAATTCAGCACCGAGGATATTCAATTCGGCTACTGCACGGAGTTTATCGTCAAGCGGGAACATGCCAAGGATCCGGAAAAGCTGCGCGCATTTTTGGCGACCATCGGCGACTCGCTGGTACTGGTGGACGGCGATGACATCATCAAGGTACATGTGCACACCAACAATCCCGGTCTTGCGCTGGAAGAAGCGCTCACCTATGGCAGCTTTGCAACCGTAAAGGTGGAAAACATGCGGTTGCAGCACACGGAAAAGGTGCTCTCGGAGGCAGAAGAACGCGCGGCCGAAAAACAGTACGGCATCGTTTCCGTCTGTTCCGGCGATGGCATCCGCTCCGTCTTTGCCGATCTTGGCGTGGACGGCTTTGCGCAGGGCGGACAGACCATGAATCCCTCCACTGACGACATTTTGCGCGAAATCAACCGCACGCCGGCGGAAATCGTTCTGGTGCTGCCGAACAACAAAAACATTATTATGGCCGCAGAGCAGACCATTCCCATGACAAAGAAAAAGGTGATTGTCGTCCCCACCGCCACCATTTGTCAGGGCATCACCGCGCTGCTGAACTTCGACCCGGAGCAGGCCCTTGACGCCAATCTTGATGCCATGACCGAAGCGATCAAGGCGGTATCCACCATTCAGGTGACCTACGCCGCGCGCGACTCCGACTTTGACGGCAACGAAATTCACGAGGGCGACTATCTTGCGCTGTATAACGGTGCGCTTTTCGGCGCCGGTAAGGATCTGCCCGCGCTGCTCGCCTCCATTGCCGATCGTATTTGCGCCGACGGCAAGGATTATATCACGATTTTTGCCGGACAAGACATCTCCGATTCTGACGCAGCGGCTGCCGCCGACGTCTTTCGCACGCATTGTCAGGATGCTGAGGTCAGCTTAATTGACGGCGGTCAGCCCGTCTATTACTATTTAATTTCGGCGGAATAACCGCATCAGACAAGAGGTGTGTTGCATGAATGTGCTCTATGCAGCAAGTGAGGCCTATCCTTATATTTGCATGGGCGGCACTTCCGACGCCGCCGGTGCGCTCCCCCGTGCGCTGTGCGCGCTGGGCTGCGATACGCGGCTGATTTTGCCGCTTTATCGCTGCCTCGCCAAGCAATATCGCGACAAGTTGCAGTTTCTTTGCAACGTTTCCGTTCCGGTGTCCTATATGCAGTTTTCCTGCGGACTGTATAAGCTGACGGAAGAAAGTGGATTGACCGTCTATTTTATTGAAAACAGCGATTACTTTGATCGTGACTGCATCTATGGCGACGAGGACGACCCCAATCGGTTTGCCTTTTTTTCCAAGGCAGTGGTCACGCTGCTGGACGCTATCGCGCCGCTGGAAGCCTGGTATCCCGACGTCATGCACTGCACGGACTGGCAAACCGCGCTGATTCCCATTTATCTGCGGGAACTGCAGTACGCCCATCCGGAGCGGAAGCCCATCTATACGGTGTTTACCATTCACAATGCGGAGCATCCCGCCGTGCGGAACTATTTCTCGCTGAACGATGAATTTGGGCTTAGCGGCGTCCTGTTTGCCGAGGGCACCATGGAGCTGAACGGCGAGGTGGATCTGATGAAGGGCGCGATTGTCTGCTGCGACGCCATCACCACCTTCAGCCCGCGCTACGCGCAGGAGCTGATTGCCGATGACAATATACTCACGCTCAGTGCGGTGCTGCGTGAAAACCAAAACAAGCTGTTTGGCATTTTGAACGGCGTGGATATGACGCGGCACGACCCGCAAAGCAGTGCTTTTTTGCCTCAAAACTACAGTGCCGAGAACCTCGGCGGAAAAGCCGCCTGCAAGGCGGCGCTGCAAGAAAAGCTTGGCCTGACGGTTTCCCCCGCCGCGCCGCTATTCGCCTGCGTTTCCAGACTCCAGCCACGCAAGGGCTATCCCCTGCTGGATCAGATTTTGCCGGAACTGATGCGCCAAGGCGCGCAGCTTGTGATTCTTGGCTCCGGCCACAAGGAAATGGAGCAGATGCTTTCCGCTTCCAACGGCAAATATCCCGGCCAGTATGTCTGCACGGTGTCAGGCTATGACGAAGTACTCTCTGCGCAGATTTACGCAGCCAGTGACATCTATCTTGCACCGTCCGTGTCGGAGCCGTGCGGAATACCGGTCATGTGCGCCATGCGATATGGTACTGTTCCAATTGCGCGCGCCACCGGCGGTCTGCGCGACACTGTGATTGAGGCGGGCAGCCCCGGCGAAAATGGATTTTTGTTTGAGGCCTACGAGCCGGACGCGTTTCTTTCCGCCATTGCGCGCGCGACAACGGCCTTCCGGGATACGAATGCCTGGCAAGCGCTTATGCGGCAGTGCATGAACCAGAACTTTGGCTGGACAGCCGCAGCCAAGGCATATCTGGCGCTATATCATAAGATTTCCGACTGATTTTAACATGTTTCACAAAAGCACGCCTGTTATTTTTTAACAGGCGTGCTTTTTTCATAAAATTTCACTTACATTTTCGTTAAATATATGTTATATTAGAGTTGTAAGAATATTGCGAAATCGAGAAAGCATAAAAGGAGGCAGATGATACTGTGTTCAAGCTCAATGAGCGCGTTTTCTACGCAAATACGGGTGCATGCACCGTCATAAACATTGAGACGCCGGATTTTGTAAAGGGAAGCCGCCTCTATTATGTATTAAGCCCTATCTTTGGTGCAAACGGCCGGATTTACGTCCCGGTTGACGCATCCAATCTTCAGATCCGCAAGCTGATCTCAAAAGACGACGCCGAGCAGCTGATTTCCACGCTTGATCGTATGGAGGCGGCATGGATTGACGACGACAAATTGCGGGAATCTGAACTGAAAGAGGTCATGCGGTCCGCTGATCGGACACAACTGGTCTGTTTTATGAAAGGGCTTTACAAAAAGCGCCTGGAAAAGCAACTGGTGCGTAAGCAGCTGCGCGCGCGGGATGAGGAACTGTTCCATCGCGCAGAAAAACTGCTTTACAGTGAGCTGGCCGCTGCATTGGACATGACGCCGGAATCGATGGAAGCCTATATCATTTCCAAGCTAAAGCCTGCAATCGCATAACCAGCACCAAAACGCCACCCCAATGATTTTGTTCATTGGGGTGATTTTCTGCTCCGGCGCACCTTTCACAATGGCAACACGCGGCTTGAATCCCAACGATCCGGGATCAAGCCGCGTGTTATTTTTTATCAATCCTTGGCGCTGACGGGCAATTCCACGCTCTGCCCGGTACGCAGAAAATAGAGCCAGCACTGCTTGACCGGTTTATTAAACACGGCCTGCATTGCCAGCGCGTAGGCCTGCAGCTGTGCGGCATACCGCATGGCATACTGCTCTGCGGGCAGTTGTCCAAGGCGATCGGATTTGAAATCCAAAATAACCAATCCGTCCGGTTCCTCCATGCAGCAGTCCACAACGCCCTGCAGCAGCACGCTGCCCGCACCTGCAGAAAGCTGTGCGGCGTCCACCAGCACAGAAAACTTATATTCCCGCAGGCAGTGTGCCGCGCGCGCCCGCGCGGCAAGGGGCGAACGGAAGAATTGCAGCAGCTGCGCGGGGTCTATGGCGCGCGCCTGTTCGCGCGTGAGATGATGCGCCGCGCAAAGGCGCTCCAATTCGGCCTGCACGCCTTCAAGGGTTTCGCAGGCAGCGTCGTTCAAAAACCGCATGGCCAAATGCACCGCGTCGCCCAGCTGCGCGCCGCGCAAGGTCTTTTCCGCAGCAAACTCGGGCTGCCGCACCTGTACCCGCAGCGGGAGCAGCCGCGCAGCGTCGTCTGCCGCCTCGTAATCCTTCACGCGACCCTTCAATTGGGTCGGCGTAATCTTTGCAGGCGTCTGCGTCTGCGCCCGATACGGGTAAAGATAGGCGGCTGCCGCCGCAATTTCCGCCGCAGTCGGCACCCTGCGCGCAACAATCTGTTGGGGCAGCGCCGCACTGCGCTGCGAGCCTTCCGTTCCACCGTCATAGCAGATTTTCCATTGCGCACCCTCAAAAGCGCGCACGCACGCCGGTCTGCCGCACAGGTCATGCAGCGCGCCCGCCTCCTGCCTGCAAAGCGCCGCCATCAGCACCCATTTTCCCGCGCTTGTGACGTTTTCCGCCATCTGCGGCCGCACCGGCCAGGTCAGCACACTGGAAATGGCGGCAAGCTCTGTCTTGAGATGCTTGGAGCAATAGGTCATGATGAGAAGATCCTTCGCACGCGTCATCGCAACATATAAAACGCGCAGTTCCTCCGATCGATTTTCCTGCTCGATTTTCGAAGCAATGGCGCTGCGCGCGATGGTGGAATAGCTGACGCGAAGCGTTTCATCCATTGCCCGCGCGCCAACTCCCATCTCCGTATCGAACAAAACCGCCTGTCTGAGATCCTCCTGATTGAATTTTCCGGATAACTCCGCCAGGAACACCACCGGGTATTCCAAGCCCTTGGACTTGTGGATGGTCGTGATGGTCACGCTGCTTTGCGCCTGCTCCGCGTCGTTCTGAATGCCCCTGCCAGACGCGCGCAGTTGTTCCAGCGCGCGCAAAAAACCTGCCAACTCCGGCGTCGCCGCTTCCGCACGCTGCGCATATTCGGAAAACAGCTGCAAATTCTTCGCGCGCTGCTCGCCCCGGCGCATGGCGGAAAAGCACTCCGTCAGCTCCTGCGTCTGAATGAGCCGATTCACCAGTTCGCCCAGATGCAGTTCGCGCGCCTGCCGGCGAAACAGCTCCAAACGCCGGCAAAACTGCTCCGCCTTTTCCGTTTTTGACGCCAGCAGCGCATCATAGAGCGCTGCACTGCGGTCAAGCACTCGCACCGCAGCCAGCTCATCCGGCGTAAAGCCCCCTGCAGGACTGTTCAGCACCGCGAGCAGCGGCACATCCTGATAGGGATTGTCGATGATCTGCAAGAAGCTGATCAGCACGGAAATTTCCGTTGTATCGAGAATATTATCGCTGCGATCGCAGACACAGCTGATCCCGGCTTCCTCCAGCACCTGCTGGAAGATTCCCGCGTTTGACATCTTGCGCAGCAAAATCACAATGTCCTTTTCCGTAACCGGTCTGGTTTGATCATCCTTTGACACCGTTTCCGCACTTGCAAGCATTGTTTTGATCCGTTTTGCAAGAAAACCAGCCTCAATGCGGGCGCGATCCGGGCTTTCCTCATCGTCCGCGCCGCTATCATAGTCGATACAGTCCAGCTCCACGCACGGGCTGCCGCGCGACGGGTGCGGACAGCCCTCACGGAGCATTTCATGCTCCGTATAGGCAAGGCCGCCAAGACGCGCGGTCATGACGCCTGTGAACACCTGATTGGCCGCGTCCAAAATCGCCTTTTGCGAGCGAAAATTTTCAGACAGGAAAAAGCGCGCAGGGCCGGTCATGCCGGGCTGAAAGTCAGAAAAAGAATGGTACTTTTCCAGAAAAATCGTAGGGTCTGCCAAACGAAAGCGGTAAATGGACTGCTTCACATCGCCAACCATAAAGAGGTTCGCGCCGCTGTGCGAAACAGCATGGAAAATCAAATCCTGCACCGCATTGGTGTCCTGGTATTCGTCCACCAGCACCTCGGTAAAGCTGTCGGACAGCTCTTTGGCGGCGGCCGTTGGCGCTTCCTGCTTTTTTCCGTAAAACAGCTGCAGCGCCAGATGTTCCAAATCGCCAAAGTCAAGGCTGTTTCTCCGCTTTTTCTCCGCCTGATACAGCTGTCCAAAGCGTTCGGTCATGGCAAGCAGGCCCCGCACCGCCGCAGCGGTCGCCTGCAGCTCTGCGAGCATTTCCGCGGAGCTGCCATAAAACGGCGTCCGCCATTTTTTCAGGCCCGCCTGGCACTGCTTGCGAATATTTGCCGTCATTTCCTTCAATGCAGGCTCTACCTGATCCTTTTTGACCGGCTTGAGGCGGTCGAACTGCACCTGCTGATACAGTCGGACTGCGTCCCAGCTTTGACAGCGCGCAAGACCCGCAAGATCATCGCGTGTTGTCTGGACCGAAGGGCCGTAGCTTGCCGCATAGGCCGGCGCGGACTCAAATTCCTGCAGCAGCTCCGAAAAGAGCACTGTTTCATCGGCGGCGAACCTGCGCACGCCGTCGCAAAGGTACGCGCCCCAAACAGTTTGCGACGCCTCCGCGGCCGGATCAAACTCCATCAGCTGGCGATACCGCTGGATTTGCTTTTGTGGATTTGCGCTGCATTGCACGTTGTCATAGGTCGCAATCACAAGCTTCGGCAGCGCCCGGTCATCCCGGCCTGCGCCAAACAGGTCAATGGCCGCGCGATAATCCGGGTTCTCGTCCAGCGCGGCATACGCCTCGTCGAGTGTCTGCGCGGCCGCGTTCTCTCGGAAAATCGCACACGCAGACTCCTCCGCAATGCGAAAATCCGGTGAAAGATCCAGCACATTGGAATAGCCTCGCAGCACATCGGCGCAAAATGCGTGCACGGTGGAGATCCGCGCAGAGTAGATTCGGTGCAGCTGCCGCCGCAGATGCGCATTTTCAGGCTGCCCCGCCACGCGGCGACTGATCTCCGCGATGATTTTCGCGCGCAGCTCCGCCGCCGCTTTCTTGGTATAGGTAATCATGAGGAAATCGTCAATATTTTTCGGATCGCTTTGCTCGCACAGCCGCGCCATCAGCCGTTGCACCAGCACCATGGTTTTGCCGGAACCGGCTGCCGCCGAAACCAGCATCGCGCCGCCGCGATAGTCGACAATGGCCTGCTGACTGGGCGATAATTTAATCTCTGCCATAGCGCGCATTCTCCTTTACGATGGTTTCCCAGAATTGATCCGGCGGCGTTTTTCGAAGCCGCCGCACCGCCAGACCGTAGGCGTCAAAATGGCAGGCGGGCGCGTAGTCGCAATAGGTGCACGAACCATGCGTCGGGTCGCGCTGATAGGGGGTCGGATGTACGTCGCCGCAGACAATCTGATCGGCCATATCGCAAAGCGTCCGCACCACATACGCCTTGAGCTGCTGCAGCTGCTGCGCGGTGGCGCGGTCGCCGCCGGTGATTGTGCCGTTTGCGATTTTGACCGGCAGGTAGCGGGGGGCAAGCTCCGGCTGCTCCATGGCCGAAAGCACCTGCGCGTCGTCTAAAATCAGGCCGCTCCTGCGCACCTCCTTGGCGCGCTCAACATCCGCCTCTTCTGCTTCCAAACGGCGCGGCTGCGGCAAAATGCGGCAGTGCGCCGGCACATACAGTACCCCCGCCGCCTGCGGCGCGCTGCCGTAGAGCGCAGCGCCGTTATCCTCCAGCGCAAACAGATAGATGAGCATTTGCAGACCGATTCCCTCGAGAATATCGGTATAGTCCATCTGCTTAGCCCCGGTTTTATAGTCAATCACCCGCACAAAATCTTTTCCGTTCAGGCGCAGTTTGTCCACGCGATCGACAAAGCCGTGAATCAGCGCGTGGGCGCGCGCGCCCCGAATTTCCACCGCCGGCATATCGCCGTCTGCGTCGAACGACAATTCATACCGATCCGGCTGAAATGCAGAGCCGTTCAACTCGCTCCACAGCTCGTCTGTCACCGCCTTCACCTCGGAAAAGTTGCGAGAAAACAGATACTGACCGCGCGCGCCCTGCGCAGACAGGTCGTCCGGGTGCTCCTGCACAAATCGCGCCATCTCCTCGCTGGCAATCTCCGCCGCGCGCTGTTTGGTGACCCGCTGATAGCCGCCCTCGTCCATCACCCGGCGCACCGCGCATTCGAGCACCGCATGGACAAAGGTGCCCAGCTCCCGCGCGTCATATTCCGCCGCGCGGCGCGGCTTGGCCGCAAGTCCGTACTCGTAGAAATAGGCGCAGCGACATGATGCAAAGCGGTCAATTTTAGATGCGGACAGAAAAAGCGTTTCCCCATAGAGTGCCCGCACGGAATCCGGCGACAGCGGCGCATAGATTTGACTGCCGCGGCTCAGATATTGGTTTGCCAGATGCTCCATCTGCTCGTCATGGAGCGCTTCCAGCGGCGCAAGCAGTGCGGCGGCTTCCGGCTGCGTTTTGGCCATCGCAAAAAGGCGTGCACGGGAGGTTTGCTCGCTCATAAGGACAAGCGGTGTGTACAGCGGCGTTTCCGGCACGCTTTTCGGCAGCAGCAGCTTGATGCGGCGATAAAGATAGGACTCCCCTGCCGGCTGCGGGCAGCAGCTGATTTTCAGATACGCGGTGGGCGCGGACAGCAAATTATAAATGGTGAGCATGGCCTCTTCGGTGTCATCGGCATTACATCGAAATGCCGTCAGCCCGTTTTTGCGCAGCAGCTCCCGCTCGTGATCCGACAAAATGCTCCCCTGCGCGCAGTAAGGCGGAAAAAGCCCTTCCTGCGCGCCCAGCACCAGCAGCGCTTTCGGCGCGCGCTGGCGCATCATGTGCATTTCGCCGATGGCCACACAGTCCGCCGTTGGCGGAATGGCCGCAACGGTATACTGTCCCAGCACCAAAAGCATCATCTGCGCAAACTCGGGAATTTGCAGCGTACGTTCGCCAAGAATGTGATGGAACTGCTCCAGCGCCTGCATCAGGCTTTCATAGAGCTGGGCAGACTCCATAGCGCGCTGCCGACTGAGCAGCGCGTCGGCATTGACGTCCTGCTGCAGCTGCGCGGCAATGTCGATGGTTTGGCAAAACTGATAGAGCGCCTCCACCATTTTAGCGGCTGTGGGCGCGCTGCGCAGCGCCTGCTCCAGCTGCAGCAGCGGCGCAATGCAGGCTTGCCTTGCCGCTTCCAGCGATGCAAGCCTCGCTTTGTCCCGCTCACGCCAATCGCGCGAAAGGCCGTCCGGGTGCATAGTCCACTCCCGCGTCCAACCGCTGCCGCGCAGTTTCCAGATCATTGCATAGTTTTCCATGCGGTCGCACATGGCCTGCTCCGCCGGCGCAAAGCCACTTTTGAGATAGCGCAGCACGTCATCCGTGTCGTAATGATAGACCACGCAGTCCAGCGCCGCGCACACAAGGCGCATGATGGGTCTGTTGATCACCGGATCTGCGCGGTTGAGCGTATACGGAATGGAAAACCGCTCAAACACCGCTTGCAAAAGCGGCGCATACTGCCCAAGCGCCGTGCAGGCAATCTGGATTTCATCGAAGCGCATTCCCTCACGTACCAGCTTCAGCGTCGTATCCGCAGCGTTCAGGCATTCCTCATAGGCTGATTCGCACTCAGACAGCGAAATCTCTTCGCTGGAACCGGCATAGGGCGCGACGCCATGGGAAAACAGCAGTGCCGGCAGCTGCGCCAGCGCGCTGTCTTGCGGCGCTGCAATCTGCGTCACCGTATAGGCAATCTGTTTGCTTGCCAGCTCCCCGATGAGATGGCGCTGCGTGCGCGCTGCCGGGGCAAATATCTCCTCCCCCGAAACCGTCATGGCGATGGTCACATCCATCGCATACCGGCAAAGTCCCTGAATCACCGCGCTCTCCTGCATGGAAAAGCCGGTAAAGCCGTCAATCATGATCTGGGTATCCGCCAGAAACGCAGCATCCGGCAAAAACGCCGCCAGACGCGTCAGTTTTTGGCTTGGGTCAATTCCTTCCGCCTCGCAAATCGCCGCGTACTGCTGAAAAATCAGCGACAATTCGTCAAGCTTCTGCGCAAGACTGCCGTTCACCGTCGCCGACGCCTGATGCAGCAGTGCCGGCGTGATCGCGCAGCGGCCAAACTCGGTGGAAAGCTCCAGCAGCTGTAGCAAAAACTCCGCTTTCATCCTGCCGGGATGGAAATGATTCAGCCGGCTGCGCAAATCGCTCACCGCGCGGTACATGAGCAGCACGCGTCCCGCCTGATCCACGCCGTGCAGGTTCGCATCGCCCAAGTCGCTAAACACACGGTCGGCAAATCTGGACAGGCTCATTGCCTCGACCCAGCGAGAAACCGTGTTGCCGCAGACCATGCAAAGGCGTCTCTCCGTTTCATGGGACAGATGCTCCGGTACAATCAAAATGGTCTTTTTATGCTGCTGCATCGCCGTTTGTTGGACGCGTTCCAGCAGCGCAGCTGTGTTTGCGCGATGACTCGTTCCATTCAAAAATGTCACCACAAGGATCACCTGTTTCCTTCTAAAATGGGTTAATCGTCGAAGAGCCGGCGAAGCTTACAGTTCCGCCGGCTCTTCCATCGTATTAATCGGAGCTACCACATAGGTATCCGGGAATTCTTGCTTCAAAAGTTCGGCGCAGCGCGCGCACGCGGCTTGCTCTGCAAAGACGCCAAACAGGCACGAGCCGGTTCCCGTCATCGCCGCGCCCATCGCGCCGCCAAGACGCATCGTTTCCAGGATGCGGGAAACCACCGGGAAGCGCCGCTTGGCCAGCGGCTCAAAGGCATTGCCAAGGCAGGCGGCAATCTGCTCTGCATCCCCGTGGGAAACGGCGCGCAGCATGGCTGCGGTATCCGGGTGATAGACCGCCGCCTCGGTATCAATGGCGTGGAACAGCTCCGGCGTCGAGATGGAAAAACGTGGCTTGCACAGCAGAAACTGCATTTCCGGCAGCGGCGAGAGCCTTGATAATTGCTCGCCACGACCCTCGGCAAGCTGCGTGCCGCCCAATACGCAATACGGCACATCCGAGCCGATGGCGGCCGAAAAATCGGCAAGCTCCGGCGTGGTGAACGGCGCGCCATAGGCGCGATTGAGCATCCGCAGCACCGCAGCTGCGTCACTGCTGCCGCCGGCA
The DNA here is from genome assembly GCA_028691385.1 of Oscillospiraceae bacterium. Classification (GTDB taxonomy): domain Bacteria; phylum Bacillota; class Clostridia; order Oscillospirales; family Oscillospiraceae; genus JAQUZL01. The sequence continues at coordinate 12,511 of JAQUZL010000018.1, forward strand.
GTACCGGCGCCCATGGGAATCTTCTTATCCAGCACAATTTTCAGCCCATCGCAGCGGTAGTCGGTTTCCCGCAAAAACCGGTCTGCCGCTTTCCAGCACAGATTGTCCGCGCCAAGCGGCGCAGCGCCGGACGCGCACGAAACACTCCACGGCTGCGCGGTTTCCAGCTGCAGGGTCAGCTGATCGAACAGGCCGCACGACGCCATGACCATCTTCATATCGTGATAGCCGTCCGGTCTGCGCCGCAGCACATCCAGCGTCAAATTCAGCTTGGCATAGGCGCGATCGGTAAATGTTCTCACTTGATTGCTCTTCCTTCCAGATAATAGCGTTTTTCGCGGGCGTGTCCCATGGAAAACGTTTTGCGCGGCAGCACGCCGTCGGCGATTACGCCGCGAAACAACTGGGATTTCTCCATCGGCGGCAGCAAAAAGCCAATGGTGTTTTCCTGCCCTGCCAGCGACAGCAGCACCTCATCATCGTGGATATAGTCAATGGTGCCCGGATGGTTCTGCAAATAGCCATCGAGGAATTTTTGCAGCACACCCACCGCGAGGGGACTTTTTTCCGGATCCAAATAGACCGTGCCTGATTCGCTGCCGGACTTCCAGCGAAGCGGAAAGCCCGTTTGGGCGCAGGCCTGCTCGCGCAGCGCCGCCAGCAGCTGTGCCGGATCGGTATTGGCAACGACCCGGTGAATGGGTTCAAATGCCAGTGCCGGGTCGTGGATGTTTTCCAGCTCCACCAGCGCATAGCGCGCCGGATGCGCCGACAGATCTGCGCCGGGATTGGCGCGCTTTAACTGCTCATAGCATTCCTTAGCCGTGGCCAGGGAATGGTTGCCGTCACCCACGGCAAAAATCATCGGCGCGCCGTCAAGATCCGGATATTTTTCATCAATGTGCGCGGCATATTCGGAAAGTCGCGCGTCAAATGCCGTCACATCGCTGCCGCGCACCAGATAGCCCGTAATATGCCCGCCCTGCTCCATCAGATCAAAATCATACACCTTGTCCAGCGCCTGTTTCTTTTCCGCGATCGGCGTCAAAAGCAGATCGGCATGGTCATCCGCCAGCATCAAAATGTGCGGCAGCTCGATGGGCGCGTTCTTCCGCACCCGCACACGCGGCGGAATCCGCGCGGCAACCGTGCCCTCCGTGGCACGAATCGCAGAGCCGGAACCGGGCGTGTAATCATACGCGTCCAAATCCACCATACCCACAAGGCCGCGGCGCACAAGCCCGGAATCCAGCGTACGCTCCACATAGACATAGGCGCTGCGGTATGTTGTAAACACGCCGCTCTCCAGATAGGCCTGCATGTTTTGATTAATTTTCTCGGTTTCCTCCGCCTCGCGCGCTGTGCCCAAATCCGCCTCCGGCAGAATCATGTGCATGCTCGACGGCACGCCCTGCGTGGCTGCACGGACGCGCGCCCAATATTCCGGCTGGCTGGAAAACTGATCGCAGGCAACCACCGCCCACTTCTCCATACTTTGGTTTTTCGGCAGCAAAATATCCGCTGCGCAAAAGCAATTTTTGTTCATTCTGCGCCCTCCCCAAACAGCAGCCCCATCAGCTTGACGCCGGCGTCCACATAGGGGCCTTCCTCGCCGTACTGCTCGGTATAGGGCTTGCCGGTACCCATGTTTTTGGTGCTGTCATAAATCATATACGGAACCGGGTCGCCATCATGCCCCCGGGTTGCCATCAGGGTTTTGTGGTCAGACAGCATCAAAATGCGATAGTCAATTCCGGCTGCGTCCAGTTTTTCGGTGAGCGGCGCAACAATGCGGCTGTCCAGCATCTCAATGGCGTCAATTTTGTGCGCAAGATTCCCGTTGTGCGTGGCCTCGTCCGGCGCTTCCACATGGACGCAGACGAAATCGTCCCCACCGGTCAGCGCCTGATAGGCCGCCGCTACCTTGCCCTCGCAGTTTGTGTCGTTTTCGCCGGTTGCGCCCTCGACAAAAACCATCTTCAGACCGGTCAATGCGCCGATACCATGCACCAGTGGCACCGCTGAGATCACCGAGCCGTTTTCATGATACGTGTCCACAAAGTTCGGCAGCTGCACCGCCGTTCCCTCCGCCCAGAACCAGATGCCGTTTGCAGGCAGCTTCCCGGCCGCGCGGCGCGCTTCATTGAGCGGATGATGCTGCAGCTTGCCGTTGGCCAGCTCCATCAGTGCCCACAAATCCTCCGCATTTTGATTGCCATGCAGGCGGATTGTTCCGATCACCTCGCCCAGATGATCGTGGGGCGGCGCTGCCACAAGGCCGCGCGTGTCCCCGTTTTTCTGCACCGCAATGTGCCGGAAGGACGGGCTTGGCTCGACACGCATACCAATTTTTTCAGCGGCAGCCTTGAACTCCGGCTCGGCAAACAGCCATGACACCAGCGCAATGGAGGTTTCTCCGTCAATGGAGCCGGCAGAGTGGGACAGGATTTTTTTCTGCGCAAACGGCACGTCTGCGTCTTCCAAGCAGATCATATTGCAGCGATAGCTGACGTCGCCCGGCTGCAGGGACACGCCGCTGCCGGCAGCCTCCAAGGGGCTGCGGCCGGTGTAATACCGGTTTGGATCACAGCCAAAAATGGACAAAATGGCCGTGTCGCTCCCCGGTACCTGATTCTTCGGCACCGTCAATACATGGCCGAGTGCCGCCTTCCGCGCCAGTGCGTCAATATGCGGCTTTCTTGCCGCCTCAAGCGGCGTTTTACCCCCCAGCGCAGATACTGGATTGTCTGCCATTCCGTCGCCGATAATCAGAATATATTTCATCTTGAGCGCCTTCCTTTGATTGGTGAAATTTATAATAGTATACAATATTTCTTCCAAAAAGAAAACAGCCAAATGTCTAAAACCAGGCAAATTGGTAATACTACCCTTGCGGAATCTATTTCATTATGGGAGGCGTATCATGGACATCATTTCCTTGATTCTGGTCATCATCGGCGCCCTCAACTGGGGCAGCATCGGCATTTTCAAGTTTGACCTGGTCGCATGGATTTGCGGCGGACAAACCGCCCCAATCAGCCGTATCATCTACGCACTGGTCGGACTTGCCGGTCTATGGTGCATTTCGCTGCTGTTTCGCAAATTTGGCAACGAACACGAAGGTTAACAGAAATGGGAGTCGATTTTCGGCTCCCATTTCTGTTTTCATTGCGAATATTCAAAAAAGCTGATATAATCATTTCCAAAGTCTGATACCCTCTGGCGCATTGCCCGACCGATCCGACCGATTCATTTTCTCAAAGGCGGTGAGCCAAACGAAGTTTTCCTTTTTTCGCCGAACCGCGGCGCAGATGCGGCTCGCGGCGCATTTACTGCGCAAAAGCTTTGGCTCGGTTCTTCTGTTTGAGGCCGGCTTCAAGCTGGTTGGCGCAGCTGCATTCGGGCCTTTGTTCTACTTACTGTTTCACTTTGCGCTGTGGCTTGCGAAAATGCCATATCTGTCCAGCGCAAATCTGGTCCACTTTTTGCTGCGGCCAACGACGGTTTGCCTGCTGATACTGGTATTTTTCCTAATCTGTCTTTATGCGCTGTTTGATATTTGCGCGGTTCTGTTTTGCTATCATGAAATATGGAGCGGTAACAGCGTCGGTCCAATCGACATGGTGAAGTTTGCCGCGGTGCAGTCACGGCGCCTGCTGCAGCGAAAAAACCTGATTCTGCCGCTGTTTATGCTGATTATTGTCCCATTTGCGAATCTGGTTCTGATTCTCGGTTCCGTCCTCAGCTTCAAGCTGCCAACCTACCTGTTGAGTCTGATTCGACCGTATCGGCTGCAAATCGCAATTGTTTGCGGCATCATCGCCTTTTTATTTATGCTTTCGGTGCGGTGGCTGTACAGCCTGCATATTTTCATTCTGGAGCAGGCGCTCTTCTCGGACGCCGCGAAAAAGAGCGCAAAATTCGTGCGCGGTCACTTTTGGCAGGATTTGTTTGCGCATTTACTCTGGAATTTGATTGCACTTGCAATCTACGCCGCAGTCGTCGCGCTGTGCGTTACGATTCTGGTTGTCGTAACCCGTCTGCTTTCCAACGTCTATCTGGCCTACGCCGTGGCAGGCTCGTCGCTGATGATTCTTTTGGCGATTGCCGCCGGCATGTGCCTATTGTTTGACGTGCCGGACACCTTTGCGTTTGTCAGCGCGCTCTACTATAGCCGCAAGCAGGCGCTTGACGAGCCAATTCCCCAAACCAACTGTGAAATTCCACTGCCACGCGTGGCAAAGCGGTATGGGAAAATTTTTATCGCACTGCTCACCGCGTTCAGTCTGGCGCTCAACGGAAGCTACCTCTATCTTGGCGTCACCAACAAAATCGACTTCGGCACAGACCTCATCCGTTACTACACGATCTGCGCGCATCGCGGTTTTTCCTCCGAATACCCAGAAAACACCATGCCGGCCTTTCAGGCTGCGGTCGATCTCGGCGCGGACTGCCTGGAGCTTGACGTCCGTCAAGCCAGTGATGGCACGCTGGTCATCAGTCACGACGCCACCCTCAAGCGCACCGCCGGCGTCAGTATCGGCGTGTCGTCCTCGACCTATGCGGAGCTGACGCAGTATGACGTCGGCAGCAGCTTTTCCTCCGCCTTTTCCGGCATAACCATCCCAACACTGGAGGACGTGCTCCGCCTCGCGCGCGGCAGAACGCGGCTGAATATTGAGCTGAAGCCCAGTGTTTTTGACGCCGATCTGGAACAGCGTGTGATTGCGCTCGTGCGGCAGTATGGGATGCAGAACTTTTGCGTCCTGTCCTGCATGAATTACGACACTCTCAAGCGCATCAAAGAACTGGATTCCAACATAAAAACCGCTTATATCGCAACGATTGCCTATGGCAACTATGCAAGTCTTGAAGCAGCTGACGCGCTATCGCTGCAGGCAACCTTTCTCACAAGCAGCGCAGTGAGCAAGGCGCACAGCGCCGGAAAAGCCGTCTACGCCTGGACGGTCAACACGCCGGCTGCCATCAATGAGATGATGGAGCTGAATGTGGATGAAATTATCACCGACCTGCCAACGCTTGCCATCGAGCTGCGCACCGATTATACCCAGCGTGACTGGGTGACCACTATGATTCAGGGCATTCTTGCAATTTTCTGAGCCAGCAAAAAACCGGCACAGCGAAAAGCTGTGCCGGTTTTTTTATCTTGATTATTCCTCGTCGGAATCCTGCTCCTCGCCGCCCTCAAGCAGCGCGCGGATCGACAAAGAAATGCGCTTTTTCTCCGTATCAATGTCAATGATCTTTGCTTCGACATCCTGGCCTTCGGTCAGTACATCGGAAGGCTTGCCAATGCGATGATCGGCAATCTGGGAAATATGGATCAGGCCATCGACGCCCGGAATGATTTCGGCAAACGCACCGAAGTCCATCATGCGGACAACCTTAGCGGTGATCACGTCGCCAACCTGATAGTTGGTGGTGAACACTGCCCAGGGGTTGTTCTCGGCAGTCTTGTAGCCCAGAGAAATCTTCTTCTTTTCCGGATCCAGTGCAATGACATGCACCTTGATGACGTCGCCAACGGAAACGACGTCTGCCGGATTCTTGATGCGGTTCCAGCTCAACTCGGAAACGTGAACCATGCCATCGACGCCGCCGATGTCAACAAATGCGCCATAAGAGGTCAGGCTCTTGACAGTGCCCTCATACTCCTTGCCCACTTCGATCTCGCTCCAGATCTTCTCGCTGGCAGCCTTGCGCGATTCTGCGCCCACTGCGCGAATCGAACCAACCACACGGCGACGGCCGCGGTTGACTTCGGTGATCTTCAGCTCGGTCGTCTTGTGCAGCAGCGTGCCAAGATCGCCATTCTTCGGAATGCCGGTCTGGGAGGCCGGAATAAACACGCGAACGCCCTTCACATCAGCAACCAGACCGCCCTTGTTCTGCTCTGTGATCGTGCCCTCGACGGACTGCTTGTCCTCGCAGACCTTCTCGATCTCATCCCAGAACTTCACTGCGTCCAGGCGCTTCTTGCTCAGCATAACGGTGCCTTCGCCATCATTCACGCGGACAACGACCACTTCGATCTCATCGCCCGGTTTGAAAGCCTCTTCCACCTTGACGTCGTTGAATTCGCTTGTCGGGATATAGCCGGCATGCTTGGTACCCAGATCGACATAGATCTCAGTCGGTGTGATGGACGTAATAACACCGGTTACCCTATCTCCATTATTTAAAGTTTTGAAGGACTGCTCCAGCATCTCTGCAAAGCTTACTTCCTGAGTCCCTTCAACGATTGTCTCTTCGCTCATCTTATTGTTGACCTCCTTTATAATCCACGGCGGCGTAGAAGCGCCTGCCGTGATACCAACAGTCGAAACACCTGTAAAATGCCGCATATCCAACTCATCGCATGACTCAATCAGTTGTACCTGATCGCAAGTGGCCCTGCAGATCTCGGCCAGATTCCTCGTATTGGAACTGTTTCTATCGCCGATCACTATCATTGCTTCACAGGATTTCGAAAGGGCTGCGGCCTCTTTCTGACGGTTCTCTGTCGCATCGCATATTGTATCGTATATTTTGAGATTTGTACACTGTTTTTTTAAAAAATTCACAGAACATTTTAATTTGTCCTTGGTATTTGTGGTTTGGCTGACCACAATTGTGGGGAAATCCCAATTGACAGCGGAATTCTTCGTCCAAAGTGCTACCTCATCCGGCGTTTCAAAAATCAGTGGGTCATTGCACCAACTGGCAACGCCGATCACTTCCGGGTGATCCCGTTTGCCAAGAATGATGACGCGCTGTCCCTGCTCCGACGCACCGGAAACCAGCTTCTGGATGCGGCGCACATATGGGCATGTCGCATCCATCACTGTCACAGGCATGGCCTGCAGCCGGTCATAGGTTTCCTTTGTTTCGCCGTGGGAACGGATGATGACAATGCTGCCGGGCGGCGCCTGCGTGGGATCCGAAATCTCTCGCGCGCCTTGGGCGGCAAAGTGCGCCGTCACAAACCGGTTGTGAATCACCGGTCCAAGTGTGCAGACCGCCGTTCCCTCTGAAATCGCCCGCTCCACCAGCTTCACCGCGCGATCCACGCCAAAGCAAAAGCCGGCGGTTTCAGCAAGATTGATTTTCATGTTTCTCACCCAGGGCATAGATTTTTTCCATCAACGCATCCGTACAGTCCTGCAGCTGCTCGGGCGTCAGCTTTGTGCCCGGCTGCGCCATTTTATAGGGCGCGCCGAAGGTCAATGTGACAGGCGTAAACGGGAAATGGCGCGGCGCAATGTACACGGGAACCACCAGACTGTCCGTTCGCGTGGCAAACAGCGCAGCGCCGGTCTTTGCGGGAATGCGTGCGCTCTCTTTCACGCGTGTTCCCTCCGGATAGACCAGCAGTCGTTCCCCATTTTTCAGGGTAGAAAGCGCCGTTTTGATTGCAGCAATATCATTGCTGCCCCGGTGAACGCCAAACACGCCGACCCATTTCAGCACGCGGCCGATAAATGGAATTTGCAAAAGAGACGCTTTGGCCATAATCCGTACTTTTCGCTGCGGGCCAAGCGCAAAGCAAAACCACAAGGGGTCAGCGTTTCCGCAGTGGTTCGAGCAGAACAGCGCGCCGCCTTCCGGAATATTTGCTCTGCCCTGCACGCGAAATACCGGATGCCACACAAACATCGCGACGCGAACAAGGTAATGCACAAGGCAATGCAGGAAGTTCATCCTTTCAAAATCTCCTCAATAAACACCAGAATCATTTCTTCCGACTGTTCCAGACTCAGGTGCGTCGTATCGAGAATGACCGCATCCTCCGCGCAGCGGAGCGGCGCAATCTCGCGCTCAATATCCTTCCGATCCCGCTCATGCATTTGCTGCAGTACGGTTTCAAAATCGGCTTTTTCCCCTTTTGCCTGCAGCTCCGCCAGACGGCGCTGGGCGCGCACCTCATCGGAGGCCGTCAGGAAGATTTTCACCTTGGCGTCCGGGAGCACCACCGTGCCAATGTCGCGGCCATCCATCACAACATCATAGGCCGCTGCAACATCACGCTGCATCTGCAGCAAAAACGCGCGTACGCAGGCCATTGCGGCAACCTTGGATGCAGCGGCCGAAACCTCCGGCGTGCGGATTTTTCCGCTGACGTCCTCGCCGTTCAGCAGCATATGCTGCGCGCCGCCCTCATCATAGGTAATCTCAATCTTCGCATCGGGCAGCGCAGCTTCCACTTCATCGGCCTGCTGCAAATCAGCGCCGCGCATGGTTAAAAACCAAGCAACCGTACGGTAGATTGCCCCTGTGTCCACATAGTTGAAGCCAAGCTTTTTCGCAGTCATCTGCGCAAGTGTGCTTTTTCCTGCGCCGGAAGGCCCGTCGATTGCGATACTTTTCATTCCATAACCCCCAAAGTATTTGACTGCGTCGGCCGATTTCCGCACCAGCCGTTCCGCTAATTTCCGGCTTATTATACCACAGGCGCGCATGATTTTGCAACCGCAGAAGCGGCCGCAAATCCGGTCGACCAGGCAATTTGGAGGTTAAACCCGCCTGTATAGGCGTCAAGATCCAGCACCTCGCCGGCAAAATACAAACCGCGCACCAATTTGGACTCCATGGTGCCGGGCTGCACCTGAGATACGCACACGCCGCCGGAGGTCACAAGCGCCTCCTCTACCGGGCGAAGCCCTGCCAGCTCAATGGTGAAATGTTTCAGCTGCGCAATGAGGCTGTGCCGGTGCGCGCGCGTCACACTGTTCATGGGGGTGTTGGAGGGAATGCCGCTGCGAATCACCATCGCCGAAACAAGCTTTTGCGGCACCAGCGTGCGAAGCGCGTCCCCATAGAGCCGGTTCGGCTCTGCCGCGATTTCGCGCAGCAGCCGCGCGTCCAGCTTTTCCTCGCTGAGCGCAGGCTTGAGGTCAATCTCCACTGCATAGCTTCCCGGTGCGCGCATATGCGCGCTGGCGCTGAGAATCGTCGGGCCGTCCAGACCGAACTTCGTAAACTCCAGTTCCCCAAAGTCACTGTAGATGCTTTTTCCGTCTCGCAGCAGCTTCATGCCGGCGTTGCGTAGCGCCAGCCCCGCCATGCGCGCGCACCAGCTGCCCTTTTCCTGCATGGGCACCAGCGACGCAACCGGAGGTTCAATGGTATGGCCAACGTGCCGCGCAAGCTCATATCCGCTGCCGTCAGAGCCTGTTATGGGATACGAGCAGCCGCCGGTACACAGCAGCACATTGGGCGCAGACACAAGATCATGCCCGGCCTTTACGCCGCAAACCGCGCCGTCCCGGGTCAAGATTTCCGTCACGCACTTTTGCTCCACCGTCACGCCCAGCGCAGCGAGTCTGCGCGAAAGCGCGTCGGTCACGTCCCGCGCGCGATCGGACTGCGGGAACACCCGCTTGCCGCGCTCGGTTTTGACCGGACA
>JAQUZL010000019.1 GCA_028691385.1 Oscillospiraceae bacterium
CTACCACGCAGATGGTGCCATGGTCGCGGCGGTCGTCATCGCAAATGGCGCACAGCGCCTGATCGGTCAAATTTTGGCAGACAGGGCAGCTGTGCATGGTAGTGCGCGCCTCCACGATAGTGTCGGCAAAGGCGCGTGCCTCTTCCGGGGGTAGATTGAGGATGTAAAACGCCAGCCGCTGCGCGGTTTTTCCGCCAATGCCGGGCAGCCGGGCAAACTGTTCGGTCAGCCGCTCGAGCGCGGCGGGGTAAGCGCCCATGTTAGAGCAGTCCGCCCAGATTCATGCCGCCGGTCAGCTTGGACATGGAGGCGGCCGAGTCGGCGTCTGCGTTGCGCAGCGCCTCGTTCACAGCGGCGACAATCAGATCCTGCAGCATTTCCACATCGTCCGGGTCAACCGCTTCCGGCTTGATCACAATATTCTGCAGCTCTTTTTTTCCGGTCACCGTGGCTTCCACCACGCCGCCGCCGGCGGTTGCGGAGAAGGTCTTGGTTTCCATCTCCTGCTGCATTTTCATCATGTCCTGCTGCATTTTCTGCGCCTGACGCATCATGTTCATGTTCATACCGCCGCCGCCATAGCTGCCGCGAAAAGCTCCTTTACCCATAAGAGTTCCTCCTAATCAATTTTTACAATACCCGTGTGACGGTTTCCAAAGGCCACCAGATCGTCCAGTGAGCCAGCGCTGCCGACCGTTCCGGCGGCTGCGCTGCCGGCCAAAACGACCTTGATCGGCTTGCCCAGCAGCGCCGCTGCCTTGTCGCGAAACACGTCGTCCAGCTTATCTTTTTGCATCTGCCGGAGCAGAATGGGATTCGTTACGGAAATGGTCAGCGTGTCGCCCTGTAGCGCGCCGGAGGCGCTGCCAAGGTACATATTGACCTGTGCGCCGACCTCTTGCACCACCTTGGCGCACACGTCGGTCCAAAAGCCGACCGGCGCGGCGGGTTCGGAAGCCGGCTGCGCGGGCAAATCGTCCTGCGCGGGCAGATCGCCGTCATCCCAGGGCGGCGGCACGTCGTCCTGTGCAGGCGGTGCGGGCTTGGCCGCTGCCTTTGGCGCGGCGAACGTGCCAAGCGCGGCCTGCTCTTCCAGATGTGCCAGCCGCGCGCCGAGCGCGGCGGCGTCAAGCTGCAGCTGCGGCGTACACAGCTGCAACAGGCACAGCTCGGCGTCGGTGCGCCGGTTGACGCTTTTGGAAAAGCCTGCCATGGTTTGCTGCAAAAGCGTTGTGATGCGCAGCAGCTCACCTGCCGAAAATTGCCCCAGCAGAGCGGAAGCTTCTGCGTCGGTTGCAACGCCGGTCATCATGGAAACGCCGGATTTCGGCGCGGTTTTGAGAATCAGCAGGTCGCGCGCGAGCGAGCAAAGCTCGTCGAGCATCGCCGCGACGTCCTTGCCGCCGGCATAGAGCTGCTCAAAAAGCTTGAGCGCCGCAGCGGCGTCGCGTGCGGCGACCGCGCCCAGCATGGCGGCGGTCTGCTTTGCCCCGGCAAGCCCCAAAACCTCGGCAACGGTCTGCGTGGTAACGCTTTCCTGCGCGGCGGACGCGCACTGGTCGAGCAGGCTCAAACCGTCGCGCAGCGCGCCGTCGGCCAAACGGCTGAGAAGCCGCACAGCGTCCGCCTCGATTTCAATCTGCTCCTGATAGGCCGCAAAATTAATGCGGCCGGCAATATCCTCCGGCGTCAGACGCCGAAAAGAAAAGCGCTGACAGCGCGAAACAATCGTTGCCGGCACTTTGTGCAGTTCCGTGGTAGCCAGAATGAACAGCAGGTGCTCCGGCGGCTCTTCGATGATTTTTAGCAGAGCGTTGAACGCCGAAATGGAGAGCATGTGTACCTCGTCGATGATATAGACGCGGTTTTTGACTTCGGCGGGGGTATAGATCGCGTCGTCGCGCAGCGTGCGCACCTGATCGACGCCGTTGTTGGACGCTGCGTCGATTTCCTGCACGTCCAGACACGCGCCCGCGTCGATGGAGCGGCAGGCGGGGCAGGCGTTGCAGGGGTTGCCGTTTTGCGGATTTTCGCAGTTGATGGCTTTGGCCAGAATTTTTGCGCAGGAGGTTTTGCCGGTGCCGCGGCTGCCTGTGAACAGATAGGCGTGGCTGGTTTTCCCGGTGACAAGCTGGCGCTTCAGCGTTTGCGTCACGCCGCTTTGACCGACCACCTCGTCAAAGGTCTGGGGTCGATATTTCCGATAGAGCGCCTGATACACGCCGTCACCTCCAAAAAATTCCGGCCTGTGACAAGGCCGCACACCCAGCTTTGAAGCATACGCTATATCCGTTACCCACGCAGCCGGCTCGGAAACGGCGTCCTCGCGGCACACGAAGATATCCGCTTAATGCTGCTCGGTTCCCCGCCTGACATGGTTCGCGGGTCTCCGTTGCGCAAGACCGATTCCTCATCGCCACTTACGTGGGTCAGACAATACAGCGCACGTCCGGGGCTGGGATTTCACTCCTGCTGTAGCGGATTGCAGGTACAGGGCACCGCTAACTCCCCAACTAGTGCGGCCTTGTCACAGGCCGGACCTGCAACTAAGCTTTCTTATTTTACACGAAAGAACGGATTTTAGCAACTGTAAATATAAAAAAGAACAGGGGCTGGCAAAACGCCGGCCCCTGTGAAAGATCGAATTACATCTTGGACTCGACAAACTTAACGAGATCACCGATGGTAGCGAGCTTTTCTTCCAGCTCCAGCTCGACGCCAAGCACTTCTTCCAGACCCATGACCATCTCAACAGTGTCCAGAGAATCAATTCCGAGGCTTTCGAACGTGGTATCCATCGTCAGATCTGCAGCATTGACATCCAGCTGCTCTGCCAGATAACCGGTAATTTTTTCAAACATAAGGGCGTTTCCTCCATTACAAATTTACTGATCCGCGGATTTGCGTTTCATCTATAACTTGTATGATACGGCTTTTTTGCCCAATGTCAAGCCGTCAGTTGAGAAAATCTTTCAGTTTTTTTGAGCGCGAGGGATGCCGAAGTTTCCGAAGCGCCTTGGACTCGATTTGCCGGATTCGCTCGCGCGTGACGTCAAATTCCGCGCCGACTTCTTCCAGCGTCCTTGTTTTTCCGTCGTCCAAACCGAAGCGCAGCCGCAGAACCTTGGCCTCGCGCGGGGTGAGCGTGTCCAGAACGTCCACCAGCTCCTCGCGCAGCATGCCGAAGGAAACGGTGTCGGCGGGGCCGGAGCCGGATTCATCCTGACTGAAGTCGCCAAGGCGGCTGTCATCCTCTTCGCCGATGGGTGTTTCCAGTGATACGGGGTCTTGGGCGATTTTCTGAATTTCGGCCACCTTTTCGATGGGCAGCGACAGCTCGTCCGCAATTTCTTTTTGCGTCGGCTCACGGCCGAGCTGCTGCAGAAGGGCGCGGGACGCGCGGGTGACCTTGTTGATGGTTTCCACCATGTGCACCGGAATTCGGATGGTACGCGCCTGATCGGCGATGGCCCGCGTGATGGCCTGCCGAATCCACCATGTGGCATAGGTGGAGAATTTATAGCCCTTGGTGTAGTCGTATTTTTCGACAGCCTTGAGAAGCCCCATGTTGCCCTCCTGAATCAAATCCAGAAGCTGCATGCCGCGGCCGACATAGCGCTTGGCAATGGAAACTACAAGGCGCAGATTTGCCTCGCTCAGCGCCTTTTTTGCGCGCTCTGCGGCACTGACGGCGCGCTGCGCGTCCGAATCATCCGGCGACTTGGCCAGCACCGACAGGGCGCAATCGCCGTCTGCAATCGCCTTGCCCAGCGCGAACTCCTGCTCCTGCGTCAAAAGCGGAATTTTGCCGATTTCCTTGAGATACATCCGCACCGGATCATCGGTGGGAAAGGCTTCAATGAGCGTGTTGGGATCCACCAGCTCTTCCTCTTCCAGCTTTTTGAGATCATCCTCGGCGGGCTCGGCTTTTTCAAGCCGGGTGGCGTCCTGCAGCAAATCCATGATGTCATCCACATCAATTTCAACGCCGGCCGACTCCAGTTCGTTGTAGAACTGTTCGATCTCGTCCGGCGATGCGTCGGCCGCGTCCAAAGCGTCCATAACAGCCTTGGATGCGATTTTTCCCGACGGTTTTGCTTGCGCGATCAGCGCGCGGAGCGCCTCAATGGGTGTGGTGGCGGCAAGTACCTGATTTTTAGCCATAATCTATTTTCCTCCGTATCCTTTCGTCTTTTGAAAACGATCACGCAGTGCCAAAATATCCTGTTCGGTGTGGGCACTGGCCTTTTCGGACTCTTCGGTGATGATGCGGACATAGTCGTCGGTCGCCTCGTCGCTGACGCGGACGTCCTCGCGGCGCGCGATTGCGGTGAGATGGCGCATTTCCTCCGGCGAAAAGCTGCCGCCAAGTGCGGCAAGGGTCACGCCAAGGCCGCTTTGGTAGAGCTGCCGCAGCGCGTCAAAGGCGCGCCCCAGCAGCGGCGAGGAAAACTGGCTGCTTTGCAGGGCGGAAGCGCGCGAGAGCATCGCGCTCTCGGTGAGCGCCATTCGCAAAAGCCCCTCCTCGGCCATGGCCGAGCGCAGATTGGCGTAATGCTCGCCCTTGATGGCCGGCTGGAGCAGCTTGGCCGGATCCATGGCCTGCTGGGTCTGCTTTTTTTTTGCGGCGGCAAGGCGGCGCTTGCGCGCCTTGTCCACCTCAAAGCGGACGGCCTGCTCCGCCACGCCCACGGTCTCGGCCACGCGCCCGGCGTAGATTTCCCGCTCCACGGCGGTGCCAAGACCGGAAACAAGCCCGATGGCGTCCTTGGTGAAGGAAATTTTTTGCTCGTCGATGGAAAGATCATATTTGCGCCGCAGCGCGTCGAGTCGGTATTCCACATGACTTTCCGACTTTTCCAGCAGAAGCTGAAAGCGATCGGCGCCAAACTTTTTCAAAAACTCATCCGGGTCTTTGGCGCCTTCCATCCGCAGCACCTTGACCCGCACGCCGGTGCGTTCGAGCATGGGGATGGCGCGGCGGGTGGCATTCTGACCAGCTTCATCACCGTCATAAATGAGCACCACCTGATCGGTGTATTTGGCAATCAGATTGGCGTGCTCGTCGGTGAGCGAAGTGCCGAGCGAGGCAACCGCGCAGTCAAAGCCGTACTGGTGCAGGGTGATGGCGTCCATATACCCCTCGCAGAGAATCAGCATGCCGCGCTTGCTCTTGCGCGCCACATTGAGCGCAAAGAGATTTTTTCGTTTGTTGAAGATCAGCGTTTCCGGGGAGTTTAAGTACTTTGGCGTTCCATCGCCCAGCACGCGGCCGCCGAAGCCGATGACGTTGCCGCGAATGTCAATGATGGGAAACATCAGCCGCCCCCGAAACCGGTCATAGATCGAGCCGTCCTTTTGCCCCTTGATGGCAAGCCCGGCGTCGATCAAATCCAGCTTTTCATAGCCAAGCTTTCCCATTGCGTCAATCAGCCCCGACCAGCTGTCAGGGGCATATCCGATGCCGAACCGGGCGACGGTTTGGGGAGATAGACCACGCTGGTTGACATAATCTCGACCCGGCTTTCCGATTTCCGCTTTGAAGCAGGTATGAAAATAACGCGCGGCGTCCTTGCTGAGCCGCCAGAGTCTTTCCTGACGCAGGTAGGTGGAGTTTTGACTGTCCTCGGGCATGTCCATCCCGGCGCGCTTGGCGAGGTAACGCACCGCGTCGGGGAAGTCCAGCGACTCCTGCTCCATGATGAAATTGATGACGCCGCCGCCCTTATGACAGCCGAAGCAGTAGAAAATACCCTTTTCGGGCGCGACGGAGAAGGACGGCGTTTTTTCACTGTGGAATGGACAAAGGCCAAACAGATTCGCGCCGCGACGCGTCAGCGAAACAGATTGGCCGACCACATCCTCGATGGGATTGCGGTCGATCAGCTCATCGAGAAAGACGGGTGAAAAGGCCACGGCGGTTCCCTCCTTGTGAAATGAAATCAGTCCCGCAGCTGCCAAGCGGTGGGAATGAACAGCTCGGAATACTTAAAAATGGCGTATTTGTCGGTCATACCGGCGATATAGTCGCAGACCACGCGCGCAGGCGCGTCGGATTGCAGCTGACTTTGGAAATCCGTCGGCAGTCGCTCGGGGTGGCCGATATAAAATTCATAGAGCCGCTTGATAATGTCCATCGCCTTGGATTCCTCGCCCTTGGCGATGGGGTTTTTATAGACGTTTTCGAACATGAATTCCCGCAGCGCCATCATGGCGTCGGCGATGGCGGGGGTCTGGTGCAGCGCGCCGGTCCCCCGGGAGCAGTCGATCAGATCGCACACCAGCGTGTTGATTCGGTCGCGGTGGGTGTGGCCGAGAACCCCGGCAATGTCTGCGGGAATATCGGCGTTGGACAAGATACCCGCGCGCATGGCGTCGTCAATGTCATGGTTGATGTAAGCAATCCGGTCGGAGATGCGGACGATTTGCCCCTCCAGCGTTTCCGGCAGATGCGGGCCGGTGTGGCCGACAATGGCCATGCGCACCTCATAGGTGAGGTTCAGCCCCAGCCCGTCCTTTTCCAGATAATCCACCACGCGCAAAGACTGCTCGTTGTGGTGAAAGGGCTTTCCGGTGATCTCGGTGAGCGCGCGCTCGCCGGCGTGGCCGAACGGCGTGTGCCCCAAATCATGACCGAGCGACGCCGCCTCGGTGAGATCCTCGTTGAGGTTCAGCGCCCGGGCGATGGTGCGCGCGATGCGCTCCACCTCCAGCGTATGGGTCATGCGGGTGCGATAGTGATCGCCCTCCGGCTGCAAAAACACCTGCGTCTTGTGCATCAGGCGCCGAAACGCCTTGCAGTGCACCACGCGGTCGGTGTCACGCTGATAGCAGGTGCGCACGTCGCTCTCCCGGTCACGTCCCGGGTCGAGCCGCCCGCGGCTCTCGGCCGCCTTGGCGGCCAGCGGGGAGAGAAACTGATATTCCCGCTGTTCCAGCTGCTGCCGAATTGTCATGAAACCATCTCCGTTCAAAAGAACTCAGTCAATGGGGAAAGCACGGTACTGCGCGCCGGTCACAGCCGCTTCGATGCGGCCGCTGGATGCATCCACCAGACGTGCAAGCAGCGCCTGGGTTTGCCCGTCCGGCACGAGCACATGCAGCAGAATCTCCGCGCCGTAGTCTGTGCCGTCCACGATGCCGCCGCAGGCAGCCACCTCCTGCCGGATGCGGTCAAACAAATGGTAGGGGCACGGCACGTCGAGGCTGCGCCAGACGCGTTTTATGGACACACCGGCTGCGTCCACGCCGAGCTTGGCCGCGTGGGAATAGGCACGGACAAGTCCGCCGCCGCCCAGCTGAATGCCGCCAAAATAGCGCGTGACCACCACGGTCACGTCAAACAGCTGCTCTTTTCGCAGCACGTCCAGCACCGGCATTCCGGCAGTGCCCTGCGGCTCGCCGTCGTCGGAATAGCGCATGACGCCGCCGCTGCGAAGCTGGTAGGCATAGACATTGTGGGTGGCGTCCCAAAATTCCTCACGCATCTGTTTGATGCGGGCGGTTGCGTCCGCTTCGGTTTCGGTGCGCCAGATGTGGGTGAGGAAGCGGCTGCGTTTTTCGGTAAATTCGTCTGCGGCGTCCCGGGTGGGTACGCGAAACTCATCCATGGAGATCCTCCAGCAAGCACGCGCGCAGGCGGCCGTAGAGCAGGTCGTCGCAGACGGCTTCCACGCGGATGCCCTCGGGGGTGTACTCCGAGGCGAGCACCTTGGCCTGACAGTGGAGCGTGTCGAGCTGCCCGGCCATGGCGTAGGGGAGCAAAAAGCGCGCGTGATGAAGCTGTGGGCCGAGATTGTGCTCGATAAGTTTACATAATGCGTCGATGCCCTCGCCGCTTTTGGCGCAGATGGCAATGCGATTTTCTCCGCGGGGAATGTCGTCGCCCGCGACGCAGTCGGCCTTGTTATAGACCTCCAGCACCGGCACGCCGGGCTTGGCCAGCTGGGCAATCAGGCGCTCGGCCACTGCGATGTGGTCGTCCCGCTCGGGATCAGACGCGTCGATGACGTGCAGCAGAAGGTCTGCATACTGCAGCTCCTCCAGCGTCGCGCGGAACGCGTCCACCAGATTGTGCGGTAGCTTGGCGATAAAGCCCACGGTATCGGAAATAATCACGCTCAGCGTATCGGATACGGTCAGCTGGCGCGCGGTGGTGTCAAGGGTGTCAAACAGCCGGTTGTTGGCGGAAATTCCCGCGCCGGTCAAACAGTTCAGCAGCGTGGACTTGCCTGCGTTGGTATAGCCCACGATGGCCACGGTGGGCACGCTGTTTTTGATGCGGCGCTCGCGCTGCACGGCGCGGTTTTTGCGCACCTCGCGCAGATCTTCTTTCAGCTTTGTGATGCGCTCGCGGATGTGGCGGCGATCCGTTTCCAGCTTGCTTTCGCCCGGGCCGCGGGTGCCGATGCCACCGCCAAGGCGGGACATGGACTGTCCCATGCCGGAAAGCTTGGGCAGCAGATACTGGTATTGCGCCAGCTCCACCTGCAGCCGCCCCTCGCGGGTCTGGGCGCGCTGGGCGAAAATATCGAGAATCAGGCCGCTGCGTTCGAGCACCGGCACGCCGAGCGCTTCGGTCAGCGCGCGAATCTGCGAGGGGGTCAGGTCGTTGTCAAAGATGACCATGGTGGCCTCGTGCAGCGTGACAAGCTCGCGCACCTCGTCCACCTTGCCCTCGCCGAGAAAGCTGTGCGAGTCCGGCGCGGGGCGGTTTTGCAGCACCTTGCAGCAGCAGGTGCCGCCGGCGGTTTCCAGCAGCGCCTCCAACTCGTCGAGCGTCTGTTCGGTTGCAGTTTCCTCTTTGGTAAATACGGCGGCATTCAAACCGACGAGGATCGCACGTTCCATTTTATCCTCCGAAAGAGAATCCATGGCGGCGCCTCCTTTCTATGGAAAAGAAAAAAGTCCGCACCAATACGGTGCGGACTTCATGATTACTTGAGGCCAAACTTCTTGTTGAAGCGTTCCACGCGGCCGCCGGTGTCGATCAGCTTCTGCTTACCGGTGTAGAAAGGGTGACACTTCGAGCAGATTTCGACACGGATGTCCTGCTTGGTGGAGCCAGTCTCGATCACGTTACCGCAGGCGCACTTAACAGTAGTCTGCTGATAGTTGGGGTGGATGCCCTGTTTCATGTATGTTCACCTCTTTCACGTTCTGGTCAAAGGGGCAAAATGCCCCCTGAATCTCATTTTCATAGCTCGACTATGGTATCACAGAAATTTCGTGATTGCAAGTGCTTTTTTTGATTTTTGAAATAAATTACGCGGCGCTGCTGCCAAAAGCCGCCCGGCGCGGCGGTTTGACCCGCGAGAAACAGACCGAAAAGATCCTCCGTGCGGCGCTCAAGGGCGGCGTAACGGGCGTCCGGCGGCAGCGCGCCGGCGTTCACAAGGGGCAGCGGGCTTTTCTTCCGCATTTGCCGCAGGATGGAGCGGCCTGTGTCGTCAAAGCCGAGAATCCGCAGATAGGGCGGCGGCTGCACCAGCGTTTCCCGGTCAATGCCAAGGTAGGCGCACAGCAGCATCCGCTGCAGCCGCGTGCGGGGATAGCGCTTGGAAAGGGAGGCGGCGATGACGCGTGCAAGCGTAGGCTCGGTTTGTCCCGCGCGCATCACCTTGCGCCAAAGCCCCTCCGAGCCATAGGGCAGCGCGGCATAGTCTGCCTCGGTCATGCTGCGCAGCCGCGAAAGCATGGCGCGCTCCCCGGCAGCGGTTGTATAGTATGGCGCTGCGGCATAGCGCGGCACAAGCGCCTGCGGGACGGATGCCTGCCATGCGCCGTCCGGGAACGCGGCGCGGATTTGACCGGCCTCCGGCAAGGCCTGGTTGCGCGCGATGGCGACCGGCCGCATGGCACCGTCCAGACGGCGCAGCGCCTTGCAGTATTCCACGCCCAGAATATTGTTCGGCTCGCGCAGATAGCCGCCAAGCCCGCAAAGCGATTCGATTGCCGCCTGCCGCGCCCGGGCAAAGGACAGCCCTGCGCCCAAATGTGCATGCAGCGCGTCAGGGAACGCGTCCGAATCCAGCGCTTCGGCAACGGCCATCAGCGGCGCGGCGTCGCCGCATTCACAGCCGAAGCAGAGCGCGTCGATCGTGCCAAGTCGGTGCAGAGTCCCAACGCCGCCCATGGCAAAGCCCTCGGCGGATTGAATCGCGCAGGTAACAGGCAGCTCGAGCACTACGTTCGCGCCGCACCGCAGCGCCGCTTCCGCGCGCAGCGTTTTGTCCAGCATGGCCGGCGCGCCGCGCTGCACATAATTGCCGGACATCAGGCAAACAATGCCTGTGTCCGCGCCAAGCGCACGCCGCACCGCCGCAAACTGATGCTGGTGACCCAAATGAAAGGGGTTGTATTCGCATATAATTGCCGCAATTGTCAAAAATAACACCGGCTTTTCATAAAAATTTTCCAATTTCGCAGTTGCCGTTTGCGCCGTTCTATATTAGAATAAACGCGGAACATTGTTATCATAACATGGACAAGCACCAATTCACAATATTTTTTAGGAGATGAACCCGATGAAAGTACTAGTCATCAACGCCGGTTCTTCCTCGCTGAAATATCAGCTGATGGATCCGGACGCCAATGTTGTTTACGCCAAGGGCCTTTGCGAAAGAATCGGCATTGACGGTAAGTTCACCTACAAGCCGCAGGTTGAGGGCAAAAAGCGTCTGGACGCCATTGACGTTGCCATGCCTACCCATTCCGAGGCCATTGCCGCCGTTCTGAAGGAACTGGCAGACCCGGAAAACGGCGTGATCGGTTCGATGAAGGAAATCGAAGCCGTCGGCCACCGCGTCGTGCATGGCGGCGAAGCGTTTGCCGCTTCCGTCAAGATCGACGACAAGGTGATGGCAGCCATTGAGGCCTGCAACCCGCTGGCACCGCTGCACAATCCGGCAAACATCACCGGCATCAAGGCCTGCCAGGCAGCCATGCCGGGCGTGCCGATGGTCGCCGTGTTCGACACTGCGTTCCATCAGACCATGCCGGCTGTGGCCTACACCTATGCGCTGCCGAAGGAATACTATGAGAAGGACAAGGTTCGCCGCTACGGCTTCCACGGCACCTCTCACAAGTATGTCACCGCGCGCGCCGCAGCCATGCTGGGCAAGCCCATCGAGCAGCTGAAGCTCATCTCCTGCCATTTGGGCAACGGCTCCTCCGTCACCGCCGTGGACGGCGGCAAGTCCGTCGATACCTCCATGGGCTTCACGCCGCTGGCAGGCCTGCCCATGGGCACCCGCGCAGGCGACATTGACGCCGGTATTCTGGAATATCTGATGAACAAGTACAACCTGAACATCTCCGAAATGCTGAATATTCTCAACAAAAAGTCCGGCGTACTGGGCGTTTCCGGCGTTTCCTCCGATTTTCGCGATCTGGACAATGCCGCGGCCGAGGGCAACAAGCAGGCTGCGCTGGCCGTTGAACTGTTCGAGTACGGCGTCAAGAAGCTGATCGGCGCTTATGCTGCTGCCATGGGCGGCGCAGACGCCATCATCTTCACCGCAGGCGTTGGCGAGAACTCCGCCGAGATGCGTGAGCATATGGTCGCAGGCCTGGAGTTCATGGGCGTCAAGATGGACGCCGAGAAGAACAAGGTGCGCGGCAAGGAAACCGACG
Organism: Oscillospiraceae bacterium; assembly: GCA_028691385.1. Classification (GTDB taxonomy): domain Bacteria; phylum Bacillota; class Clostridia; order Oscillospirales; family Oscillospiraceae; genus JAQUZL01. The sequence goes on from JAQUZL010000019.1 coordinate 11,635, forward strand.
TTTCCGCAGCGGACGCCAAGGTCAAAATTCTGGTCATCCCCACCGATGAGGAGCTGATGATCGCAAAGGATACCCAGGCTCTGGCATAATGCAAACGGTTGAGCGGCGGCGCAGAAGCACTGCGTCGCCGCTTCCTTATATCATTGGGGGACTGAACATGGATTTGATCGTGCGCCGGGCAGAGCCGGGCGATCTTGCGGAGCTGATTCGCATTTGGAATGAAGTGGTGGAGGCGGGACGCGCGTTTCCGCAGACGCAGCCGCTGGACATGGAAACCGGGCGGGCATTTTTTGACAGCCAGAGCTGGTGCGCTGTGGCCGACTGTGACGACGAGATTGTGGGTCTGTACATTTTGCATCCCAACAATGTTGGCCGCTGCGGCCACATCGGCAATGCCAGCTATGCGGTGGATTCCCGCAAGCGCGGCCTGCATGTGGGAGAGGCGCTGGTGCGCGACTGCATCGCCCGGGCGGGCAAGGTGGGCTTTCGCGTGTTGCAGTTCAACGCGGTGGTCGTGTCCAACGCGCGCGCGCTGCGGCTTTACAAAAAGCTGGGCTTTCAGCAGCTGGGCGTCATTCCCGGCGGCTTTCTCAACAAAGACGGCGTGTATGAGGATATTATTCCCCATTATATCACCTTGTAAAGAAAAGGCAGCGCCGCGGCGCTGCCTTTTCTGGTTCACATCATGTGGTCAGCCGGTGACGGCGTCCGGGCTGTCGTCGTCGCCGGTGAATTTGATTATGAGCTTGTTGGGCAGACATACGATCGGCGCGCCGCCCGCAGCGGGGCCGTGATGGATGCAGACCTTGTCCGGGCAGGACGCCTCGGACACATAAATCTTGCCGTCCTCGACCACAATGAGATTATATCCGTCCGCGCCGTGGGAAATTGTGAAGGATTGGTCAGCGTCAAGATCGACGGTTTCCATCAGAACGCCGTCCGACCAGATCTCGGCTGTCTGCGCGTCGCCGTTGTCGCGCAGCAGAAATAGCGTCGCCGCGCCCAGCGCCAAGGCCAGCAGGCAAAATAAGACAATCCAAGTGCGTGTTTTCATCGCGTCACCACCGTAAAGCCGTCCGCGCAGACATAGCGGCCTGCAAGGCCTTCGGTCACATAGGCGTCGCCGTCATCTGTGATCAGAACGGCTTCGAAATCATCGCTGTCGCGCCAAAACGCGGTGGCCTTGTCCAGGCCCATGACATAGAGCGCGGTGGAAAGACCGTCCGCCAGAAAGCCGTCCTGCGCCACAATGGTGACCGAGGAAAGCCCGGACTTGACCGGCGCGCCGGTGGCGGGATCCATAATGTGCTGATAGGTCACGCCGTTTTCCTCAAAATACCGCTGATAGCCGCCGGAGGTCACGATGGCGGCGCTGCCGCTCACGGACAGCTTGCCAATCATTTGCGCTTCGTCTGCCGGATCGCGGATGCCGATGACCCAATCATTGCCGTCCGGGCGAGAACCCACGGTTTGCACGTTGCCGCCGAGGGATAAAATGGCGGCCGTCACGCCGCGCGCGGCCAGCAAATCCGCCGACTGCTGGGCGGCATAGCCCTTGGCCACTGCGCCAAAATCAATCTGCGCGCCGCCCAAAAGAGCTGTGTCACCGTTTTCACCGAGGGTGATGTGCGCCGTGCCGACGGTTTCCAGCGCAGCGGCAATTTCATCGCCATCCGGCACGCGGTAGCTGCCGGTGGTGAAGCCCCAGAGCCGGACGATGGAATACATCGTTGGGTCGAGCGCGCCGCCGGTGCGCGCGCTCAGGGCAATGGTGCGCTGCAAAAGCGCCTGCACATCGCCGGTTAAAACGGCATGGCCATCCCGGTTGAGCTGCGCAATCTCACTGGTTTCAATTGTGACGGACAGTTCTTTTTCCAGCGCGCCGATGCACGTCTGGACGGCGTAGCCGTCGGCGTCCGCGTTGCGGCTGTAAACCTGCACGCCCATGAGGGTATCCATGGCAAAAAAGTCGGTTTCCACCGGCTCGTTTGTCCCGTGGAACGTGCTGACAAGCCCGACGGCCAGCGCGCCGACAACAAAAACTGCTAAAATCAGCAGCGGAAGTTTCTGCTTCATTATATTCACCTGATTTCCCGGCAAGTATAGCAAAAAAACAACCTTTGGTCAATAAAATAATGTTTGACAACAGGATATTTCACTGATATAATTGACAGGCCGCATTGAGAAGGTAAAAGAGGGGCGCAGGCTCCCACCTTTAAGAGCGAGTCTACAAAAAAGGTAGGTGCATAGAAAGATGCAGGCAGTTATCGTTACTGGCGGTAAGCAGTACAATGTCACTGAGGGCGATGAGCTTTACATTGAGAAGCTGAACGTTGAGGCCGGCGACACCGTGAACTTCGAGGTTCTGGCAATCGTTGACGGCGCAAACTCCAAGTTTGGCACACCGGTTGTCGAGGGCGCTTCCGTCCAGGCTTCTGTGGTCAAGAATGGCCGCGGCAAGAAGATCGTGATTTTCAAGTACAAGCCGAAGAAGGACTCCAAGAGCAAGCAGGGTCACAGACAGCCGTACACCAAGGTCAAGATCGAAAAGATCGTGATGTAATGACGACAATTTCATTTTTTACTGAGGGAGAGAAAATCACAGGATTTTCCTCCGAGGGCCACTCCGGTTACGGGGAAGTCGGCACAGACGTTGTCTGTGCGGCAATTTCCGCGGCGGTGACAATGGCGGAATGCACGCTCAATGATGTGTTGGGCGTCGGCGCCAAAGTCCGGATCGACGAAGATGCGGCCCGCGTTACCTTGAAGCTCCCCGCAGAAAGCAAGGCGGAATCGGCATCGCAGGCGGTGCTGATGGGTCTGATGCTGACCATGTCATCGCTGCGGGACGAGTATTCAGACTATCTTGAAGTATTGGAGGTTGAGCAACATGCTTAATATCGGCTTTCAGTTTTTTGCCCACCATAAGGGCGGCGGCTCCACGAAGAATGGCCGTGATTCTGAATCCAAGCGCCTTGGCGTGAAGCGTGCTGACGGGCAGTTCGTTCTGGCCGGCAACATTCTGGTTCGCCAGAGAGGCACCCACATTCACCCGGGTGTAAACGTCGGCAAGGGCAGCGATGATACGCTGTTCGCCACCGTCGACGGCAAGGTCAAATTCGAGCGTTTGGGCAGAGATCGCAAGCAGGTTTCTGTTTACGCTGAATAAAATACCTGAAAATCCCGAACATTACGAATGTTCGGGATTTTTTTTGAAAGGAGCGATCCCATGGCCAGTTTTATAGACAAGACGCAAATCTCCGTGGCGGCCGGCAAGGGGGGCAATGGCGCAGTTGCGTTCCACCGGGAAAAATATATTGCGGCCGGCGGCCCTGACGGCGGGGATGGCGGCAACGGCGGCGCAATCCTTCTGGTGCCGGACGACAATCTGTCCACCCTGATGGATTTTCGCTACAAGCGGAAATATCAGGCGCCGAGCGGCCAGGACGGCCAGACCAAACGCTGCAGCGGCAAAAACGGCCAGGACATGACGATCCGGGTTCCCCGGGGCACGGTTGTCCGGGACGCGCAGACCGGGCAGATCATCTGCGATATGTCCGGCGAGGGAAAATTTGTGCTGTGCCGCGGCGGCCGCGGCGGCTGGGGCAATCAGCATTTCGCAACGCCGACCCGGCAGGTGCCGCGCTTTGCCAAATCGGGTCTCCCCGGCGAGGCGCGCGAGGTCGTGCTGGAACTGAAGCTGCTCGCGGACGTGGGTCTTGTGGGCTTTCCCAATGTGGGAAAATCCACCCTGCTCTCGGTTACGTCCAATGCCCATCCTAAAATCGCAAACTACCACTTCACCACGCTGTACCCGAACCTTGGTGTGATCTATCTGGAGGAGGGCGTTTCGTTCGTCATGGCGGACATCCCCGGCATCATTGAGGGCGCGGCCGAGGGCGCGGGACTTGGCCACGATTTCCTGCGCCATATCGACCGCTGCCGGCTGCTGGTTCACGTGGTGGACGTGTCCGGCTCGGAGGGACGCGACCCCATCGCGGATTTTGACAAGATCAACGAGGAACTGAAATCCTACAGCGCCGCGCTTGCCGAGCGGCCGATGATTGTTGCGGCCAACAAGGTGGATTTGCTGCCGCCGGAGAGCGACAATTTGGAGCGGCTGCGCGCCTATGTGACGGAAAAGGGCTATGATTTTTATGAGATGTCGGCGGCTACCCATCTGGGCACCACCGAACTGATGAAAACCATTGCAGGACGGCTGGCAAGTCTTCCGCCCATTCGGGTCTATGAGCCGGAATTTGTGAAGCCGCTCGCCGAAGCGGGCGCGGCCAACGCCCTGCAGATTACCCGCCACGACGACCTGTGGGAGGTATCCGGCGCATGGCTGGAACGGCTGGTTTCGGACATTAATTTCGGCGACTATGAGTCGAGAAACTATTTTGACCGGCAGTTGCGAAAGTCCGGCCTGTTTGAACGCCTGGAAGAAATGGGCATTCAAGAGGGCGACACGGTCAGCATCTACGATTTGGAATTTGATTCCGTGCCGTAAGGGATATGAAAACTGCCCCCGCAGCCTTGCTGCGGGGGCAGTTTTCATTTGAGAGAAAAAGAGAGAGAAAAAAGAGATGCGAAAAGAAAGTGTCGAATTTTCTTTTGCTTCTGATTCGGATTATAAAGAGCAAATAAGAACAATCTGTGAATGACATAAAAACAGTTTGGAAATAAACCGTGACATGAAAAGCGCCCCGGAAAACCGGAGCGCTTTCATTTGAAAAGAGAAAAAGAGAAAGAGAGAAAAAGAAATAAATCATTATGAAAACCAGAACCACCGCTGACCGGGCAGTTGTTCTTTGTTGATAAAATCAGTATATCCTGAAATTAAGTACAAACTATGAATACAATTGAAACAGTTTTCGAACGATTTATGAAAAAAATGAAACGGGCGAAGCGGTTGCCCGTTTCGCCCGTTTGGGCAGATTACTTCATGCCCTGCTCGTAAGCTTCAATCATCTTTTTGACCATCTGGCCACCAACGGAGCCGGCCTCACGAGAGGTCAGGTTGCCATTGTAGCCCTGCTTCAGGTTGACGCCGACTTCGGAAGCGGCCTCCATCTTGAACTTGTCAAGAGCTTCACGTGCTTCGGGAATGTTGGCCTTATTGCTGGAATTAGACATGGTGTTGCATCTCCTTCAAAAATGATTGGATCGCTTGACCCACGCATAGTTTGGCTTTTGTGGGCGCGGATATGCGCCTTTTTTCTTGCCAAATCAATGTGAAAGGAACAAAAAATCCCACATTTCAGGCGGCCTGACCAACACTGCAGGTACAGGAAAAATAAATTTGCGCGCAGGATTAATTTTGACTTGATTGTTGCATCTGCATTCTTTTATGGTAAAATAACGATAATGACAACGTCGTTACTTTATGCGCATTTCGGCGCGCTGCGCCAAAACGCTTAATTTTTTTCACGTTCCTGCCGCCGGAAGCGGCAGAGGAAAGTAAAGCTTGAAAAGCATGTTTCCGGCGTCCTTGCCGGATTTGCCAATGGAGGGTATATGAAAATACTGATTACATCGGATTGGTACGCGCCGGCGGTCAATGGCGTGGTAGCGTCTGTTTTGAATTTGCGCCGCGAATTGCAGGCCAGAGGGCATGAGGTGCGCGTGCTGACCCTGTCGCAGACGCCGCACTCCTTTGAGCAGGACGGCGTGACGTCGCTCGGTTCCATTCCGGCGGGTCTTATTTATCCCGGTGCGCGCCTGCGCACCGCGCCGGCGGAACGAATGGTGAAGGATTTGGTGCGATGGCATCCGGATGTGGTGCATTCCCAGTGCGAGTTCAGCACGTTTATTCTCGCCCAGCGCATCGCCAAGGCCGCCGACGCGCCGCTTGTGCACACCTATCATACGGTTTACGAAAATTACACCCATTATTTTTCGCCCAGCGTCCGTCTTGGCCGACACGCGGTGGCGAAATTTTCCCGTTGGGTTGGCGCGCATACAGATTGCATGATTGCGCCCACGGAAAAAGTGGCGGGACTTTTGCGCGGTTACCGGGTCAAATGTCCGGTTTATGTGGTGCCGACCGGCATTGATTTGGCGCGCTTTCAGGTGCCAGTGGATCCGCAGGAGGTTGCGGCACTGCGCAGCAGTCTGGGCATCCCGCCGGAAAATCTGGTGCTGGCGTCGGTGGGACGACTGGCAGCGGAAAAAAATATTTCCGAGCTGCTCATCAATATGACCACGCTGCGCGACCGCCCCATCACGCTGCTGCTGGTGGGCGACGGTCCGTACCGCAACGAATTGGAGCTGCAGGTGAAGCGGCTGGGCATCGAAAAGCAGGTGGTTTTTGCGGGCATGGTGTCGCCGGCGCGCGTGCCGGTCTATTATCGGCTGGGCGACGTGTTTGTGTGCGCATCGACCAGCGAAACTCAGGGACTGACCTATATTGAGGCGCTTGGCTGCGGACTTCCGGCGCTGTGCCGGGCTGACGCCTGCCTGGACGGGGTGATTACCGACGGCGTGGACGGCTGGCAGTATCATGACTGTGAAGCGTTTGACCGGCATCTGAACGAGCTGCTTGCACAGCCTGCGCTGCGCAGTCAAATGTCAAAAGCCGCGCTTGTCACGGCCAACACGTTCAGCGCCGTGGAGTTTGCAAGAAAAGCGGAGGCTGTCTATGAAACGCGCCTGCGCGCCGATCACGGAATATAAGCGATCAACGCGCTGCCGCGCGCAGCGACGGAAAAAGCCCGCAGCAAGCTTGCTGCGGGCTTTTTCATGTGTTACAGCAGGGGAATGCCAGCCGCTGCGCATTTTTCCATGGTTTCGTCATCCCAAAGGCTGACCTGCACCTCGCCGATATGGGCGCAGCCCAGCAGCAGCATGCACAGCCGGGACTGGCCGATGCCGCCGCCGATGGAAAGCGGAAGCGCGTCATGCAGCAGCGCGTCATGGAACGGCAGCGCGGCGCGCTCCGGACACCCGGCCAGCGCCAGCTGACGGCGCAGGGACTCCGCGTCCACGCGAATACCCATGGAGCTGATTTCAAAGGCACGTCCCAGCACGTCGTTCCAGAACAGAATATCGCCGTTCAAGTCCCAGTCGTCATAGTCCGGCGCGCGCCCGTCGTGGACGGTGCCGTCGCGCAGGCGCTTGCCGATCTGCATTAAAAATACGGTTTTGTGGGTGCGGACAAATTCGGTTTCCCGCTGAGATGGCGTGAGCGCCGGGTACAGATCCGCCAGCGCCTGGGTGGTGATGAAGGTGACGTCGCGCGCAAGCACCGTGTGCAGCACCGGGAACTCCCAGCGCAAGGAATCGTTGACGTCGCAAATGGCGCTGACGATTTGCGTGACGGTATCCTGCAAATAGGCAAGGGTGCGGTCGGCGCGGGTGATGGCCTTTTCCCAGTCCCACTGATCCACATAGACCGAGTGGAGGTTGTCCAGCGACTCTTCATCCCGGCGAATGGCGTTCATATCGGTGTAAAGCCCCTTGCCGGTGTGGAAGTCGTAGCGCTGGAGCGCCTGCCGCTTCCATTTTGCCAGAGATTGCACCACCTCGGCACTGCCGCCGGTGGCGGCGATTTCAAAGGAAACCGGCCGTTCGATCCCATTCAAATTGTCGTTCAAACCGGATTTTCGGTCCACAAACAGCGGCGCGGAAACCCGCTTGAGGTTGAGCGCGTTGCGCAGATTCACCTGAAACGAGCCTTTGATAAATTCAATGGCGCGCTGGAGCTGGTAGGTTTCCAGCAGCGGCTTGTAGCCGGCGGGAAGATAGATGTTATTCATCGGGAACCATCCTTTATCTGAAAATTGCCCCGTGGGCGAATGAAAATACTGACGGATTCTATTATACAAAAGAATGACAAAAAAGAAAGCCCCAGAAAGCTGCGCGCCATAAGAAACCGTACCCTTCCCGTCGCGCAAAAGGGCGAGTTTCATAAAACAGAGGATGCTGCAGTGCCATAAATCAACAAACTGCGCATCCAAGTGGTATCTTTTTGGGAATTGTATGTTATAATTTTAATTAACCATAGGTCATTTGGGAAGGTGGAATACTGTGAACGATCTGACACTGTCTGTGTTGAAGGCAATTTCAAAGTATGACATGGATTTGGAAAACAACTATCAGCAGGTGCGGCAGCTTGAGCGTTTGGCGCATCCGTTCCTCAAGCGCTTCGGCGTGACAATGGAAGAGCGGTTGGTTTCCCTGCCCGGGCGCGAGATTTTGCTGCGCGTGTTTGAAACCAATGACACATCGTCTGCGTTGCTGCTGTTTTTTCACGGCGGCGGCTTTGTGATCGGTGATTTTGACAGCTACAATAACGTCTGCGCCACGCTGGCTTCCCAGACCGGCTGGCGCGTGGTGTCGGTGGATTATCGTCTTGCGCCGGAAAATCGGTTTCCAGCCGGGGTGGAGGACTGCTATGCGGTGACGCAGCAGGTGTTGGAGCACTGCGAGCAGTGGTATCACGCCAAGCCCGAGCAGGTCGTCTTGATCGGCGACAGCGCCGGCGCGACGCTCTCGTGCGTCAGCTCGTTTTTGTGCCGCGACCGCGGCGGACGCATGCCGGCGGGGCAGGTGCTCATCTATCCGTCGGCCTGGGGAATCTATGATGAAACCACGCCCTTCGCCTCGGTGGCGCAAAACGGTTCGGACTATATTCTCACCAGAGCCAAGCTGCTGGATTATATGAATCTCTATGCGTCGTGCGAGCAGGACAGGCAAGATCCGCGCTTTGCGCCGCTGCGCAACACCGATTATTCCGGCCTGCCGCGGACGCTGCTGCTGACCATGGAATTTGACCCCCTCCGCGACGAGGGCGAGGCGCTTGGCCGCCGCATGAGAGAAGGCGGCACGGACATTCAGATGTACCGGATTGAAAGCGGCATTCACGGCATTTTTCGCATCTCGCCGCGCCAGGCGGTGAACGCGCTGCTGTACCAGCATATAAAGGATTTTTTACATGAAATACAATAGAAAAAAATGGAGCAGCCTGGACAATGCGGCGCGGGTTTATCCGGCGCTGGCCGGGCGGAGCGCAACGCGCGTGTTTCGCCTGTACTGTCAGCTCTCTCAAAAGGTCGATCCGGCGGCGCTGCAGCGTGCGGCGGATCGCGCGGCGGCAGATTTTCCGGAGTTTACCAACACCATCCGTCCCGGCATGTTTTGGTTTTATCGTGAGCCGTCCAGCCTGCGGCCGCTTGTCCATGAGGACGCGCTGCCGCCGTGCCAGAGTCTGTATACCGGCAAAAAGCACGGCCTTTTGATCGACGTGTCCTATTTTCGCAACCGCATCAATCTGGAGGTCTTTCACGCGCTCACCGATGGGCTGGGCGCGTCGGTGTTTTTCCGCGCGCTGATTACTTATTATCTGGCGCTGACCGACCCGGAAACGCAGGCGGAATTTTTTGCCGCGCTGCCGGAAATTGAGAGCAAAAAAAATCGTGAGGCGGACGCCTTTCGCGACCATTCCGGTCAGTTTAAGCCGACCAGCTCCTTTTTGGATCGGAAAACGGCCTATCATTTTCAAGGCAAGCGCGTGGCCGATCGCCGGCAGCTGGTGACCGAGTGCCAGCTGAGCGTGGCGCGCGTGCGCGCGGCGGCAGCGCAGTATGATGCGACGGTGACGGCGTATCTTGCCGCGCTGCTTTTGGTGAGTATCCGGGAAACCATTCCGGCCAAGGCGCGCAACCGCACGGTG
>JAQUZL010000020.1 GCA_028691385.1 Oscillospiraceae bacterium
TTCCAAGCTGAAAACCGGCGGCGTCAACTACGACGTCATCATTCCGTCGGACTATATGGTTGGACGCCTTGCCAGCGAGGGTTATCTGGAACCGCTGAACTTTGATCACATTCCGAACTACCAGTATATTGATGAGGATTTCAAAAACACCGTTTACGATCCGGACAATCAGTACTCCGTCCCCTATTCCTGGGGCACGGTCGGCATCATCTACAATACCAAATATGTCGCCGAGCCGACCGGCTGGGACGCGCTGTGGAATCCGGACTATGCCGGCAAGATTCTGATGTTTGACAACAGCCGAGACGCATTTGGTATTGCGGAATCCGCGCTGGGCTACAGCCAGAACAGCACCGATCCCGCCGAACTGCAAGCCTGCGCGGACAAGCTGGCCGAGCAAAAGCCGCTGGTGCAGAGCTACGTGATGGATCAGATTTTTGACCTGATGGAAAATGAAGAGGCCTGGATTGCGCCGTATTATGCCGGCGATTACCTGACCATGGCCAGTGAAAACGAGGATCTTGCCTGGTATCTGCCAGACGATGAGAGTTTCAACTTCTTTATCGACGCCATGTGCATTCCCACCTGCTGTACTCAAAAGGAAGCGGCCGAAACCTTTATTAATTTTCTTTGCGATCCGGAGATCTCCGGCGGCAACATGAGCTGGGTCGGCTATGGCACGCCGGAAAGCGAGGCGCGCCAGTACCTGGACGAGGGCATGGACAATGAGATTGCCTATCCCGACTCCGCCGTGCTTGCTCGCAGCGACACGTTCAAGTTTCTCGATGATGAAACCAATCAGCGGATGAACGCGCTCTGGCTTTCCGTCAAGACCGCCAACTAAATCACAAAATCCCCGGCATCCGCAGACAGGAATCAGCCTGTCCATGGGATGCCGGGGATGTTTTACTTCAGACCCGCTTCGCTCCGAAGCACCAAAATCTGCTTGTGAATCACCTTAATCTTCTCGTCGATCGCTTTTCGCTTTGCAACGGCAAAGGTACCGACCGCTTCCTTTTCCTGCCGAAGCGCCGCAATTTTGGCATCCTCCGCTTTTTTCAGCACCGCAAAGTGCAGCACTGCCTCCCGCCGCGCTGCGTCCGCCGGCAGCAGCAAATTCCAGCTTGCCGTATCGTCCTGCCCATGCTCATTGCCGCCGGCCGTTAAGACGCTGCCGTCGGCGCAAAGCGCCATGGTGGAACGGCCTGCGGCAATCGCCACCACATTGCGCCACTGCAGGACCTTTCCCTGTCCGCGGCCATGGTCGCCCGCCACCTTCACTGTGCCGTCGGCGCAAAGACCCACGGTATGCAGCGTGCCTGCGGCAACGGCCACAATGTCGTGCCAAAGCTCGGTGTCGCATTGCCCCAAATTATTCTGCCCGCAGCAAACCACCGTGCCGTCCTGTTTCAGACCGGCCGAGTGTGCGCCGCCCGCGCCTGCGGAAATTGCAATCACATTCTGCCAGCTTTCCACCGCACAGCGGCCAAGTCCTGTTTCTCCGCAGGCAACCACCGTGCCGTCCTGTTTCAGGCCGAGGGTATGCGCGCCGCCCGCGGCAATGGCCGTCAGGCCGCGCCATTTTCCCACCTCGCATTGCCCCGAGCGGTTGGAACCGCAGGCAAGCGCCGTGCCATCTTGTTTCAGCAGCACCGAATGGCGAAGTCCCACCGCCACTGCCGCGCCGTCTGTCCATGCGTCAACGTCGCATTGCCCATTGCCATTGTAGCCGGCCGCGAGCACTGTGCCATCGGTGCAGAGCGCCAGCGTGTGAAACGCACTGACACAAATCTGGCTCACGCCGCACCACAGGCCGACGCGGGTGCTGCCATAGCTTTTCCCTTTTTTATCCAGCCCATCCCCCGTCACTGTCACGGTGGTATCGGCTCTCACCCCGACGGCGTGGGACGCGCCGGTGGCGATTTTCCCCATCATCAGCGCATGCTGCATCGGCGTAACGCCGCTCAGCTGCCCACGCAGCGCCGCAAAACGCGGCGCAAGAAATTGGCTCAGGTCGGTGCTGGTGCCATCCGGCGTAAAGTGCTTGAGCCGATATAGGAACTCCCCGGACAGCGAGCAGGACTGCAGCGCCGCCATCACCGCCGCGGCCACCATCTCGCGCAGATGGGTTTCCCGGGCGGATACGCCTGCGGCAATGGCGGTAATCTTCTGCCCGCGCTGCTCGTTGCGCGCCAGTACCTCGCGATCATTCAGGTTTTCACGAATCATGGCATACTGGGAACGCATGATGTTGTTGATGGACTGCTCCGTATCGCTGACTGCCTCCATCTTCGCCTGCACGGCCTGCGTCCGCGCGGCAGCGTCGGTGCGCAGCGCAGCGCAGGCCAGCTCCGCGTCACCCAGTACAGCGGCGCAAAACTGCTCGTCCGGCAACAGCAGCGCCGTCAGGCGTGCCTGCCACTGCGCCCGCGATTGCTGTGCCGCCTGCGAGAGCACCAATCGCACTTCTGCTTTCGGCGGCAGCGCAGCCACCGCTTCATACTGCGCAATGCATGCAGCAAGGTCGCCGCGCGCAAACGATGCATCCGCCATTTTCAGCATTTCATCCATCTATGTGCCCCCATGTTCTTTTTCTTTTCATTATACATGATTTCCCGCGCTTCGTCCATCCATGCGGGAAAAACAATCTGTGAACGAAGCAAAGCCCGGAAGCAACCGCTTCCGGGCTTTGTCAATCACGCAACAATTAATAATTTTCGGCCTTCACGCGGAAATAGCTCTGCGGATGCTCGCAGACCGGGCAAAGCTCCGGCGCTTTCTTGCCGACCACGAGATGGCCGCAGTTGCCGCACTGCCAGATCACGTCGCCGTCTTTGGAGAAAACGACCTGCTTTTCCACGTTCTGCAGCAGCTTGAGATAGCGTGCCTCGTGCTCTTTTTCAATTGCGCCGACGGAGCCGAACAGATAGGCGATGTGATCGAAGCCCTCTTCCTTTGCCTCTTTGGCAAAGGTGGCGTACATATCCGTCCACTCATAGTTCTCACCGGCTGCGGCGTCCTTCAGATTCGTCATGGTATCATTGATGCCGCCAAGCAGCTTAAACCAAATTTTTGCGTGCTCTTTCTCATTGGCAGCCGTTTCCTCAAAGAGCTCGGCAATCTGCTCATAGCCGTCTTTTCTGGCCTTGCTGGCAAAATAATTGTACTTGTTTCTGGCCTGCGATTCTCCGGCAAACGCAGCCTGCAGATTCTTCTCTGTTTTTGAGCCTTTCAGTTCCATAACAAATCCTCCTAAGATACCTCTTGTGAAGAGGCCTATTAATAATAATTACTATTTACATTATAGCAGTTGGATTTGAAATGTCAAGGGTCTTTTCCGTTTTTTCTTTCAAAAGATCCGCCAGCGTCACACTTTTCAAAAAGGTTTCGATGACCCCGTCCAGTTCTTTCCACAGCGGATAAGTAAGGCACTCTCCCGCGCGGGCGCAGCCGTCGTCCACGCAGCTCACCGGCGCAAGGCTACCCTCGGTCAGGGTCAAAATCTCCTGCACCGTATAAGATTCCGGCGTGCGGGTCAAACGGTAGCCGCCGTTTTTTCCGCGGGTACTTGCGACCATTTTCGCCTTATTGAGCACCCCCACAATCATTTCCAGATATTTGGGTGAGATACTCTGGCGCGCCGCAATTTCGCTCAGCGGCACAATGGTGTCCATGGGCTGCTGCGCCAGATCCAGCATGACCCGCAGGGCATATCGCCCTTTTGTCGTTACATTCATCGCGTTTGTCCATTCTTAAACAGCAGAATCATCTCCGCCGTCAGCGAAATTTTCTCCACGTCCTCAAACACAATTTCGTCGCGCGGCACCCATTGGGCCTGTTCCAGCTCGTCGCGCTCCATGGTGATGGTGCCGTCGCCGTCAAGCTCGGCAAAATAGCCCATGAGCAAGCTGCCGGAAAAGCCCCAGGGCTGGCTTTTGTAGAAACGCAGATTCTTTACCCGAATGCCCGCCTCCTCCATCACCTCGCGGTGAACGGTCTGCTCGCTGGACTCGCCGATCTCCGTGAAGCCGGCAATGAGCGCATCGCGCCGATAGCTACGGCCGCGATACCGGGTCAGCAGCAGCTTATCGCCGTCGCTGACCGCCACAATGATGCACGGAGAAATGTGCGGATAATACTGCGCGCCACAGCTGGGGCAGTCAATGCGCCGCTCGTCCGTGCCGAGTGCCGTTCTTTCTCCGCATGCGCCGCAGTAGCGGTGCGTGCGGTACCATTCGGCAAGATGCCATGCCGTAGCGCCTGCCAGCCGCTGATCCATGTCCCCCACCTGCCGCAAAACGCCAAGGCCGTGATAGGCAAAGCCCTCGCAGGCCGGCGCAGCGTCCTGCCGCGCCAAAAAATAGCGCGTATCGTCAATGGAAAACAGATAGGTTTCCGCTTCGCAGCCCGCCTCGGCCACCGTCGGAAAGGCCAGCGTATCCTTCTCGGGACGGCAAAACAGCTTCCCATCGCAAAAGGAAATCATGCGGTCATTTGCCGCAGGGGCAAGGCATTGAAAGTGATTATCCAATTTTTTCGGTGCAATATCCTGAATCATGCGGTTTTGTCCCTCTCGATCATCAGTTTCACCGCGCCGATTGCGACATCCAGCGCCGCCGTCAGATCATGGCTCTCCGTCTGCGGCAGACCGGCCTTTTCCCGCTCCTGGTTCCAGATCACATGAAACGCAGCGCCGCAGCGCACGCCCAGCGACGCCGCCACCGTGAACAGTGCCGCCGACTCCATTTCGCTTGCCAGCACGCCAAGGCGTTTCCACGCCTCCCATTTTTGCAGCAGCTCGTAGGAAACCGGGCTGCGCTGGGGTGAATGCTGGCCGTAAAACGAATCCTTACACTGCACCACGCCCGCGTGATATGGTTTGCCCGCCAGCTTGGCGCTGTCCACCAGTGCGGCAAGCACCGAATAGTCCGGCACGGCCGGATACTCGATCGGCGCATATTCCCGGCTGGTACCCTCCATGCGCACCGCGCCGGTGGCAATGACCACATCGTCCGATTGTACCTTGGTGGCAATGCCGCCGCAGGTACCCACGCGCAAAAAGGTGTCCGCGCCCACCGCCGCCAGCTCCTCCATGGCAATTGACGCCGATGGCCCGCCGATGCCGGTGGAGCAGACGCTGACCGGGCAGCCCAGCAGCGTGCCGGTATAGGTGGTAAACTCCCGGTTCACTGCCACAAGCCGCGGCGCGTCAAAATAGGCCGCGATTTTCTCGCAGCGTCCCGGATCGCCCGGCAAAATGCAGTATCTGCCCACATCGCCCTTTTGCAGCAGCGTATGAAACTGCACGTCACGCACTTCATTGTTCATGGTTGTTCCTCCGATTCTCCATGAGGTAGTCCCGGATCTCGGCAATGCCGTCCTGCGTCATTGGGAAGCGCCGAACCTCCTCCATTTCACTTTTTTCATAGCACAACGACCCATGCCAAATTTCCACCTTGATGGCGGCGTCCTCACCGTCCGGTTGCTCCGGCCGCAGATAAAATCGCAGCGCCCCGCACGAGCCGGAAAACGCATTCCCGTTTTCAAAGCTGTGCAGCACCGGAATAAAAATTTCTTCCACTTATGCTTCCTCCGTCAGCTGCTGCATTTCATCCAGCAGCTCTCCAAACAGCGCCAGCGCCTCCTCCACGGGCTGCGCGGTGGTCATATCCACGCCCGCGCCCTTGAGCAGGTCGATGGGGTCTTTGCTGCAGCCGCCGCGCAAAAATCCCATATAGTCCTCCACGGCCGGTTTCCCCTCGCGGCGAATCCGGCGCGCCAGCGCAATGGCGGCGGAAAAGCCGGTTGCATACTGGAACACATAGTAATTGTAATAAAAATGCGGAATACGCGACCATTCCAGATCAATTTGCGGGTCAAGCACCATCTCCGAGCCAAAATATTGTTCATTCAGCCCGCGATACAGCGCGCACAAATCCTCTGCCGTCAAGCTCTCCCCTTCTTGGTTGCGCGCGGCGATTTTCAGCTCAAATTCGGCGAACATGGTCTGCCGATAGAGCGTCCCCTTAAACTGCTCCAAAAAGTGGTTGATGAGATAGGCGCGCTCTTTTTTATCTGTGGTTTTTTCCAGCAAATCATACATCAGCAGCGTTTCGTTGCAGGTTGACGCCACCTCCGCCACAAAAATCACATACTCGGAATAGACCGGGCTTTGGGTGGTGTTGGAAAGATAGGAATGGATTGCGTGTCCCATTTCATGCGCCAGCGTGAACACGCTGTCCAGCGTCCCGGTGTAGTTCAGCAGCACATAAGGATGCACCTTCGGCCCGGCCGAGTAAGCGCCGGAGCGTTTTCCCACATTCTCATAGACGTCGATCCAGTGGCTCTCATAGCCCTGCCGCAAAATGGCGCGATACTGCTCGCCCATCACCGCCAGCGCGTCATAGACGGTCTTTTTTGCCGCGTCAAACGGAATCTGCTTTGCCACGCCGTCCACCAGCGGCGCATAGACGTCGTACATATGCAGCTCGTCCACGCCCAATAATTTCTTGCGCAGCTGCACATAGCGGTGCATCTTGTCCATGTTGTGATGAACCGCTTCAATCAGGTTATAATAGACCTCCACGGGCACATTGTTGCCGTCAAGGGCATGGTGCAGCGGCGACGGATAGTGCCGTGCCTGGGCGAAAAATTGCAGCTGCTTGACCTGCGAGGCCAGCACTGCGGCGAGCGTGTTGCGGTAAGCGCCGTACATCCGGTAAAAGTTTTCAAATGCGGATTTGCGCAGTACGCGGTCGCCGCTCTCCATGATGCGTCCAAACGCGCCCTGCGAGAGCGGATGTGCGTTGCCCGCGGCGTCGATTGCGTCCGGGAATTGCAAATCCGCGTCATTGAACATGGAGAAAATATTGTCCGGCTGCGCCGCCATCTCGCCCGCCTGCGCCAACAGCTTTTCCTCCGTGTCGGAAAGGACATGCGCCCGCTTGCGGCGAATGTTAAAAAACGCGCGGCGATACAGCTCCAACGCCGGCTGCGCGCGGAAAAACGCTTCCAGCGTTTCATCGGGAATCGCCATGATTTCCGGCGTTTCAAACGCGCCGGCCGACGCCGCTTCCACCCATACCGCAGTCAGCTTGGCCACCATGGCCTGATAGGCCGAAACGCGCGTGTCCTCATCGCTTTTCCGCTGGGCATAGTTCATCAGCTTGTCTAACAGCTCGCCCACGCGGGTATCCAGCGTCACATACTCCATCAGCGTTTGCGCGGATTGCGCCAATCGGCCGCGATAGGTCGGAATCTGCGCGACGAGCGCCTTGAGCGCGTCAAAATCCTGCTGCCAAGCCGCGTCGGTCGGGTACAGATCGGCCAGATTCCACTGATCTTCCGCCTGAAGCGCATTGCGCTCCGGAATTCGGTTCATTGCCATTTTTTCATGCGTCCTTCCAAAATCATTTTTCCAATTGTTTCCGCAGCGCCGCAAGATGCAAGACGTGCTGATATGGTGTCCATTTTTTAATATCATACCACAGCACCGGGATTTTCACAAGTGGAGCGCCCGCACAGATTACTTCGGTTTGAAAAAATTGGCTTAGTAAGCTTTTTGACCGTGGTCATACTAAACGCAGCAAGCCACATTAAATGACAGGAGGATTCTTCATGAAGTATTTCACCACAATTCTGGCCGCCGCAGCTTTGGCTCTTTTTGTGACTGGCTGCGCCAGCGGCACCGGCTATGTATCCACTACAGACAATGGCGTGATGGGCAGCACCTATGACGGCACTGCCTATGGACGCACCTATGACGGCACTGCCTATGACGGCGGCGCAACCGGCACGCTGCCCGCAACGACAAATCGGAGCACTGCCGGCACGGCCAACCGCAACACTGCCGGTACCGCCACAACCACTCCCGGTACCCGCAGCACCACCGGCACCGCAGCCAATCAGTCGCAGTCCGGCGCCGCCTCCATTGGCAGCTACGGCTTCGGCTATGGCGCTACCGGCCCGGTTACCGGCACAACCTCCCGCTAAATGCGCTAAAAGTGCCGCAGGGTGTCTCCCTGCGGCACTTTTACATCGCTGTCATAAATACGGTTCAATGGCAATCTGCTTTTCCAGTAAAAGCAGCGACTCGCAAAATCCGTCCGACTGTCCGATCTCCTGAAAGCCGCAGCGGGCATAAAACCTGCGCGCGCGGTCATTGTCGGGCGACACCGACAGCTGGATGGATTTTCTGCCGATGGGGCGGCAAACGCTGATCGCATGGCCGACCATCTGTACGCCGAAGCCACGGCAGCGAAAATCAGGGCATAAATAAAAAAACGGAATATAGCCCGCGTTGCGGTCTGCCTTGCGCTGCAAATCCAGCTGCAGCAGCCCGGCAATCTGATTGCCCAGCATGGCAAACACCAGGCACTCCGGTCGGTTTTCCGCGCACCTGCTGGCGTCATGCCAGAACGCTTCGCCCGAAAATCCGTCCAGATTTCCATAAATCAGCTCCCACGCCTCCTGCCGGAATGCAATGTACCGCCGCCAGTCGTCGCCCACCGGCTGATACCACAAGTTGTGGTCGCGCTTCTTGCCGTCCTGCTTCCACCAGTTTTGCTGTGCCAACGTGGAAATGGATTCCTCCAAATGGGAATTGTCATTTTTGTAAATCATCCGATATACGCCGTTGTCATATTCGAGCAGTGTGACGCCGGTATTATCGCAGTGACCGGTCAGCTCCGGGTGCTCCGTGCCGATGAACAGGCGCATCTGCATGCCCCGAATCACCGAGCCGTGGGACACAATGGCAATGGTTTTTCCGGGATTTGCCTCGGCGGATTCCGTCATTGCGGCAATAAATCGGTCGGCATAGTCCGGATAGCGCTCCGCTCCCTCGACCGACCACGCAGTGGGCGCGGTGTCAAACTGGTTCAGCTGTTCCGGCCATTTTTCGCCAACCTCGCCAAACGGCACATCCTCCCACACGCCCATTTTGACCTCGCGAAAACGCGAATCCTGATGCAGCGGGAGATTTTTCGGACGCGTAATTGCGCCCGCTGTGATTCTGGTGCGAATCAGGTCGCTGGCGTAGCAGGCGTCAATTCGTTCCTGCGAAAACCGTTTTTCCAGTGCAGCAATCTGCCGCCAGCCGTTCTCCGTCACCAGGGAGTTGTATTGGCCGTGCAGTCTGCGGTAGAGATTCCCCTCCGCTTCGGCATGGCGAATAATATAGATTCTTGTCATGGCTTCCTCTTCTCAATAGGGCATAACCGCGCCGGTCAGCGCGCTTGCCGCCGGAATATTGTGCTGCTCAAGATAGGCCTGCAGCTCGTCGCGCACATGAATCGGCGCGTAGGGATTCTGGAACAGCGCCGTACCCACGGCCACCGCCGTCGCCCCGGCCAGCATCAGCTCCGCCGCATCCGCGCCGGAGGCCACGCCGCCCATGCCCAAAATTGGAATTTTGACCGCGCATGCCACCTGATAGATCATCCGTACCGCCACCGGCAGCACCGCAGGGCCTGAAAGCCCACCCATATTGTTGCGCAGCACCGGGCGGCGGGTGTTCACATCAATCCGCATGCCCAGAATCGTGTTAATCAGGCTCACCGCATCCGCGCCCGCCGCTTCCACCGCGCGGGCAATGGCAGTAATGTCCGTCACGTTGGGCGACAGCTTCACAATGACAGGAACCGTCGCCGCTTTTTTGACCGCTGCGGTTGCAGCCGCCGCAGACTCCGGCTGCGTGCCCCAGGCAAGTCCGCCGCATTTGACATTGGGGCAGGAAATATTGACCTCAATGAGGTCGACCCCCGCCGCCGATACCTTTTCCGCCAGTTCGGTGAATTCATCAAGCGTATTGCCGGAAATGTTGGCAATGATTTTTGTGCCGCTCTGCTTGAGATACGGCATTTCGTGGGCGCAAAAATAGTCCACGCCCGGGTTTTGCAGGCCAACGCTGTTCAGAATCCCCGACGGCGTTTCGGCGATGCGCGGCGGCGGATTGCCGTCCTTTTTTGCAACGGTGAGTCCCTTGGCGCAGATCGCGCCAAGCTCGGATAAATCATAGTAGTCGGCAAATTCGTGGCCAAAGCCGAACGTTCCGGACGCAACCACAATGGGGTTTTTCAGCATCACCCCTGCCAGATTGACGCGCAGATCAGTCATCCCAGCAAACCTCCTCCGCGGCAAACACAGGGCCGTCCTTGCAGACATGGCGGTACCCTTCCTCGCCGTTTTTCGTTGTCTTGCATGCGCAGACCAGACACGCGCCAATGCCGCAGCCCATCCGCTCCTCCATGGAAACATAGCACGGTACGCCGGCTTTTTTTGCCGCCTGGGCGACCGTTTTCAGCATAATTTTAGGGCCGCAGGCCATAACCGCCGCATAGGTGTGCTTTTTCAGCAGTTCCGCCGCGCCGTCGGCCACAAAGCCCTGCTTGCCGCAGGTGCCGTCATCGCTCATCACAACCACGTCCGTGCAGACCGCCCGGAAGCGATCGGTCAGCATTTCGCGCGACGCCGTGCGGAAACCCAGCACCGCATCAGCCGCCTCCGCGCCCTTGGCCGTGAGCAGCATGGGCGGCACGCCGATGCCGCCGCCGCAAACCAGAATGCGGCCGCAGACCAGTGGAAAGCCGTGACCCAGCGGGCCGAGCACGTTCACCACTGCACCGACCTGCTGCGCGGCAAGCCATTCGGTGCCCGCGCCCTTGACCTCAAAAACAACCGTCAGGCTGTCCCCTGCCACATCGCAGATGCTGATCGGTCTGCGCAGCGTTTGATCGCCGCACTGAATATGCAAAAACTGCCCCTGCGCCGCGCACGCTGCAAGCGCCCCGTTTTGGAGCACCAGCTCCGTACAGCCGCCAAAGGTCTGTTTGGTGGAAATGATGCAATCAAATAAATCTGCCATATGCCCTCACAGGATGCGGACATAAAGTCCAATGTCGTTTTTCATCTTCACTGCCGCTTCGGCTGCGCGCGCGCCATAATCCGTGCCGTCCGTGCCGGCTTTCTGCCAGGCGCACATAATGCTGCGCGACGCGTTGACAATCGCGCCGCGGCCGAGCCGGTCAAACGCATACTGCACGTCCTTGGCCGTGCCGCCCTGCGCGCCGTAGCCCGGCACCAGAAAGAACATCTGCGGATATTTCGCGCGCATCGTTTCGAGCACCTGCGGATGCGTCGCGCCAATGACAGCCGCCACGTTGGAATAGCCGTTTTGGCCGATCAAATCCGTGCTGAGCCGAACGGCGAGATCTGCCAGCACCCGATACATCAGCCGGTCGCCCGCCACCAGATCCTGCACCTCCATGGAGGATTTGTTGGAGGTTTTAACCAGAAGGAAGATGGATTTGTCCCGCTGCTTGCACAGCTGGGTAAAGGGCTTGATGCCATCGGTGCCCAGATAGCCGTTGACCGTCACGGAATCCGCGTCATAGGGCGCATAAGACGTGCCGTCAATGTCTACGCTGCCGAGGTACGCCGCAGCATAGGCCTCCGCCGTGGTGCCAATGTCGCCGCGCTTGCAGTCCATGATGACATAAAGATTCTTTTGCTTGGCATATGCCACAATGTTTTCCAACGCCGCCATGCCATCATGCCCCAGCACCTCAAAATAAGCCGCCTGCGGCTTGACCGCCGGAACGATGGGCGCAAGCGCGTCAATTAACCCCTTGCAAAATTCCTCATAAGCGGCGGCCATGGCCTTTGGCGTCTTACCATATTGCGCATAGCAGCGCGCGAGGATGTGCGGTGGAATATATTCCGGCTTGGGATCCAGCCCCGCGACCGTCGGATTCTTGCGTTTGCAGATTTTTTCCTGCAGGACATCAATTGACATATTATTCGCCCCTTTATTTTTCTGTGTTCGATTTCGCATAATAGAAAGACTTTTTATGATTATACCATACTTTACAGGTCTTGAAAAGTGATTTTCCCGCCGCACAGGGTCATCTTTACGCGGCCGGTGAGCCGCATGCCGCCAAACGGCGTGTTGCGCGCTTTCGAGCGGAACGCTGCCGGGTCGACCACCCATTGCTCCTGCGGGTCGACCAGCACCAAATCCGCGCGTCCGCCCACGCGCAGCGTGCCGGCGTCCAGGCCAAACAGCGCCGCCGGAATCGTACTCATTTTCGCGGCCAGCGCTTCGAGCGTCATCAGTCCCGGCTGCACCAGCGCGCTCACGCACGCGGCAAAGCTGGTTTCCAGTCCCACCATACCGCTGGGCGCCTGCGTCAGCGGTCTTGCCTTTTCCGCCGCGCAATGGGGCGCATGATCGGTAACAATGCAGTCAATCGTGCCGTCGCAGACTGCCTCCAGAATCGCTCTGCGATCCGTTTCGGTGCGAAGCGGCGGATTGACCCGCGCCATGGTTCCCTTTTCCAGCAGCAAATTCTCCGTCATCATGAAATATTGGGGGCAGGTTTCCGCCGTGACCGCGATGCCCCGTGCTTTCGCTTTCCGGATTATTTCAGCCGCGCCCTTGGTCGATACGTGTGCAATATGCACGCGCGCACCGGTTTCTTCCGCCAGCATCACGTCCCGCATCACCATAATGTCCTCCGCGATAGAAGGTCGCCCCGGAATGCCCAGCTTTTCAGATATTTTCCCCTCATTGCAGGCGCGATTCCCCACCATGAAGCCGTCCTCCTCATGGGCAATCACCACCGCATCCATTGCTTTTGCCGCCAGCAGCGCCGCGCGCATAACAGCCGCGTTCATCACCGGCACGCCGTCATCGGAAAATGCGGCCGCGCCGGCGCGCCGCAGGGCGGAAAAATCCGTCAGCGCCTGGCCGTGCTGCCCGACCGTCACCGCTGCAATGGGCAAAACCCGTGCGCTGCCCACGCTTGCAGCCTTGTCCATAATATAGGAAACGGTTTCCACGCTGTCGCAAACCGGCCGCGTGTTTGGCATGCAGAGAAGCGTCGTCACGCCGCCAGCGGCGGCGGCGGACGTCCCGGTGGCAATGTCCTCTTTTTCCGTCAGTCCCGGATCGCGCAGATGGACATGCACATCCACAAGTCCCGGCAAAATTGTTTTTCCTGCCGCGTCAATCACCCTATGGTCTTTTGCAGGAAGCTGCGGCGCAATGGCCGCAATCATACCATCCTCACAGAGCACGTCCATTTTGCCGGACAGTCCGTCAGGATTGACCAGAACGCCATTTTGAAATAAAATTCCCATAATTTCCTCCATTTTCTGCGGCTTTTTTGAAGTGCCACGGGCAATACTACAATCGAAGGGAGCGTGAGATTCAATGAAAATTGCATCTTTTATCAC
This sequence comes from Oscillospiraceae bacterium, assembly GCA_028691385.1. GTDB lineage: Bacteria > Bacillota > Clostridia > Oscillospirales > Oscillospiraceae > JAQUZL01. The sequence goes on from JAQUZL010000020.1 coordinate 13,237, forward strand.
AACTATGAGCCTTGGCATGGCGGCAGGCGCCGCTGTATCGATGATGCTGCCGCGTCAGTCCCAGCATCAACTCCGACAGATGGCCGGACGTGCCGCTGACGTCATGGAAGACGTTGTCGATCGCACCTGCGATCGCTGCTCGCACTAAGCCCTTCCCGCCGGGATTTATCCCGGCACTACTTATATCACAGTTTATCACAAAAACGAATTTCTGAAAAGTATTAGCAAAAAAATCCTTGCATTTTGAAATCTGATGTGCTATTATACCAAAGTGCTTGTGAGAGCATCTGCGCTAGTAGCTCAGCTGGATAGAGTGACTGACTACGAATCAGTAGGTCGGGGGTTCGAGTCCCTTCTGGCGCACCACCGCGAAAAAGCCTTGAAACCAATTGGTTTCAAGGCTTTTCTTTTTGATACGGTAAACAGAAAAAGCGCGAGAATCCATGTTAAATCCGGATTCTCGCGCTTTTCTATGTGATTTTACAGGCCGCGCTTAGTGCGTCAGCAGGAACATTGCGATAAAGAGAATCGCAACAACCCAAGTGCCGCCCTTGATCTGCTTGGCCTTGCCGGAAAACAGGCTGATGAGCAGCGAAGAGATGACGCCAAAGGCAATGCCGTAGGAAATATTGTAGGTAAAGGCCATGATTGCAACCGTCAAAAACGCAGGAACCGACACAGACGCTTCCGTCCATTCAATCTGGCGCACGCAGTTCATCATCAGAACGCCAACATAAACCAGTGCCGCCGCCGTTGCGCAGCTCGGAATCAACATGGCAATCGGGCTAAGGAACATGGCAATGAAGAACATGCCCGCAGTGACCATGGACGTCAAGCCGGTGCGGCCGCCCTCTGCGATGCCGGCGGAAGACTCCACGAAGGTGGTAACGGTGGACGTGCCGCAAACCGCGCCGCAGGTGGTGGCAATTGCGTCAGCGAGCATTGCCTTTTCCATGTTGGGGACTTCGCCCTTCTCGGTGAGCAGGTCGCCGCGCGCGCAGGCGCCATACAGGGTGCCCAGCGTATCAAACATATCCACCAGGCAGAATGCAAGCGCGGAGGTAACGATCAAAATGACCAGCGCGCCGACAGAGTGCGCCTCAAGGTATGCAGAGAAATTAAAGCCCTCCGTAAAGACCTTGAACAGTGCCTCTGTGCCAAAATCGTGGAATGCAGCCAGCGGATTAAAGCTCATAGAACCGGCAAATCCATCATAAAAGCCCGGAATCGTAAAGCCAAAAATGTAGTACAGGACGCCGCCGCCCAAGATACCCCAGATGATTGCGCCGGAAATTTTCTTGTGCGCCATAACCGCAATGGCAATGCCGACCAGAAGCGTCACCAGCATCGGCATGATGGTCGCCCAGGTTGCGCTGCCGGTAAAGATGTTAAACGACGCAAGACTCACGCAGGTTGCAGAGTTTGCAACAACCAGCCCCGCGTTCTGCAGGCCGATAAATGCGATAAACAGGCCGATACCGGCGGGAATCGCAATGCGGACCGCATCCGGAATGGACTCAAAAATCTTCTTGCGCAAACCGGTCAGTGTCAGCACAATAAAGACAAGACCGTCCAGCAGCACCAACACCAGCGCGTTTGCATAGGACAGGCCAAACCCAAAACAGACTGTGTAAACAAAAAATGCGTTCAGACCCATGCCGGATGCCTGTGCCAGCGGCAGGTTTGCCAGCAGGCCAATAACAACCGTGCCGATGACGGCGGAAATTGCCGTTGCAATGTAAATTGCGCCATAGGAAACCGTTCCCAGTTCTGAAAACATGCCTGCGTTGACCATCAGAATGTAGGCCATCGCCATGAATGTCGTCAAACCGGCCATTACTTCCGTTTTGACGGTGGAGCCGCGCTCCAGCACCTTAAAGTGTTTCTCCATACAAGTGATCCTCCTCAAACTCTCTTCTTCATCATATTTCTTTTTCAATCGGGTAAGAGTAAGCGCAGATCGCACAGAGCCAAAGCTGCATCGCATCATACACTTTCAATAGTCAACAGTTACGGCTGCTGGTAGAAACTTCGGATCCAATCACCCAAATTATATTGAAAAGAAACGGATACTTGTATTCTACCGATTTCGACACAATATTACAAGAGCATTTTATCTTGGATATGATAAAAATTTATGCTTGCATTTTATCAAATTTATGATAGAATATCTAGGCATGGAAACGTAGCTCAGCTGGGAGAGCACTTGCTTCACACGCAAGGGGTCGTCGGTTCGAGCCCGGCCGCTTCCACCAAAAGAAATGGTAGCAGAAGATGTCATCGGCAGAAATGCCGATGACATCTTCATTTATTAGCCTTTTCTCAAAAAATAAGCGTTTTTTACAAGTCTTTTTCTTGGATGTGAAAGCCTTGATTTTCGGCTGTCCGTGTATTTGAACTATCATGGTTTCACATAGAGCAAGCCGCCAAAAGAAGATCCATAGTGGAAAGGCAAAAAAGTAGCGTCCATTTTAATTTGTGCTACAAACCCAGTGTTTAAGCCGCTTTGAGCAGCTTGGTAATAAAGGGCGCCACTCGAAAAATAAAGTAAACAATAAGTAAGGCTCTGATTTCAACAACAAGAAATCCGAGCCTTTTTGCGTTTTGGGAGAAAGGACGGAAAATCAGATGAACACACCATTAAACGCAACCATTTTAGCACCAAACAAATGCTGTGCCCTTTTTTAACAAGGTAGTGTTCCCTGCAATTGACCTTATTTTTCCAGTGTTTTTCTTTGCTAAGTTGGGATTAAGTTACTGATATTACCGCAAAATCGGGTCAGTTTGAGTGGGCAGCTCCGGCAATTGTATTTTCCTGCTTGGTCTTTACGCTGACTGCTCCATTGTATATTTGGACGATTTTGGGTCTATAACAAGTAAAGGCACTGTACTAAATCAAAATAGTACAGTGCCATCGCTTTAATACCCATATTTACTCTGATATTTCTTTAAGAATATTACAGAAAGGGCAAGAGCCAACCCTTCGGCAACAGGAACAGAAAGCCATAAACCGTTTAACCCAAAAAAGATCGGCAAGAGTAAAATCGAGCCTGCAAAAAATAAAAAGGTTCGGCTAATTGCTAAAACTGCTGAAATTAGACCATTCCCAAGTGCTGTAAACAAAGCACTCGCAAAGGTGTTGAACCCCGTAATAAGCAGCGCAAAGGAGAAAAGTTTATTGCCGCTAACAGCGATTGTATAAGCTATGTCATTGGGTTCTATAAAAATTCTAACAAGCAAGTTAGACCCTAAAACAGAAAAACAAGTTGCGAATAACCCTATCAGTGAAATTAAAACAAGGCTGATTTTTTTAAGTTTTTTAAGCTTTTCTCTGTTTTGTTCTCCGAAGAAAAAGCTGAATAGTGGACTTGTTCCCATCATATAGCCCATATAAACAGCACTCATTAATCCAAAAATGTAAAATATAACGGTACTTGCTGCAACGCCTTCCTCCCCCGCATATTTGAGCATTTGAAAGTTAAAAAGAAACATTACAATACCACTAATTAAACTTGTTGCAAACTCAGAAACGCCGTTTGTTATGGTTTTTCCTATGATATCAAATCTTATTTTAGGTTTTACAAAATGCAACATTCTTTTCCCTTGCATGAAATATGCAGCAAGAATGATACAAGGTATGAAAAGTCCCAATCCACTGGCAAGCGCAGCTCCCATCATTCCAAAATGACAAATTTCAATAAAAACATAGTCAAATATAATGTTGAAAATCCCACCAAACAGTGAGGCAAACATTGCCATTTTGGAGCCACCTGTTGCAATTACGTACATGAGTAGGTTAGAAAACAGAAGTGCCGGAATAATAAAAATGATATAGGTAGAAAGATAGTTTTTGCAGTAGGTTTCTACAAGAGCAGAGGCACCAAAAGCATCTGTTAGATTTTCCAAGAACAGAACTCCACCTATTGTAAGCAATGCTCCTACCAAAATATTGAGTAGCACTAATACTGTGAAATCTTCTTTCGCTTCTTTTTCGTTACCCTCGCCCATTTTTTTCATAACCACAGCACTGCCACCACTGGAAAAAAGTGCTGATATTGCGTAAACTACACTGAAATAAGGCGAAATTAAGTTCAGTGCAGTGAGCGCATCTGTACCAATCAGATTGGATACAAAAACTCCGTCTACCATAGAAAACATCTGTTGTATCACAATCATAAAAATCGTAGGTATCGTGAAGATGATAATGTTTTTAAAATTGATTTGTTTTTGATAAATACTATTTTTCAACACATTCCACCTCTATATCCTTGGCGTATAGGTAGAATGTCATTGATCTATCATCACAGGGCTTAAAATCAATCGTTTTCTCGCCAATACGGCAAACTCCTTTGTGTTCATAGAAACCAAAATTACAGGAAGTATCAGTGAAAAGATAGAAATTTTCTATGCCTCTCTCTTTGAAATATTCCATAAGGCTATCATATAGATGATTGCCAACGCCGGTTCCTCTTGTTTTTTCTTTTACTGCGAAGAAAGAAAGTTCACCATCGAAGGCTCTTTGGGTTTCTTTGAGTAAGCTCTGGTCAATGCTGTCAAAACCCTTAAACATCTTAATAATTTTTCTGCCCTCCCTTGATAAAAGCATTTGTATGCTGCTTTTTATAAGAAAGATTTGATTTTTAAAGGTAACGTGGGAATTTTTAATATCATTTCCCATAATGACACCCACAACCTCATTATCTTTCAGTGCCACCCTGTTAAAGGTTTGCTCGCAAAGACAACTTGCTAAATAGAGCAGTCCCATTTTGTGTGCTGTTTTCTCAGTGCAAAAATCATTGTAATTCCAAGTGTCGCTGATTATATCAGCAATTTCATTGTAGTCTGTTTTTTCAATATTTCTAAAAACAATCGTGTGATCCATAGTTTACAGTTCCTTTCTTGATTATCCTGTAAATATACGATACACTTTACAGTGGGTGTAAAGTCAATAGAAAGGAATGTTAAAAAAATATGAAATATTTAACCATAAAAGAATTTGCTAAAATTCATAATGTGAACACAAGAACCCTACACTATTATGATGATGTAGGACTTTTCTCACCAAAGCATAAGGGGGAGAATGGCTATCGGTATTATAGCTATATGCAAGGCTCGGAATTTGAAATGATTTTAGCGCTTCGAGAACTTTCAATGAGTGTAGAAGAAATTAAAACCTATACGGAAAGACGAAGTGCAGAACATTTAGAAACAATGCTTTCTAATAAGTCTTTCGAAATTGACGAAAAAATCAAACAGCTAAAGCAAATAAAAAATGTTTTGGAAAGCAAAAAATCAAATCTTAATCTCATCAAGTCAATAGACTTCAATACAATAGAGGTAGTTTCTTGTAAGACCGAATATTTATTTTTAACTCCAATTAATAATGAGAAAGAAGTTGACGAGCAGGCTTTAGAAGAAGTGATGAGCCTTGGTAAAAATGGAGGGATTCATCGCATTTTCAATGCAAGTTACGGCTCAATGATACCTGTTGCTTCCTTAAATCAAGGTCTATTTGAAGATTACAGCCATTATTTTATAAAGATACAAACCTCTAAAATGAAGAATAGGTTATTTAAAAAAGAGAGTGGGCAGTATCTTAGAGCCTACTGTGTGGGAGAATGGAATAAGCTGCCTCAAACCTATGAGAGAATATTAGAATTTGCAAAAAATAACGGTTTGAAGCTTTCGGGTTATTCCTACGAACAAGGCTTAAATGAAATGGCAATTAACGAGATGAGCGAGTATGTAACGGAAATTATGATAAAATGCGAAAAAGAGTAATACCGTCCTTTTGCAAGGATACTATGGACGATACTTGTAATTTAGAAAAAAACGGCACCAATGGATAAACCATTGGTGCCGAAATGCATCACTGCTGTGGAATTGCTTGGGGAACTTCTAAGCTCGCAAAAAAGTCGGAATATTCTGTCTGCCAATTATCACATAATGCGTATCTATTATCTCCTACCATAACAAGATTGAGAGAGGGAATTAAATAAAACTGAAACTCTGTTGAATCGTTTAGGTTGAAAGAAAGCATAAAGGACTTTCCACTGGATTGAGCCTTTCCGATTTCCTCAAACTGTTCATGGGACAGTTTGGCAGGCACACTGTCAGCTAAAAGTTCAATCATAGTTTTAATATCTTTTTTCTTGGTTAGCTCATCCAAAACGCTATCTCCAAAGTGACTGTACACAGAAATGCTCTCTACTGTGTTTCCAAAATCAGCAGTCTCAAAATACTCAGAAAGCAAAATATCCTCATTATTTACGCTGTCCACGCGCTGGGCAAGATAAGTATTGCCTTCAAACGCAACCGCTACTCGAAAGCTCTTGTCGTAGGACTTCAACTCCAAAACAGTGCCACCAATAGCAAAGCTTGCGAAAAAATCCTTTTTACCATTCGCCTCGGGATTGGCTGCGATGCTATGCTCCAAAACGCCCAGCTCTGCGCCAATATTCTCTGCGTCAACTTTGTAGGTAGAACCATTTTCCAAGAAGGCATAGCGAAAGCCATTATAGTTCATAATTTTTCGCATACCCATCGGTGCATCTGCTACTGGATTCACCATGGTAATCGGTGCAACAGGAGGACTGCCTGTAAAATGAGGAAGCGTGACGACAACAGCAAATACAGCTGCGACCGCTGCTATCATAGAGAACAGCGGCTTTCTTGATTTCTTGTGTTTTATCCCGTCTAAATTGACCAGCAGTTCCTCCTCAACATAGGAAGCCCCAATTAGTAAATCTTTTCCATTCATACAATAATACCCTCCGAATTCAAATGCTCTTTTAGTTTGCTTCTTGTGCGATAGAGTGTTGTTTTTACATTGCTCTCCGAGCTGCCACAGTAGCTTGCGACCTCGGCAATGGACTTGCAATCAAAATATCGCAGAAGAAATATTCTTTGATGTTCTACTGATAAGGTTTTTAAAAAAACACTGAGCAGACTGCCAATCTCATTTTCGGAATACTCCACATTTGTGAGTTTATCGGGAATACAACACATCAGCTCCTCTGACAGCTCTACGATTTCCACATTCCTTTTTTGAGCACCCTTGTAGTCCAAAACACCAAAGCAAAGATGTCTGCAAATTTTCGCAATATAGGGGTAAAAAAGCCGTGGAATATTGGGTGGAATGGATTTCCAAGTTTTCAAATATGTATCATTGACGCACTCCTCGGAGTCCTCTTTGTTTTTAAGAATGCCAAAAGATAACCGGAGTAATCGGAAGCCGTAAATATTGGCAGTCGTTTCAATCGCTGTTTCATCTCTATTTTGAAACAGTTTGATAATTTCTATATCATCCATAACAACACCTCCTTCACCTATATAGAGGGAAAAAAACAGAAAAGGTTACACACTGATTATAACATAACATTTATGTTTACCCCAAACGGGAGTATTAACCGCCCTTATGTAAGGACACTTTGGACGATCATTGGATTATAACAAGCAAAGGCACTACATCTATAAAGGTGTAGTGCCAATTTCATTCATAATGAGTGAGATTTTCTCTGCTGAACAATTTCAATCCGTTTAGGAGGTATGCTCATTTTGCGATATATCACTATGATCATTTTTTGCGCTTTTGATGTTCACTTACTCTCAAAACAAAGTCGAGGTTCACAACATCCGTGGCGTTTTGGTTTTCAAAAGAATCGCATTATCAGCTACCCCTGTTATAATACCTATATAAGTATTGTTTGCCCCGTTGTTACCGATTTGTGTGACGCCGAGGATCGTAACACAAAAAACGATTGTAGCGCCTTTGTGCCGAGATGTGAGCCATTCCGCCAAGGGATAGCTATATCCAAAATCGCTAATAAGGCTTTTCGATATATCCGTAGACTTAAAATTTACTTCTGCTACCTCAAAGTGATATGCTATGAA
>JAQUZL010000118.1 GCA_028691385.1 Oscillospiraceae bacterium
CGTCCGGCTGGAGTTATGCGGTAACCAGCGCGCAGCTCACCGCAATGGTGCAAAAGCTCGGCTATGATTGTGCTGCCATCGTTGGCGCGAAGGTTGCGGAAATGACGCCGACCGGCAACGTCAACAAGGTGGTGCTGACGGACGCAGCAGGGGAAACCTATAATTTCACACGGGATAACGTCCGTATTTTCCAGAGCATTTCCGACGTGCGCTTTTTTAGCCGCCGCTTTTCCATCGTGCCGCCAGGCGGCGCAGCCAGCTCCGGCGAGAGCAGCTCCTCTGTTTCAACCGACGGCTACTATGTCTATGACGGCGCCAATACTACAAAAATGAGCACGGTTTACGCCATCACCGCATCCGGCACGGTGGAGGTGAGCGGCGGGTCGTCCTTTATCACGGATTCCGGCGTGGTGGATGGCACGGATACCGTCACATCACCCGGCGCTGCGGTAAACGACAGTGACAGCTGGCTGTTTGTCGGCTCCGGTTACGGCCATAATATTGGCATGAGCCAATATGGCGCCTATGCGATGGGTTCGCAGGGCTATACATATCGCGAAATTCTTAAGTTCTACTATACCAATGTCACAATCGAATAAAGCAGGTGCAATTTTGAAAACTAGTGATTTTTATTATGATTTGCCGCAGGAGCTGATTGCGCAGACGCCGCTGGCGGCCCGCGACCACTCCCGGCTGATGCTGTTAAACAAAACAACAGGCGCGGTGGAGCATCGCCATTTTTATGAGCTGCCGCAGTTTCTTCGCCCGGGTGACTGCCTGGTGCTGAACGATTCCCGCGTGCTTCCGGCGCGTCTGATCGGCCACCGAGAGTCCGGCGGCGCGGTGGAGGTGCTGCTGCTGATCGACCGCGGCGAAAAGGTATGGGAATGCCTGGTACGACCCGGAAAAAAGTGCCATCCCGGCACAAAGCTGTTTTTTGGCGAGGGGGAACATCAGCTGACCGCCGAAGTACTGGAGGAAGTGGCAGGCGGCAATCGCCTGATTCGTTTCAACTATGAGGGCATTTTTTTGGAAACGCTGGAACGGCTTGGCAAAATGCCGCTGCCGCCCTATATTAAAGAAGAACTGCAAGATCAGGAACGTTATCAGACGGTCTATTCCAAGGTTTCCGGATCTGCCGCCGCGCCAACGGCCGGGCTTCATTTTACACCGGAACTGCTGCGCGAGATTGAAGCCATGGGCGTCCGCCTTGCCTATGTCACGCTGCACGTTGGCCTTGGCACCTTCCGCCCGGTAAAGTCCGACGATGTGGAGCACCATGACATGCACTCGGAATACTGCATGATTTCCAAGCAAACGGCGGACATCATCAACGAAACCAAGCGCGCAGGCGGCCGCGTCATCTGCGTCGGTACAACCTCTTGCCGCACCATCGAATCCTGGGCGGCAGATGACGGCACCATGCAGGAATGTGCGGGCTGGACGAAAATTTTCATCTATCCCGGCTACCGTTTCAAGGTGCTTGATTGCCTGATCACCAATTTCCATCTGCCGGAGAGCACGCTCATTATGCTCGTTTCCGCATTGGCCGGAAAAGAACACGTGCTGGAAGCATATCGGCAGGCGGTGGAAGAGAAATACCGCTTTTTCTCCTTTGGAGACGCCATGTTTCTTCACGATTGAGTGAAATTCAGAGGGTCGACTGTCCTTCGACCCAATGGCAGCAATGCCCGGAAAGGAAGTTATGTTTGAACTGATAAAAACGGAAGGAACGGCGCGCCGCGGCACGTTCACCACGGCGCACGGTACGGTGCAGACGCCGGTTTTCATGAATGTTGCAACGCAGGGCGCTATCAAGGGCGCACTGAGCGCTGCGGATTTGAAAAACATCGGTTGCCAGATTGCGCTTTCCAATACCTATCATCTGCACCTGCGTCCAGGCGACGATGTGGTGCGCGATATGGGTGGCCTGCACAAATTTATGACGTGGGACGGGCCAATTCTCACGGACAGCGGCGGATTTCAGGTATTTTCCCTGTCCGGCCTGCGGAAAATCACCGAGCAGGGCGTCACCTTTGCCTCCCATATTGATGGCCATCGCGTCTTTATGGGGCCGGAGGAGAGCATGCAGATTCAGTCGCACCTTGGCTCCGACATCGCCATGGCGTTTGATGAGTGCGTGGAGAATCCGTCGCCCTATGACTATGTGAAGCAGTCCTGTGCCCGCACGCTGCGGTGGCTGGAACGCTGTAAGACAGAACTGAACCGGCTCAATGCCCAATCGGAAACGGTCAATCCCCGGCAAATGCTGTTTGGCATCAATCAGGGCGGCACTTTTGAAAATCTGCGCATCGAGCACATGAAAGCGATTGCGGCGCTTGATTTGCCGGGCTATGCCATCGGTGGGCTTGCCGTCGGCGAGGAAACACAGGTGATGTACGATATAATCGAGGCGGTGCAGCCGCATATGCCCACCGACAAGCCGCGCTATCTGATGGGCGTGGGAACGCCCACCAATATCATTGAAGCGGTCGCGCGCGGCGTGGACTTTTTTGACTGCGTCATGCCCGCGCGCAATGCCAGACATGCGCGCCTTTTCACCTGGGAGGGTGCGGTCAATCTGAAAAACGCCAAGTATGCGCGCGATCCATCGCCTATTGATGCGCAGTGTGACTGCCCGGTCTGCCGTCGCTACTCCAAAGCATACCTGCACCACCTGTTTAAGGCGGAGGAAATGCTGGCCATGCGCCTTGCGGTGATGCACAACCTGTATTTTTACAACCAACTAATGCAGCGGATTCGCGATGCGCTGGACGCGGGCACATTTGCCGCATTCCGTGCGGAATATTCGGAAAAGCTTGCCAGAAAAATTTGACGCTATCATCTGATATTTCTTGCTTTTCTGTTCGTTACCCGATATAATAATCTCATTATACTTGAAAGGAAGACTGAAATGACCAATATGGGCGAAACGATCCTTATGATCGTAGTCATGATTTTTATCTTCTATTATTTCCTGATCCGTCCGGAGAACAAGAAGAAGAAAGAAACCGAACAGATGAGAAGCTCGATGAAGGCAGGCGATCGCGTCACCACCATCGGCGGGGTGACCGGCACAGTTTGCCATCTGGATGACACCAACGTTGTCATTGAAACCGGTGCGGATCGTGTTCGCATTGAATTTGCAAAGTGGGCAATTTCGACCAACGATACGGCCGTCGAGGCAAAAAAGATTGCCGACGCGCAGAACGGCGGTACGAAAAAGCGCGGTCTGTTTGGCAAGTAAGTCAGTCTGTAAAAAGCGGCGCCGATTGGCGCCGCTTTTGTTCTGCCATTTGCAAGACAAGCATATGGTGGTATCGGGGTGATGATATGTCAACTGTCACAAACGGTACCATTGCGAAGCGCGCTGCCATTTTTGGCGCAGCCGGATTTGCACTCTGCTTTTTCCTGTGCGCACTGGCGGGTCTGCTTACGGCGCGCGAGGCGCTGCCCGAGCAGGCGCGGCAGATTGTCGGGCTTGCAGCGCTGATTTTGAGCGCGCTGTCTGCGCCGCTGGTTGCAGCAAAAAGCGTCGACGGCAAAAAAATGGTCATTGCGCTGGCGACGGCCGCAATGTTTTCGCTGTGCCTGATCGCGCTGGCGCTGGCTGCGATACCGGAAGCGTTTCCAACGCTTCTGCGCAGCATTTTAATCGTATTTGGCGCAGGCATGCTTGGCGGATTTTTGGGAACAAAGCGGAAAAAGAGAAGGAAATATTGAAAAACGAAAAAGACTGTGCTATACTAAACAAAAAATATAAGGAGGGGTACACAATGGAACACGTTCAGACGCTCAATGGTGCAACGCTGAAAAACAGCTGCGCAAAGGGTGGCTGCGGTGAGTGCCAGACTTCCTGCCAGTCCGCTTGCAAAACGTCCTGCACGGTCGCCAACCAGAAGTGCGAGAACCGGAATAAGTAATCTGTTTCGTTTCTTTACGGGAGGGGAGGATACCCCTCCCGTTTTATCTGCCTAAAATACACAACGGAGGTTCAACGCAATGGTTCATACTTTTTCAGTCCTGGGCTGCAACATTGCAGTAGACGTCAACAGCGGCGCAGTGCATGTTCTGGACAAGCTCAGCTATCAACTGCTGTCCAAGACCGATTCGGATGGAGCGGCCATGCCGATGCCAGATGGCTATTCTGACGAGCAGTGTAAGTCGGCGTGGGCCGAGCTGATGACGCTCAAGGCGCAAGGCCTGCTGTTTTCGTCCGATGATTATGTGGATCCGTCCATGGCAATCATAAAAAACGCACCGGTCAAGGCGCTTTGCCTGCACGTCAGCCACGATTGTAATCTGCGCTGCACCTATTG
>JAQUZL010000021.1 GCA_028691385.1 Oscillospiraceae bacterium
GTGTAATTACCGGGAGGAATGAACTGTGATTGAAATTTGCAACGAACGCACCTATTATCGCGGCGGTAAGCTGATTCCGGCACAGGACGGCGCCGCTGCCGGCTGCAAGCCGTTTGAACAGGCCAGACAGGGCACTATGGCCTATGATATTTTGGCTGCGCACAACACGTCCGGGTCGATGGAGCGACTGAAAATCCGCTTTGACGCGATGGCGTCCCACGACATCACCTATGTCGGGATTATTCAGACGGCGCGCGCATCCGGCCTTGAGAAATTTCCGCTTCCCTATGTGCTGACCAACTGCCACAACTCGCTTTGCGCGGTGGGCGGCACCATTAATGAGGACGACCATGTGTTCGGCCTGTCGGCCGCCAAAAAGTACGGCGGCGAATTTGTTCCCGCCCACCAGTCGGTCATCCACAGCTATATGCGAGAGATGTACGCCGGCTGCGGCAAAATGATCATCGGTTCGGACTCCCACACCCGCTATGGCGCCTATGGCACCATGGCCATCGGCGAGGGCGGGCCGGAGCTTGTCAAGCAGCTGCTGCGGAAAACCTATGATGTGAATTATCCCCGCGTGGTGGGCGTTTACCTCACCGGTGCGCCCCGCCCCGGCGTCGGACCGCAGGACGTGGCGCTCGCACTCATCGGCGCGACCTTCAACGCCGGTACTGTGAAAAATGCGGTGATGGAATTCTTCGGCCCGGGCATTGCAAACCTCTCCATCGATTACCGGGCAGGCATTGACGTGATGACCACGGAAACCTCCTGCCTCAGCTCCATTTGGCAGACGGACGAAATTGTGCGCGACGCGCTCGATACCCTTGGCCGGGGCGCGGCCTATCGTGCGCTTTCTCCGATGCCCGGCGCGTGCTATGACGCCGCCATTTCGGTGAACCTGTCCGAGATTGAGCCCATGATTGCTCTGCCGTTCCACCCGTCCAACACCTTCACCATTGCGGCATTCAACGAAAACCTGGAGGACATTTTGCATCAGGTGGACGAGTCCACCATGAAGCAGTTTGCGCTAAAAAAGCCGCCGGAGTGTTTGACAAAAAAGATTCACAACGGCAAGTTTTATGCCGATCAGGGCGTGATTGCCGGTTGCGCCGGCGGTACTTACCAGAATATGATGCAGACGGCGGCCATTTTGAACGGCCAGCCCATCGGAAGCGAGCATTTTTGGCTGTCGGTCTATCCCACTTCGCAGCCGGTCATGATGGAGTTGGCACGCAACGGCGCGCTGGGCAAGCTGATGGCCTCCGGCGCTTCGGTGCGCTCGGCGTTCTGCGGCCCGTGCTTTGGGGCGGGCGATGTGCCGGCCAACGGCGCATTCTCCATCCGGCACTCCACCCGTAATTTCCCCAACCGCGAGGGCAGCAAGCCTGACAACGGTCAGGTTTCCTATGTGGCGCTCATGGACGCGCGCTCGATTGCCGCGTCTGCGCTGTGCGGCGGCGCCATCACCTCGGCCATGGATTTGCCGGAGCCGCCGGTGGATGCACCGCAGGTGGCCTATCATTTTGATCGCTCGGCCTATGACGCGCGGGTCTATTTTGGCGTGGGCAAGCCGGATCCCACCCAGGAGCTGATTTTTGGGCCGAACATTGCGGACTGGCCTACGCAGATTGCGTTGCCGGAGAACCTGCTGCTGGAGGTTGCCGCAGCAATCTATGACCCGGTCACCACGACCGATGAGCTGATTCCCTCCGGCGAAACCTCCTCTTACCGCTCGAATCCTATGAAGCTGGCGGAGTTTACCCTTTCCCGCAAGGACCCACAGTATGTGGGCCGGGCGAAGGCGTCGCAGAAAATTGAGCTGCTGCGCCGCGAAAATCCGGACGCGCCGGCGGTGCGCGCGGCCATGGGCGACTGCGACGCAAAGACCACAGGCTATGGCTCTGTGGTGATGGCCATTCGCCCGGGCGACGGTTCTGCGCGGGAGCAGGCGGCGTCGTGCCAGCGGGTGCTGGGCGGCTGCGCCAACGTATGCGAGGATTATGCAACCAAGCGCTATCGCTCCAACGTCATCAACTGGGGCATGGTGCCGTTCACGGTGCACGATCTTGCATCGTACCGGCTGCAGCCGGGCGATAAAATCTATGTGCCGGGTATCCGCGCGGCTATGGCTTCTGACGCGGCCGAGGTGATGGGCACGCTGTACCAGAATGGAAAGACGACCGCGATTCCGCTGAAGCTGGAGAATTTGGCGCGCGAAGATCGGGATATTATCCTCAAGGGCTGCCTGATCAACTATTATGCATAACGAAAAAGAGCGGCTTTGGCCGCTCTTTTTTTGTGCTTGACAGTTCTTGTATAATAATAGTAACGGATTTTATCTTCAGAACGAGGAGAATTACATTGAAAAAATTATGGTCGTTGCTCCTGCTGACAGGAGCGTTTTTGATTCTGGCGGGCTGCGGCGCGGCAAGCACGGAGCAGTCCGGGCGCAGTGTGGCCGCGACCACCTACCCGGTGGCGCAGTTTACCGCCGCAATCTGCGATGGAACGGATGTGACGGTGTCGCGCATCATTTCCGACAGCGTTTCCTGCCTGCATGATTATTCCCTGTCTGTGCGCCAGGCGGAAGCGGTGGAGCAGGCGGACGTGGTGATTTGCTCCGGGGCGGGGCTGGAGGATTTCATGGAGGACGTGCTGAAAAATAAGCAGACCGTGATTGAATGCAGCGAAGGCATCCCGCTGCGCGAGAACGAGGATCGGGATGAGGGCGAATTTGACCCGCATATCTGGATGGCGCCGGAAAACGCCGCGATTATGGTGCAAAATATCGCCGATGGCCTTGCCGCCGTATTCCCGGAAGACGCCAAGACGTTCGCGCAGAACGCTGCCGCGCTGCAGCAGCAGCTCTCGGCGCTGCAGGCGGAGGGGGAAGCGCTGCTTTCCAAGCTTTCCTGCCGCGAGCTTGTCACATTCCACGATGGGTTTGGCTATTTTGCGTCGGCCTTTGATTTGACCATCCTTGCCGCCATCGAGGAAGAGTCCGGCTCGGAAGCGTCCGCCCAGGACATTCGGCAGATTGTGGAGCTTGTCACGCAAAACCGGATTCCGGCCGTATTTGTGGAAGCCAACGGGTCGGATGCGGCCGCAAAAATCATTGCCGGAGAAACCGGATGCGCCATCGGCACGCTGGATATGTGCTTGGGGGATGCGGACTATTTTGCGGCAATGCGCGCAAATTTTGACGCGCTCGGGGAGGCCTTGCAATGATCTTTTCGAAGCACGGCATCGGCGGCTGCGACAATTCCTGCTGCCTCAAAATCCATGGACTTAGCGTCAATCTCGAGGGCGATGAGATTCTCCACGATGTGAACCTGCATATGCACTGCGGCCAAATTACCGCGCTCATCGGGCCGAACGGCGCGGGCAAGTCCACGCTCATTAAGGCAATCCTGGGGCAGCGGGTCTATTCCGGCAGTATTTATTTTTCCACGTTCAGCGGCCGGCACGAGAAGCCGCGCATTGGCTATGTGCCCCAAAGCCCGACCTTTGACAAGGGCGACCCGGTCAGCGTGCTGGATTTGTTCGTGTGCTGCATTTCCCGCAGGCCGGCCTTTTTGCCAGTCAGCGCCGCGCTGCGCCAAAAGGTGCTGGAGTGCCTGTCCCGCGTCCATGGGGAAGCACTGATTGACAAACGCATCGGCGATCTGTCCGGCGGTGAGGTGCAGCGCGTGTTGCTGGCGCTGGCGCTGGAACCGATTCCCCACATTTTGATTTTGGACGAGCCGCTTTCCGGTGTGGACGTGGAGGGTATGGAGCAGGTGATGGCGATGCTCGACGAGATTCGTCGGAATTTCGACCTTTCCATCTTGATTACTACCCACGATTTTTCCATGCTGGAACAGTATGTGGATGACGTGGTGCTCATCAAGGGGACGGTGCTCAAGGACGGCGCGCCGAAGGACGTGCTGACATCGCCGGAGTTTCATGCGGTGTTCCATCTGGGAGGTGCGGCGCAATGAGTATTTGGTATGCAATGCTGGACGTGCTTCCGTTCCAGTGGGTCAGCATGACCTTTATGAAAAATGCGCTTTTGGCGGTGCTGGTCATGGCGCCGCTGTATGGGCTGATGTCCACCATGATTGTGACCGGGAAAATGAGCTTTTTTTCCGACGCGCTGGGACACTCCGCGTTCACCGGCATCGCCGTGGGCGTGCTGTGCGGCGCAGTGGCGCCTATGGGCGTCGCGGTGCTGCTGAGCGTGGTCATCGCGCTGCTGTTCACCTATGTGCGCAGCAAATCCCATCAGGCGACCGACACCATCATCGGCGTGTTTTCCTCCACCATGGTGGCGCTGGGAATTTTCATTGCCACCCTTGGCGGCAGCAGCTTTACAAAATTCAATAAATATCTGATTGGCGACATTCTATCGGTTACGCCGCTGGAAATCGGTCTTTTGGCCATTGTGCTGCTGCTGACGGTCACGCTTTGGGTACTGGCGTCCAATCAAATGGTGCTGACGGCGGTGCACCCGCAGTTGGCGTCCTCCCGCGGCGTGCCGGTGGATTGGGTGCAGGCGGCCTATACCGTGTGCATCGCGGTGGTGGTCACATTGTCGCTGACGTGGGTGGGTCTGATGGTGCTCAACTCGCTTTTGGTGCTGCCGGCAGCCTCGGCACGCAACGTGTCGCGCAATCTGCGGGAGTATCATCTGTGGTCGATTTTGATCGCGCTGGCGTGCAGCTTCGCAGGACTGATGACCAGCTACTATGTCGGCTGCTCCACGGGCGCGACCATCTCCATGTATCTCGCCGCGTGCTTTGCGCTGACCTTTGCGTGTCGTCGGCGCAGCTGACAAGCCCTGTGTTTGTCCGCATACCGATTATGCAGCCCCCTGATGTGATATTTCCTGTTACATCAGGGGATTTTTGCTGATTGGATGAATTGGCCGAAAACGCCGCGCTTTGACAATCTTTCGCTTTCTGCGGATTCCTTGTTGATTTCAACAGGCGGAATCGCTAAAATAATGATCAGATACTGCATTCCGTTCGGCGTGACACGTGATTCTGAAGCGCTAATTTCAGGTGAAATTCAGACGAATCCATCGCGCATGGAGTTTGCGCCTGCTGCCATAGGCAGGGTATCTGGCGCTCATTCAAAATGCAAACAAAACAGAAAAAGATGAAAAGAAGGAGGACGCCGCCGATGCGCCATAAAGCGACTGCGAGATTGATTTCGGCCATACTGGCACTTTTGTTGCTGACGAGTATGCTTTTGCTGCCTGCGTTGGCGGCCGCGCCACACAAAACGGTGCGCGTGGCGTGCCCATTGCAAAGCGGCATTCTGGAAGTGGATGAAAAGGGCCAATATTCCGGCTATACCTATGACTATCTGAAAAAGGTGGCGGAATTTACCGGCTGGGAATATGAATTTATTACCTTTGCGGGGATGGATCCCAATGAGGCCATCCTTTCTGCGATGGATCTGGTGGAAAATGAAGAAGCGGATCTAATGTGCTGCGTGCTGAAGGACGACGCGCTTGCCGCGCGCTATACTTACCCGCAGAAGAACTATGGCGTTGTCTATACCGCGCTGGCTATCACTCAGAGCAATTTTGCAATCAATGAGGCAAACTTTATGCAAGCTTCGCCGCTGCGCATTGCCGTGCGGGAGCATGCTTCGGTGCGGCAGGGCGAGCTGGAGGAATATCTGGATCGCGCAAATGTCAACTATACTTTGGTCAACTGTGATTCGGAAGACGCGCAATATTCGGCTCTTGAGGACGGCAAGGCCGACGCGATGCTTTGCCTTTCCCTGAGCGATGTGCCGGGAACCCGGGAAATCGCGTTTTTTGCGCCGCGTCCCTATTATTTCTTGACAGGAAAAGACAATGTTGCATTGGCAGATGAACTCGATGACGCAATTTCAAAGATCAACACTGCATTCCCGGCATTGCAAACGGAATTGTTTAACCGATATTTTGCGCAGGCATCGGACGTGTTTACCGTTTCCGATGCGGAGCGGGCGTATATTCAGGAAAAAAAGACCATTCACGTGCTCTGCGCAGCCCAATCCGCGCCGTTTGTCTATCAGGACAGCGATGGTACGCTGTGCGGCTCATCGCGGCTGCTGCTGGATGACTTTGCCGCAGCTGCGGGCTTGCAGGTGGTCTATGACGTCTATGACCGGACGCAGGATTTTCAGACGGTGTATGACAGCGGAAACTATGACTGCGTGATCGGCGCGCCGATCAATGACAGCTATTATGCCAAGCTTGGCCTGATTGCGTCGGATCCGTATGTGGAGCTGAGCACGGTGATGTTTGCCAAAAGCAGCATTGCGTCGATACCGGAATCGCAGCGCGTGGCTGCAATTCCAAACGGCTCGGCGCTGGCTGCGCAGCTGGACGTGAAAACAGTCAAAACCTATGACACGCTGGAGCAGTGCATTCGCGCGGTGAAAAACGGCGAGGCGGATTGCGGCTATGGCAACAACCGCTCGGTGGACTACTATGTGCATGATCTGTATGCCAATCTGGCGGCCTATCCTACCATGCTGGGCGCTGCGGCGGCAACCGTTGCGGTGAACAAAACCGCAGGGGAATCGCTGCTGACGCTGATCAATCACTACATTCGCAGTTTGAATGACGCGGATCTATATTCCAACAGCGCCAATGCCATTCACTTTGCCCAGAAAAACACGGTGGAATCCTTTGTGCGCACCAATCCGGTGGCCATACTTGCGCTGCTTGTGACATTTATCCTGCTGCTGTTTGCCGCGGCGACGGCATATGTTCGCTATCGTCTGCTGCACAGGCAGCAGCTGGTGCTGCGACAGGCCAACACCCGCCTGGAACAGGCGTATGAGGCAAAAAGTGAGTTTCTATCGCGCATGAGCCACGAAATTCGCACGCCGATGAACGCAATCATCGGTTTGGGGCAGCTTGCGCTGGACGTGCCGGAGCTGCCGCAGGAAGCGCGGCAGGATCTGCAAAAGATCGACACCTCCAGTAAGTATCTGCTGGGGCTTGTCAACGATATTTTGGATATGAGCCGCATCGACAGCGGAAAATTTGAACTGCACAGGCAGTGGGTTTCCCCAATGGAAATTTTGCAGCCCTGTGTTGAAATGATTCAGCCGCTGATGGAAGAAAAGTGCATTACGTTTTCTTATCCGGACATGAGCCGTTTGCCGGTCGGCATGGAATATGAGGTGGATTTGCTCCGCGTCAGGCAACTGGTTATGAATCTGCTGAACAACGCCTGCAAGTTCACCCCGCCGCATGGCCATGTGAGCATGACCATCAAAAATCTCAGCTACGATGCCGTGTCCTGCGTGGACTTGGTGTCTGTCACGGATGATGGCTGCGGCATCAGCAATGAGAATTTAGAGCGGATTTTTGAGCCGTTTGAGCAGGAAAAGAACCAATATACGGGTGTTGTGCGGGGAACCGGACTTGGACTTTCGTTGTGCAAAAGGATTATTGACCTGATGGGCGGAAAAATCACGGTGCAAAGTGAGCTTGGAAAGGGAAGCACGTTTCGTGTCACGTTCCCGTACCAATACCGCGTTGCGCAGGCCGTTCCGGCAAGCGCCGCGCCTGCGCCGCTGGGGCAGCTGCGGGGCATGCGCGTGCTGCTTTGTGAAGATCAGCCGATCAACGCCGAAATTGTGGAGCGCCTGCTGCAAAAAAAAGAAGTGCAAATCGACACGGTCAGCGACGGCAAGCAAGGCTTGAGTCGGTTTTCGGCGTCGCCCATCGGCTATTACGACGCAATTTTGATGGACGTCAGAATGCCGGTCATGGACGGCTTGGAGGCCGCGAAAGCCATTCGCGCGCTCAGGCGATCAGACGCGAAAACCGCGCCGATTATTGCGCTGTCGGCCAATGCGTTTGACGAGGATGTGCAAAAGTCGCTTAGCGCGGGCATGAACGCGCATCTGTCCAAACCGATCGAGCCGCAAAAGCTGTATGATACGCTGGCGCGCTTCGCCGTCAATCGCGGACGTCGGGCTTGATAAAATGCATGCCCCAATCGGGGTTAAGGAGGATAACGCAATGAATTATACGATGCTCATTGCAGATGACAACGAAGAAAACCGGGACATTCTCTCGCTCCTGTTTCAGGACGACTATGCCATTTTGCAAGCGAAAAACGGGCTGGAAACGCTGACGGTGCTGGAACAAAACAGCGGAAGCATTGACGTTGTTCTGCTCGATCTGATGATGCCGGATCTGGACGGACTGGATGTGCTGCGCCGCCGCGCGGCACTGCCATACTTTCAGGACGTTCCGGTGGTGGTCATCACGGCAAGCAATGCGCCGGAAGATCAAATCATGGCGTTTCAGCTGGGCGCTGGGGACTATATCAACAAGCCCTTTGTGCCGGACATCGTTCGTTCCCGCGTGAAAAACGTGATGGCCGCGCATCGCCGCCGCAGAGCCATTGCCAGGCAGGCGCTGGGACGGAAGATGCAGCCGGCGTTGGATTTGCTCACGGGTCTATATAATCAGGCGGCAGCGGAATTGGAGATCACCGAGGTGCTGCAAACCCGGGCGCAGCAGCGCCACGCGCTGCTGGTCATAGACATTGATAACTATCAAACGGTCAAAGCGCTGTCCGGGCAGGCGGCGGCGGAGCATACGGTGCGCATTGTGGCGGATCTGATTTCCGGCCTGTTCCGCAAATCAGATATTGTGGGACGAATGGAAGGCGACGCGTATGTGGTGCTGATGACGGATGTGCCGTCGTCCCAGAGCGTTCAGGAAAAGGCAAATACGCTGATTCAGCTGATGAAATATAAGCCGAATTTGACCATTCCGGAAAATGTGTCGGTGAGTGTCGGTTATGTGATAACGGATGATGATGCGCGATCCTATGCGCAGCTGATGGCGTGCGCCAAGCAGGCGCTTCACGCCGCAAAACTGGCCGGAAAGGCCTGCGCAAGAGAATATGGCGTGGCGCATGCGCCGGTTGATGAGGACGCCTTGCATGCGGTGCTGCTGGTCAGCCGCAATCGCAGCGTGTGCAGCATGGTGCAGGCGCTGATGCCGGAGCAGCTGCGTGTGATTGAGGTGCTGACCCTGGCAGATCTGCCGCGGGTGACGCCGCAGCAGA
Source organism: Oscillospiraceae bacterium (assembly GCA_028691385.1). Classification (GTDB taxonomy): domain Bacteria; phylum Bacillota; class Clostridia; order Oscillospirales; family Oscillospiraceae; genus JAQUZL01. The sequence continues at coordinate 9,081 of JAQUZL010000021.1, forward strand.
TTGCGCGGATCAAAATGGCCTATATCGACGTGTCGGATCAAGAGGATTGCGCGCAAGTGTGGAGCACCATTTCCACGTATAGCTGGGTCAGGGCGCTGCCCACCATCGCGGTGTGCGAGGAGGGAAACATGACGCAATACCGCAGCGCGATGGCTGCGGGCGTGGAGGACATCCTGTCGGCGCCGTTGGAAAGCGCGGTGTTTCGCCGCCGTACCATGAAGCTGCTCGGCAGAATCGGCGCGCTGGACGACCCCATGTAACAAGGCGAGCGCTTGCTGCCTGTGAAGCGCAAGTCCTTTCCCGTTTTTTAATAGGTTGTGCTTGGAACACAATGCATGAAATCCCGGAGATGCGATGGCATCTCCGGGATTTTTATGTTTCGGCATGCGGCGAGCCGCCGTGCCGCACGCTGCGGATGGATGAAACCGAAATGCGCAGGCGTCTGGCAACGCGACGTTTGCTTGGGGCGCTGTGCGAAAATCCTGTATAGCTATTGACATATGCATACATAATAGGGTGGCGGCTTATCTTGAAACAAGGTCCTCTTAGCCCCTGCGGCGTGCTCCAAACGGGGATGGTTGGGGCAAAATTGGGACAGTTCCTGCGGATAAGCGAGTCTTTTGCCAAACGCAGACTATTCTGCCGCCGAATCCTTGCCGCAGGCAGCGTCTGCGCGTTCATCCATAGCTTCCTGCCGGAGCGCCTCAAGCCCCAAACGAATGAGCTCCACCGTTGCCTCTGACCGGGTTTGGTAGCGGTGCTCAAAGCGAAAATCTTCTATTTGCTGAAATAACTTGCGATCGACAGACACTGTATACCGCGGCTTATCTGTAGCCATATGTATCACCTCTTTCGAAATTATACACCAGTGAACCAAAGATGTAAAGGCGCGTTGCGGTTCAAACCACTATTGACAGTGAACCAGTGAACCTCTATAATAAAGCTACAGATTCAGTGAACCACTACACCAAAGGGAGGTCGTAGTCATGGCAACAAAATTGAAACGCTTTACAATTTCCATTACACCGGAAATGGAAGTTGATTTGGACGTGGTGAAAAAGGAGCGTTACTACAAGCAGACCCAGAGTGAAATGATTCGGGATTTGATTGTTTTGGGCCTCCGAGAATACAATGAAGATCAGCCCGGAGAGGATGCGGCGCGGCCGGATTGCGTGGCGTCAAAGACAGCGGAAAACCGGGATGAAAAGCCATAATCATGCGACCATTGCATGGGAGAATCTACAAATTTTTATAGGTGCCGGAGCTTGCCGGTTGCATTCGATGCCAAAATCAGCTATGATAAACTCCAGAAGGATCGGAGTCTATGGCCGCGCTTGCACGCTAGGATGGCACAGTGGGTGAGCTGACCGATTTGATTGGAGGCCAGGGGTTGGCATGGACAATGAGAAAATATTGATCGTGGATGACAGCAAGCTCAATCGCACGCTGCTTACGCGTCTGCTGTCCGACGAATATGAAATCATTCAGGCTGAAAATGGCCGGAAAGCGATGGAACTGCTGCAAGAGCAGAACATCCTGTGCGTGATATTGGATCTCATCATGCCGGTCATGGATGGCATCGCGTTTTTGCGAGAATTTCATGAGAACCCGGAATTTCACAATATTCCCGTTCTGGTGGCCACCTCGGATGCGCAGAAAGCACGGGAGCGGGAGTGCCTGGAGCTTGGCGCGTGGGATTTTATTTCCAAACCGTATGACGCGTCTATTTTGCGGATGCGCCTGAAAAATATCATCGGACGCAGCAAGGCGGGCATGCTGGCGCAGCTGCGGCATGTGGCGGAGCATGATGCGCTCACAGGCCTTTATAACCGCGCACGTTTTTTTGTATCCACGCGGGAGCTGCTTGACCGGAATCCGACGCAGGAATTTGCGATGATTCGCTTCGATGTCGATCATTTTCGGCTGTTCAATTCGTTTTTTGGCGACGCTGAAGGCGACCGGCTGCTGCGATGTATTTCCGAAAACCTGGAAAAGGAAATGCAGAGCATTGAAAAATGTACATACGGCAGAATTGATTCCGATGTGTTTGCAATGTGCATTCCAAATGAGCCGGCGCAGGTCGATACCATTGTGCGGCATGGGGTTCAGATGCTCAACAGCTACAACACTTCCTATTATATGGAGCCTTCGTTTGGCATCTGCATTATCACGAACCCGGCGCTTCCGGTGCAAACAATTTATGCACATGCGGCCATCGCGGCACGATACAGTAAGGATCAGGTGCAAAAGCACGTAAGCTATTATGACGAAAGCATGTCGGAGCGGGAAATTCAGGAGCAAAGCCTGATGAACGAGGCGCAGTCCGCGCTGGACGCACGGCAGTTTGTGGTGTACCTGCAGCCGAAATATAACCTGAAAACAGGAAGGCCCTATGGCGCGGAGGCACTTTCCCGCTGGAATCATCCCCAAAAAGGACTGATTCAGCCCGGCAGATATATTCCGACCTTTGAACGCAACGGTTTTATTGGCAAGCTGGATTATTACATGTGGGAGAGCACCTGCCAGCTGCTTCGCAAATGGCTTGATGCAGGACTGCACCCGGCGCCGATTTCGGTCAACGTATCCCGCGCAAATTTGTACAACCCCAGACTTGCGGAAATTTTGCGGGAGCTGGTCAAAAAGTATGCAGTACCGCCGGAGCTGCTCAATCTGGAGCTGACCGAGAGCACCTATATGGGCAGCCCGGAGCTGATGAAAAAAGTGGTGTCAGAGCTGCAGTGCGAGGGCTTCCTCATTATGATGGATGATTTTGGAAGCGGCTTCTCCTCGCTCAATGTGCTCAAGGATATTGCGGTCGATGTGCTGAAAATTGATATGAAGTTCATTCCGACCGGCGAGAACAACGCCCGCGGCGAGCGGATTCTGGCGTCGGTGATTCGCATGGCCGAGTGGCTGCAGCTGCCGGTGGTCATGGAGGGTGTTGAAACAAAGGAGCAAATGGAATTCCTGCGCGGCATCGGCTGCGATTATGTGCAGGGGTATTATTTTGCCAGACCCATGCCGGTTGCGGATTATGAGGCGCTGCTGCGCAATCTGGCGGAGCGGCAGATGCCCGCGCAGGCCAATTGTCCAAGCGATGCGGCCATGATGCGCGCTGCGTGGCTTTCCACGCCGGAGACGGCACAGCTGCTTGCCGGTATCGATCAGCCGGTGGCCGTGTTTGCATATTCCCAGCAGACGCTGACGCCTGTGCGGTGCAATCAGGCCTTCGATCAGCTGTTTGGCCAAGAGCGCAATGCGGCCGGCACGGCGGATTCGTATGGAAAAAATGTACCGGCGGAGAATCTGCAGCTGATTTGCGCGACGGCAGAGCGCGCCATCAAGCAGCACAGCCGTGCCGAATGCGAGTATTTTCGAATTGACAGGAGCGGCAGAGGCAAGTGGATTCGTGTGATTTTCCACTGCGCGCAGGGCGACCAGAGCGGCGCGTTGCTGGTGGCGTCTTTCACCGATATTACCAAGCAGAAAAATCTGGAGCTGGAGCTGGAAAAGTTTGACCACTTTATCGAGCAGCCGATGCGCAAAAAGCTGCTGATCGTAGATGATTCGGAGGTCAGCCGGGCAATCCTCAAGTCGATTTTCGAGCGTGAGTTTCAGGTCATCGAGGCGGAAAACGGCGCGGACGGATTGGACAAGCTGCAGATGCATCAGGCTGAAATCGGTATGATTTTACTGGATATGATGATGCCGGGGATTGACGGCATCGGATTTTTGACCAGAAAGAATGCCGATCCTGCGTATGCCAACATTCCCGTGGTGGTGATTTCCGCAGAGCAGCGAAGCGCCATTCAGCGCAATATGCTGAAGCTTGGTGTGAATGACTATATCACAAAACCCTACATCCCCGAGCTTGTGCGGCGGCGCGTCCAGAATGTGCTGGATTATGACAGCCGTTTTCGTGCGCTGGTGCAGGAGTATCGGAGATCGGCGCAATAACAATACATACAAAACAGGGCGCGGCTGCAGTGCAGCCGCGCCCTCAATCTGTTCAAAAGCCCACGTCCTGCGTTCCGCCGCACAACCGTTGGGGTCACCTTGTATATTATGCTGCCAGGCGCTGCGAAAAAAATATTTCGTTCGACATAATCTGACATAATAGTGCGTTGACCAAACCCGCCTGTGGACTATAATGAGAACGCGAACGCAAAGCGTGCGTTGGGGGAGGCTTGGCATGCTAACAGAACAACAGGATCTTCAAAATTTGGAATGGGTCATCTCGCAGAAGTATTGCATGATGCTGTCCGTCAATTTATCGTGCAACAGCTACCGCGTTGTGGAGCCTGCCCATGGGCAGGCGTCCCTGATTGCGCAGGCGGGGACGCTGGACGCGCTGTTTCTCAGCGCGCGGCAAGTCACGCATCCCGAGGACCGGGCGACGTTTGAAAAGTATTTTTCCCGGGAAGCACTGCTGCGGGCGTTTTCCGGCGGCAGGCATGAGGTTTCGCTGGAATACCGGCAGAAGAGCCGGGACGGGCAGTACCATTGGATGCGCACAAAGGTGGTTTTTTTGCACCGGGAGCGCGGAGAAGCCTGTGCGATGATGTTTCTGCGCAGCATTGACGAGCGCAAGCAGGCGGAATTGAGCCGCGCACAAAAGCTCAGCCGCGCGCTGGCAGATACCGAGGAGGCCAGGCGGCAAAAAGCCGAGTATGACGAGATTGTCACGACAATCGTCAACCACTATGAGTCGGCATATTTGGTCATGCCGGAAAAGGATCTGTGCACAGAAATCCGGAAAGCGGAGAACTGCCGATTTTTCCGCTCTGACGTGCCTTATGGGACGCTGGTGCGCCAATATACGCGGAAATTCGTGCAGCCGGCCTTTCAGGAACCGTTTCAGCGCGGGCTGCTGCGGCCGATTGGCGCGGATTTTGAACTGACTTATCAAAAAACAGACGAATCCTGGATGACGGTGCAGTGCATGGCGCTGCGTGCGAAGAATGAATGGATTCTTTGCTTTTCGGATGCCACCAAACAGATGGAGGGCGTGCAGGCCAGACAGGACGCAATGGAGTATTTTGACTCGCTGGTGTCCGATGCGGTGCTGTCCTATACGATTAACGTCAGCCGGGATCTGCTCGCCACGGAGTTGGAAATCGACCATAACGGCGTTAATCAGAAGCTCCTGCCGGAGCTGGGGCTGGAAGCGCCCTGCTCGTTCAATGAAATGATTCGCCGCCGCAGTGAAAAGGTGTCACCGGAATTTCAGAAAAGCTATCTGGCGTTTTTCCGAACGGACTATTTTCTGAAGATTTTTAACAGCGGCGTCTATGAGGCAGGCATTGAATATGACGTCCGGGATGATACCGGCGCGCAGGTGTACATGCGCATTCGCAATACGGTGCTGCTCAAGCGGCAGGTGGGTACCGGCGATGTGCTGGCGGTGCTGATTTTTAAGGATATTACCGAAGCGTATGCAAAGGAGTATCAACAAAAACAGGTGCTCCAGCGCGCGCTGGAGGAAGCGGATCGCGCCAACCATGCAAAGACGGAGTTCCTGTCCAATATGTCTCACGATATTCGCACGCCGATGAATGCAATCATCGGCATGACGGAAATTGCCCGGCAAAGCACGGGCGACATAGCCAAGGTCAGCGAGTGTCTGGAAAAAATCGAGCATGCGTCCAAGCACCTGCTGTGCCTGATTAACGACGTGCTGGAAATGAGCCGCATTGAGTCTGGCCGCATGCGGCTTGCCCCGGTTCCGTTTTCCCTTGCCCAGGCCTGCCATGAGCTGATGGACATTGTGCGCCCACAGATGCAAAAGCGAAATCAAACCCTGCGCGCTGCGGCCATTGATGTGGAGCATGAGGCGGTGATCGGCGATATGCTGCGGCTGAATCAGGTGCTGGTGAACCTCTTGGGAAATGCGGTGAAATATACGCCGGAGCGCGGCGAAATCGGCTTTACAGTGCGCGAGGAGCGCGGCAGGACGCCGGAGGACGCACAGTATGTTTTTACCGTGTCGGACAATGGCATCGGCATGTCGGAATCGTTCCTGCAGTATGCCTTTCAGCCGTTTACCAGAGAGGAAAACGAAACCGTCAATCAGATTGAGGGCACCGGTCTGGGGCTGGCCATCACAAAAAATATTATTGAGAAAATGGGCGGAACCATCGTGTGTGACAGCGCGCCGGGCGAAGGCTCTACCTTTACCGTGCGGCTGCCGCTGCGGCTGCAGCCGCACGGGCAAAGCGAGCTGCCGCTTTCCGCCGCGCAGCCGCGGTGCGCGCTGGTCTTGGAAGTGGATCAACAGGCGGCGCAGCCGCTGTGCAGGATGCTGCAGCAGCTGGGCTTTGCGACGGATACGCAAAATGCGCCGCATTGCGATGAAAGCGCGTATGATTTGGTGCTGCGCGGGGACGCAGATAGCCGAACCGGCTGCGCCTGTCTGCAGCTGCGGCGCAAGGCCTGCGGCAACCTGTCGGAAAGGGAAATCACCGAGCGGGTGCAACAACCAATCTTTTTCTCCGATCTTTGCCGGGCGCTTGCCGGTATCCCCGCGCAAGCGCCTACGGCGCTGCCGCAGCTCAATTATGCCGGAAAAACGGTGCTGTTGGCGGAGGACAATGCGCTCAACACCGAGATTGCCACGGCGCTGCTGCGGCGCATCGGCTTGCAGGTGGAGCATGCCGGCAACGGCCAACAGGCCGTGCAGATGTTTGCCGGCGCAGAGGAAGGGCACTATGCGGCGGTGTTTATGGACATTATGATGCCGGTGATGAATGGCTATACGGCGGCCAAGGCGATTCGGGAGCTGCGCCGCGACGACGCCTTTGTGCCCATTATCGCCATGACGGCCAACGCCTTTGCCGATGATCGGGAAAAAGCGCTCCATTATGGGATGAATGCACATATTGCAAAACCAATCAATGTGAGAACCCTCTATCGAACCATAGAACACTTTCTGGGCAGCGGTCAAAAGCAGGATGTTGGCATGCTGTAGAATTTGTGCTATCATAGTTGCAAAGCGACTAGGATCTGCGCGTTTTGGCGCATATCGTGTCCAAATGGAGGGAAATTCATGGAAACAAGAGTTGCGGTGATCGGGATTATTGTGGAAAAGCCGGAAAATGTGGAAAAGCTCAATGCCATTTTGCATGAGTACGGCCGCTATATTCTTGGTAGAATGGGCATTCCCTATCACCAGAAAAACATCAGCGTCATCAGCCTGGCGGTCGACGCGCCGCAGGACGTCATCAGCGCCCTGTCCGGGAAGATCGGCAGACTGGACGGCGTCAGCACCAAAACAGCCTATTCCAACTACTGAGCAAAAAAACGCCTGACCGAACACGGTCAGGCGTTTTGACACGATGGGGCACGTTATGCATCGGTGGGCGTTTCCAGCGACTGCATCAGATCAATCATGGCCTGCATTTGCGGCGTGATCCACTTGTCGCGATGGCAGAACAGCTGCCGCCACAGATACAGGTGGCAGGTTGGCACGTTCAGCTTGGACAGCGTGCCGCATTCCAGCGCGCTGCGAATCAGATATTCCGGCAGATAGGATACGCCGATGTCCGCCGTCAACAGCTTGCAAATGAGATCGGTATTGCCAACCTCCAAAAACGGCCGCAGCTCCAGCCCATCCTTGGCAAGGGTTTCGGTCAGCACATCGCGGTAGCTCATGCCGCGCTCCGTGAGAATCAGCTCCTGGGACAAAATTTGCTCGGTGGTGACGGTCTGCTGCGCGGCCAGCGGATTGCGCGGGGAGGTGACAAAGCAGACCGGCTCCTCCACATCCAGAAATTTCATAAAATCGGTCTGGAACAGACGCCTGTCCAGCGTGTAAAAGAAGTCCACCTCGTTATGCTGCAGCATATCGAACATATCGGACGTGCCGCCGGTGCGAACAATCAGCGCAACGTTGGGATGAACTTGATGAAATCGCCGGAGAATCTGCGGAAAAAAGGTACTGCAAAGCGATTCCGCCATGGCGATGCGCAATTCGCCGGAAAGTGCCTGCGGCGTCTGCATGGCGGCCGTGGCGGCCGCGGCGGTGCGGGTCAGATCCCGGGCATAGCCGGAAAGCGTTTCGCCGTACTGCGTCAGGCGTACGGTTTTGTTGATGCGGTCAAACAGCTGCACGCCAAGCTCGGATTCCAGCAGCTGAATATGGGTGGTGACGGTGGACTGGGAATATCCAAGCTGCACGGCCGCGCGGGAAAAGCTGCGCAGTTCCGCTACCTTCAAAAACGTGTTAAGCGTTCTCAGTTCCATTGCAATCGTCCTTTTTTGTTTATATAATAGAAGTATCGTAGAGAATTATGCGGCAAAAGTCAACCATAATTCAATAAATTCTTTTGTTACCATTAAAATTTTAAATGAAATCGTTTGGAGGCACATCATGCAGCTTACCACACTTTGTTATCTGGAGCGCGATGGGCAATATTTAATGCTGCACCGCATCTCAAAGGAAAATGACCCGAACAAGGACAAATGGATTGGCGTGGGCGGAAAATTTGAGGAGGACGAAAGCCCGGAGGAGTGCGTATTGCGCGAAACCAAGGAGGAAACGGGTCTTGATTTGATTGCGCCGCGCTACCGGGGCGTGGTGACGTTCGTCTGTCCGCCGTGGCCGTCGGAGCAGATGCACCTGTTCACCGCCGACCGCTTCACGGGGGAAATGACCGCCTGCACGGAGGGCGTGCTGGAGTGGGTCAAAAAAGACCGCGTGCGCGCGCTTCCCCTCTGGGAGGGGGACAAACTGTTTTTGGATTTACTTGCTGCGGATGCGCCGTTTTTCTCCCTGAAGCTGGTATACGCGGACGGCGTGCTGGCGCGCGCGGTGCTCAACGGCGAACCGATTGCTCAGACCGGCAGCTCGCGGTAAAGCCCCACCGCGTCGTCCTTTTTCACGGTTTCTGCGACCTGCAGCACTTCAATGCGCAGGGTTTTCTGGCCAAAACGAATTTCAATTTGGTCGCCGACCTTCACCTCGTAGGATGCGCGCGCCGGACGGCCATTCACCGCAACGCGATCGTTGTCGCAGGCCTCGTTGGCCACGGTGCGCCGCTTGATGAGGCGGCTGACCTTCAAAAATTTATCAAGACGCATGGACTTCTCCTTTCAAAAAGCGGCGGACGCGATGCGTCCGCCGCTTTTATGATGTTACTTTGCTACCGTATCCTTCAGAGCCTTGCCTGCTTTGAAAATGGGACTTTTGGAAGCCGGAATCTGGATAACTTCCTTGGTTTTGGGGTTACGGCCGGTGCGGGCGCTGCGCTCTTTGACCTCAAAGACGCCAAAGCCAACCATCTGTACCTTGTCGCCGGCAACCAGAGCGTCTGTGATAGACTCCAGAACGGCGCCGAGTGCTTTTTCCGTATCTTTCTTGGAAAGACCGGATTTTTCAGCAGCAGCGGCAATCAGTTCAGTTTTGTTCATGATAATCGTTCCTCCTGTGTATGTCAAAAAGATATTCCTATGATTCCCAGAGTGAAAATGCCGTTGCCGTTACAGCTTCGACGAAACCGGGGAATTGGTTTCTGTGGCAGAAAAGCGTTCAATAAATTGGTCTGTGGCACACGTCAGCGCTTGCTCCGGATCAATACCGGCGCGGCGGCACAGGGCGACGGCGGCAAATAAAAGCGACCCTGCTGCATCATCCTTGGACAAAGTGCAAAGTGAGCTGGCCTGATCGGCAATTGTTTGATCCAGCGCATTGGCGTCGGGGATTGAGAACCCTGCCTTCTCCGCTTTGCCAAGCACCTTTTCGGCGCGCCAAAGCGCCGGCAGCGTGCGCGCAACGGATACAAGGGTCTCCGCAGTGGTAGTCTGCCCTTTTTCTGCGCGTTTTAGTGCATCCCAACTGGGGATTTGTGCTTCGGGCTGACTTGAAAAAACGTGCGGATGCCGATAAATCAGCTTTTTGCAGATCCCATCGGCCACATCCTCAATGGTGAAGCGGCCGCGCTCGCGCTCAATATCGGCATGAAAGAGAACCTGCAGCAAAACATCGCCCAGCTCTTCACACAGCCCACCTGCATCGTCTGCGTCGATTGCTTCACAGGCTTCGTAGGCTTCCTCCAGAAAGTTCCGGCGAATGGATGCGTGCGTCTGCGCCTGATCCCAGGGACAGCCGCCGGGAGAGCGGAGCAGGGTGACAAGCGCAACCAGATCATCAAACGTATACTTTTCCTTACCAATAGAATCTACCATATTTCACGATCCTTATCAACTGTAAAATCAGTGAATTTTCAGTATTTTTGCAATTTTATCGCCTTTTGGCAGCAGCATACAGTCCTCAAGCGTAATGATTTTGAGCGCAACCACGGCAACGAAGTAAACCACGGCGGCAAAGGCGATGGCGGCCAGACAGCTCAGGCGCTGCGACGGCAAAAACAGCATCAGCGCGTCATATGAGCAGAATGCGGCTACGCCCATGATGGCGGTGGCAATGATGGGCTTGATCATGGTGGTGACAAGGCGCGGCTTGCGCGTGAGAATGCGGCGCATGGAGATGACGTTCAGGATGGTGATGGTGATATAGCAGGTGAGCGTACCGATGGGCGCGCCGGTGATGTTGATGACCACCTGTCCCACCAGAATGTAGTTCACAACAATTTTCACCACACCGCCGATGAGCATATTCACAACCGGCGTCTGCACATGGCCGTGCGCCTGCATGATGGCGTTGGTGAGCAGCACGATGCAGTTGAAAATCACGCAGATGCCGAGAATCGCCAGCAGCGGCGTGCCGACCGCCAGATCATCGCCGGAGTAGTTATAGAGCGTCTGCAAAATGGGGCCGGCCATCACCGCAAGGCCAACGCCGCAGGGCAGCGCCAAAAGGCTCATGACCCGGATGCCGGATTCCTCCACCTGCAGCGCGCCGGTCTGGTTTTGCATGGTGAGATGGGCTGTGATGGAGGGGATGATGGAAACCGTCAGCGGAATAATGAAGGAGGAGGGCAGGTTGAAAATGGTCTGACAGGCGGCATAGATGCCCTTGAGGTTGTCGGCCGTCGCCTGTGAAAACAGGCAGGCGTTCAGCAGCCGTCCCAGCACAATTTTGGTGTCAATGACGCTGATAATCTGCAGCCCGGCCGCGCCGATGGTGATGGGGATGGCGATGAGCAGCAGCTTTTTCATGGTCGAGCCATAGGAGCTGGCTGTGTTGCCGGCGTCGGTTTCCTGCAGCACGCGCGCAGTCTGCCGATGCTTGCGCCACATGTATGCGGCGGTAAC
>JAQUZL010000022.1 GCA_028691385.1 Oscillospiraceae bacterium
TGTGGGTAGCGGGCAGGTGCGCTGCGCCCACGGCATTTTGCCGGTTCCCGCGCCCGCGACCAGCCTGCTGCTGACCGGGATTCCCTGTTATGGCGGCAGCATCGCGGGGGAGCTGTGCACGCCCACAGGCGCGGCGCTGCTGCGCCATTTTGTGACAAGGTTTGGCCCTATGCCGGTGCTCACCACCGAAACAATCGGCTATGGTCTTGGCAGCAAGACCTTTCCGGCAGCGAATCTTGTGCGGGCGTTCTATGGCGAAACGCCGGATGAGGCGGACACCGTCACGGCGCTGGAGTGCAATCTGGACGACTGCACCGGCGAGCAGATCGCCTATGCCTGCACCGCGCTGCTGGACGCGGGCGCGCGCGACGTCTTTACCACGGCCATTCAGATGAAAAAAGGCCGTCCGGGCGTGCTGCTGCGCTGCCTGTGCGACCCCGCGCAGGCCGAGCAGATGACCCGCCTGCTGTTTTTGCACACCACCACGCTGGGCGTGCGCCGCGCGTCGCTTGAACGCAGTGTGTTGTCCCGGCGCAGTGAAACGGTAAAAACGCCCTATGGCGACATTCGCGTCAAAATCTCCTCAGGCTACGGCGTGGTGCGCAAAAAAGCGGAATATGATGATCTCGCTGCGGCGGCTGCGCGCTGCGCGGTGCCGATTGCGCAGGTGCGCGCGGCGGCCGAGGGAAAATAGGTTGCTTTTTCCCCAAATTTGGGTAAAATACCCTTGTGCCGCGCTGCGGCAATAAAGGGGGAAGCAAGATGCAGTATCGGACGGATCGCGCCGGAAATCCCATTTCGCTGCTGGGCTATGGCTGTATGCGATTTTCGAAAAAAGGGCGCGCCATCGACCTGGATAAGGCCGAGCGCGAGGTGCTCGAGGCCATTTCGCTTGGCGTCAACTATTTTGACACGGCCTATCTCTACCCCGGCAACGAGGCCGCGCTCGGCGAAATTCTGGCCAGAAACCACTGCCGCGACCGGGTGAACATTGCCACCAAGCTGCCGCAGTATCTGGTGCGCCGCGCAGAGGATTTGGAAAAATATTTCCGCGAGGAGCTGCGGCGGCTGCAAACAGATCACATCGACTATTATCTGCTGCATATGCTCTCGGACGTCGGCGCGTGGAACAAGCTGGAAACGCTTGGCGTCGTGCAATGGATCGCCGAGAAAAAGGCGTCCGGCGCAATTCGGCAGATTGGCTTTTCCTATCATGGCAGCACGGCTTCGTTTTCCCGGGTGCTGGATGCCTATGACTGGGATTTCTGCATGATTCAGTACAATTACATGGATGAAAACACGCAGGCGGGGCGCAGCGGCCTGCTGGCAGCGCATGCGCGTGGCCTGCCGGTCGTCATTATGGAGCCGCTGCGCGGCGGCAGGCTGATTTCCTATTTCCCGGAGGCGCTGAAAAAGGAATCGGAATGGTCGCCGGCGGAGCTGGCGTTTCGCTGGCTGTATGACCAGAAGGAAGTGACAAGCGTGCTCTCCGGCATGAACTCTTTGGAGATGCTGCGGGAAAATGCCCGCGTGGCGTCCGAGGCAGCGCCGGGGTCACTGAGCGCGCAGGCGCGCGCGCTGATCGAGCAGGCAAAACAGCAGATGCTTTCGGCGGTGCGAGTCGGCTGCACCGGCTGCGGCTACTGCATGCCGTGCCCGGCGGGCGTGGATATTCCCGGGACGTTTTCCAGCTACAACGCGGCTTTTCTCGAAAGCCGCATGACCGGCTGGCGGGACTATATGATGGCCACGGCCATGCGCAAGACCCCGGCCTTTGCGTCGCGGTGCGTGGGCTGCGGCAAGTGTGAAACGGCCTGCCCGCAGCATTTGCCCATTCAGGCGGAGCTGAAGGTGGCGGCGCGGACGCTGGAAACGCCGGTGCACCATCTGGCCGCAGCGTTTTTTGGCCGCTTATACAAATAAAAACGGAGCTGCTGCATGATTGCAACAGCTCCATTTTTTTAGGGACAAAGGGCAATGGCTTCAATCTCAATGCTGGCGTCTTTGGGCAGGCGCGAAACCGCAATGACCGCGCGCGCGGGCGGATCGTGGTCGAAAAATCCGGCATAGACCGCATTGATTGCGGAAAACGCGGCCATATCGCGAATGTAAAGCGTACATTTGAGAATGCTGGCAGCGTCGGAACCGGCGGCGCATACAATGGCCATGACATTTTTCATGGATTGCAGGGTCTGCGCTTCGATGCCGTCCGGCATGACGCCGGTGGCGGGGTCAATGGGCAGTTGGCCGGACACATAGAGCGTGCCGCCTGCGCGCACCGCCTGAGAGTATGGGCCGATGGCGCCGGGGGCGCTGGTCGTTGTGACGATTGTCTTTTCCATGATGTTTGATGTTCCTTCCAATCTGAAATTGAAATATTTTTCCAATTATCAAAATTTTGTGGTAAGATGATAATATCCATATACGGCGCATTCGTCAATCACATCGGCCGTATTTTTTTGGAGGTCAGAACAATGAAAACAACCTTGATCGTCTATGATGGCCGTCATGGCGCGGCCGCGCGCTATGCGGAGATTCTGGCGCTGATCGTTTCAAACGCCAAGGTTTACCCGGTCGACAGCGCGCCGACAGATACGGCGCGGTTTTCGGGCGCGATCTTTTTGTTCAGCCTGTATGGCCCTGACACGGCGGCAAGAACCAAAGCGTATCTGGCCGCCGTCTGCGCGCAGCGCGCCTTCGAAAAAGTGGCGTTGGTTGGCGTGGGACTGTCCGATGCGCACGAATTTCCGGCGGTGGCGGCGCACTTGGCGGCGCTGCTGGGACAGGCAGCGGTGACCACCGGCTTTTTGCCCGGGGAACTGCGCCTTGCACGGCTGTGCGCGGACGAGCGGACGCAGCTGGAGCGCTTTGCGGAAAAAACAGGGCGGCCGGTGCAAGACGGCGGGCAATTTGATCCCGCTGCCGCAGTGCGGCTGGCACAAACGCTTTCGGACTTTTTCCGCGCGCGGGATCGGGTCATGCCGGCGCAGGCGCTGCGCGAAGCGGCGGAGAAAATTCTGAAAACGCACAACACGCTGGCGCTTGCCACGGGCGCGGCTGACGCGGTGCGGTGCACGCCGCTGGAGTATTTTTATTGGGACGGCGCGCTGTACGTCATCACAGAGGGTGGGAAGAAATTCTGTGGTCTGGTGCAGAACGACCGCGTGAGCGCGGCAATTTTTGAACCCTACACCGGTATGGACGCACTTTGCAGCCTGCAAATCACCGGCCGCGCCGCGTGCCTGCCGCCCGAGCAGGCGGACTATGCCGCCATCATGATGCGCCGCGGACTGACGCCGGAAACGCTTGCGGCGCTGCCTTGCCGGATGAATCTTGTGCGCATCGTGCCGGAAACTTATGAGCTGCTGTGCGCGGATTTTGCCGCGCAGGGCTATGATGTGAAGCAGACGCTGGCGATCAGCGGCAATTGACAATTTGCCATCGGAGTTGTTTTTTTGTATTTTGGTGCCAAATTATGAAACATGAGAAAAATTTTATGCTATAATAGCCGCAAAGCGGCTATTATATGCGCATTTTGGCGCTCTGCGCCAAAGCGCTTAAGATATTTCAAGGCCCTGCCGCTGGAAGCGGCAGATGGCCGTATTATAGCATGATGAAATCATGCTATAATAGCCGCAAAGCGGCTATTATATGCGCATTTTGGCGCTCTGCGCCAAAGCGCTTAAATAGGTCATGGCTGATAAGTGACTACTGTGTGCGCCCGGGACAGCTTGCGTCCGTGTGCATACCTGATTTCAGGCCCTGCTGCCAAGGATGGCGGCGCGCATGGATTCAAATTGCGCGGAAGGGAGAGAGAATCTGTTGAAGCGATTCATCTCAAAACACAAAGTGGAATGCTTGCTGACTTGCTTGACGGCCGCAGCAATCATCCTGTTTTTTCACGGCTTGACCGCATCACCGTGCGTGAATCAGCTGGAAACGCTGAACGACGGCTGGTACTATCTTGACGCGGGCGGCGCGCGCGTGCCGGTGACACTGCCGCAAACCGTGCGCGTGCCGGATGCGGACAGTCTGACCCTGTACCAAGAAACCCCAATCTCGCGCGCCATTCCCACGATGCTTTCCACCCGTGGCGCGAAATATGACCTTTCCATCTATGCCGATGACGAGCTGCTCTACCAGTACTGCGATTGCGGCGTTGCGCGCAATGACGCGGCGCTGGCCAACGTGATTTGTCTGGCGGAGCTGCCCGATCATCTGGAAAGCTTCACCCTGTCCATGAACCTGCGCAACACAGGCGGCGGCGTTTACCACCTGTCGCAGGTGCAAATCGGCAGCTGGGAAACCATCATCGTGTACATACTCCGCGACAATATTCCGGCGCTGCTGCTGGCCATGCTGATGCTGGTACTGGGCGCGCTGCTGCTGGTCGCCGCGCTGGCGGGACGGTCGGTGACGGCAGGCCCTTCCACCATATATCTGGCAATATTTTTATTGGTGTGCGGCCTGTGGAGTCTGACGGACTCGCCCGTCACGCAACTTGTCTGCCGGTTCGACCTGCGCGTGCTTTCCATCAACCTGTATGCGTTCATGCTGCTGCCAATCCCAATCTCCTGCTATATTCTCAACGTCGGGGACATGAAGCGGCGCGGCAGTATTCGCGCTTATATTGTACTGTGTCTGGTCAATGTTATCGCACAGTCCCTTTTGGCCGAAAGCGGCGCGCGGAACTTCTTCCAAATGCTGCCGCTGACCCATGGACTGATGTTGCTTGGCATCTGTCAGCAGAACGGACTGCTGCTGCTGGAATATCGCAAGACGCGCGACCGCGAGATTGGCACAACGCTTGCGGCGTACAGCACGATGGGGCTTGTTTCCGGCACGGCCATTATCTTGTATCATGCGGCGCGCTTTGCGGGGTATCAAATCCTGTTTCTCGTTGGCATGCTGCTGTTCGTGATGGTGCTGCTGGGCAACACCGTCAGCCGCATTTTGCGGGTGCTGCGCGATCGCGCCGAGGTGGCGGTTTATCGCCGCCTTGCCGAAGAGGACAAGCTGACCATGCTGCAAAACCGCCGCGCATTTGATCTGTTTGTGCAGAGCCTTGAGCAGAAACCGGAAGCGGAGCAAAACGCGGCGCTCATTTTCATGGACGTCAATGACCTCAAAGAGTTGAACGACCACAAGGGGCACGCGGCGGGCGACGGCCTGCTCATCGCGGTGGCGCGATGCATTGAGCGCGCCTATGGCAGTCTGGGCTACTGCTACCGGATAGGCGGCGATGAATTTTGCGTGATCATCCCCGACCCGAAGGAATCGGAGGGGAAAATCCTCTCTCGCCTGCGCGCGGAGGAGAAACGGTATAATCAGGACGAGAAGGCCGCGCAGCATATTTCGATTGCGGCGGGCTGCAGCTATTTGCGCGCGCCGGACGGCACAAAAAAGACAATCAGTCAGTGGAAAGCGGAAGCTGACCGTGAGATGTATCTGGACAAAATGCACAAAAAAACAGAAAATGACTGAGCTTGCGCCGCAGGGAGATACCTGCGGCGCATTCTTTTTCCGCAAAGCGGCGAATGAAATGATGCATCTGCGCGCCTTGCGGGGGAAGAAAATGACAGAAGAAATGCATAAACTTCCATCTGTGCGAATGGGCGCCCTGCCTGCGAATTCCTGCGCGGCGACACGTAAAATTGTCAGATTGCGAAGAATAACTTGCATTTCAGTGAAAAAACGCCTGTGACAAAAGGCGACGTGGGGAAAATCTTGTAGAAGTTGCCAAAAAAGTAATTCGGGGTTTGACAGGCATAGGATCTTGTGCTAAATTATACGCTATATACAATGTAAGGCGGTTAATTATTCAGACCATCCGCCAAGAAAAGGAGAGAGAATCTTGAAGCAATATTCTTGGAAGGCATCGCACAGGCTTTTGGCGATGCTGCTGGTGCTGGCGATGCTGGCCGGCATGCTGACCGTTCCGGTCACAGCTGCGACCGCACCGGCCACAGCAACAATTGAGAATCTCGGCGAAGGCGCCGATCAGATTTCCCTGACCGAGGGTCGTGACTTTCAGGCCATGATCCCTGTGGACGAGGAGGCGGATTTGTCCG
This sequence comes from Oscillospiraceae bacterium, assembly GCA_028691385.1. GTDB lineage: Bacteria > Bacillota > Clostridia > Oscillospirales > Oscillospiraceae > JAQUZL01. The sequence goes on from JAQUZL010000022.1 coordinate 6,072, forward strand.
ACGTCGCGTGGTTTATGCTGCGCGATTCGGACAAGACCTATCTGGACACGGCGCTGTACCCCTATCAGACCGAGGGCGGCGCGCTGGAGGACTGGACGTTGTATTCCTCCGATGACGCGTTCTTTTCCGACGTCACTACGGGCAGCGAAACGGTGGACGGCCAGAAGTATCTGACGGTAACCTTCTCCACCAATTGCTATTTTGGCAGCGACCCCAGTGTGCCGCATACCAACGGCGGCGCGTACATGGACGTTTGCGGATACTTTGATCTGACCGCCAAAACTGCGGGCGGCACGGTGATCGGCACAGCGCCGGTCAAGATTGCGCCATATGATGATTTCCACACCATGGCGGAAATCTATGAAGTGCTGGACGACATGGTCGCCTATGCGGCGGACAACACCGACGTGTATCTGGCCAAGGCTTCCATGGGTCAATCCTCCGGCGTTTTGGGCGACGCGCTGGATATGCCCTATCTGGTGCTGGCCGACCAACAGTCGTCGGTGACCAAGTGGCTGGAATTCACCAAAGAAGCGGAGACGAACCCGGAAGAAACGCTCGATGACATCAAAAATGGCGTTTATGACGATCTGCGCGTGCCCGTGATGTATTCCAACATTCACTCCAACGAGGTTGCCGCATCAGACGGCATTCTGGACTTTATTTGGATGCTGCTGCACAGCGCTGCGTCCGACGGCAAACTTTCCTACAACAATCTGACCGGCTTTACTGCCGCAGGCGAGCAGCAGCTTGCCGATGAAATGGCGGAAAGCAGCATGGCAGTGCCGGATCTGGTAAAGGATGTTGCCACCTACCTTGGCTATCTGCGCGATGGCAGCAGCGTTTCCGGCAAAATTGATCTGGACGCCTATTACACACAGGAAACCGTTGATGTGAATCTGGAGGAGCTGCTGGACAACGTGTTTTTCGTGCTGGTGCCGGAGGAGAACGTCGAGGGGCGTACTTATCTCACCCGCGCTGCGTCCAACGGCTATGATCTGAACCGCGACAACTCCTTCCAGACCACCAGCGAGGATCAGAACATGCAGCACCTGATTGCCACGTTCAATCCGGTTTCCGTGACGGAGTTCCATGGCCGGGTCAAGCAGTTCCAGTGCGAGCCGTGTGATCCGCCGCACGAGCCGAACTTTGAGTACGACCTGCTTGCGGAGCATCTGATGACCGGCGGTGAGGCACTGGGCATTGCCGCAGTCGCCAACAATGACAGCTATAACAGCTATGTGATTCCGCAGCGCGACTATCTCACGGACACGGGCGACGGCACGACCTACTGGTCTGACCCGTGGGATGACATGTCCACCTCCTATACGCCGCAGTTCGCCATGCTGCAAGGCGCTGTGGCCTACACCGTGGAGCTGCCGGCCTACAGCGACGACACCGCCAAGCTGGCGCAGTACGGCTGTGTCGGCCAGTCCAACTACATTGCAGCGGAAAAGCTGGGCTATCTCACCGCGCAGGTGCAGATTTTTGAGCGCGGTGTGACCAACTTCAACTCCAACGACTATAGTCTGGTCGGCCAGTGGCTGTGCGACCAGAACGACGTCGAGGGCGCTGAGATGGAGCTGTTCCGCCCCACCTTTGACGGCGCGGATGAAAACGGAAACTTCTACCCGGAGTGCTACCTCATCCCCATGGACGGCGCACATCAGACCAACCTGCAGGCCGCCTATGACATGATGACCTGGCTTTCCCGCAACGGCGTGAAGATCAAGTTGGCAACCGATCCGTTTACCTATGACGGCGTGACCTATCCCGCCGGCACGATGATCGTTTCCATGTATCAGGCCAAGCGCTCCGTCGCCAACGGCGCGCTCTATGACGGCACGCTGATTCAGAGCTGGACGGTGCTTTATTCCGAGGGCATTACCTCCTTTGCCGCCACCCGTGGCTTTGACATGCTGACCGTTGCGCAGCCTGCCGCCTATAAGACCATCGATGCAGTGTGCAGCGGCTGGATGGACTATGAGGAGTGCCTGAACTATGCGGCAAACCTCGGCTCTTATTTTACCGGCGAGAAATTCGGTCAGGTCATCCTTTCCAACGCCTCCGAGGACTCCACCGCAGCGGTCAACGCGCTGCTGCGAGCCGGTAAGACCGTCGGCATGGTGGATGAGCAGAAGAGCGAATTCTATGGCGACTTTATCTGCAGCTACGCAGACTATCTCACCGTGAGAGGGGACTACGTTCTCTCGGCCACCGGCATCACCGGCAGCTATCCGGCAGCCAAGGTGATTACCAAAGCGCCCACGGTTTATATCACTGGCGCGGCAGCGCCCAGCACCCGCGGAAGCATCTATTCCAGCCGCGTTTCCAGCGCCTACAACTGGAACTATGACCGCTGCGCCATGGAGCTGATGAACATGGCAACCACCGACGACCCCACCAAGGCCACCGTGATTGTCGGTGCGTCCAAACTCAGCGGCGACGCGCTGACGGCGGTGCAGGGCGGCACGCCTTATATCGGCTACGGCTCCGGTGCGGCGTCCGGCTACGCCAGCTTGTTTGGCACGGACGTGGTTCGTTCCAATGTGCGCGGCGGTATGGACTGCCTGGCCTATGTCACCTATGAAAACAAGACGCTGGTAAACGGCAGCTATGTGCTTGACGGCGACAACGTGCTCTATGGCTATGGCGCGGGCTGGTTTGACACCGTACCGGAAACGGCCGAGGTGCTCGTTCGGATGGACGGCACCAAGACCCCGACCGAGGGCTTTATCCCGGATATGACCGCCGCGCAGGCGCAGGCGGCAGAAACCTATCTGCACACCGATAACATTCAGGCCTTCGCCTATGAGGGCAAGGATGCAAACGACAACGATGTGAAGGTTGTCCTGTTCGCCAATACCCTGACCAACAAGGTGCATCAGCGCGACGAGTATGCCTTTATCAGCAACTTCGCATTCTCCACGCTGCTGGGCGACGCCTACACGGTCAAGGCCGCATCCTCCGGCGGCTCCGGCAACTCCGGCTCGTCGGTTGTCACGCCGGTCACCCCGACTGCGCCTGCAATGCCCTTTACCGACGTCCCTGCCGGTGCATGGTATGAGGCGGCTGCCAAGTGGGCCTATGCGTCGGGTATTGCCAGCGGCGCCACCGCCACAACCTTTGCCCCGGCCGCTTCCACGACCCGTGGCATGATTGTCACCATGCTCTATCGGATGTCCGGCGAAACCTTCACCGGCGCGGCGGCCTTTGCCGATGTTCCGGCCTCCTCGCCCTATGCCACGGCCATTGCGTGGGCGGCGGCCAAGGGGATCGTCACAGGCTATGACGCGGCCACCTTTGGCACGAATGACAGCATCACAAGAGAGCAGCTTGCAGTACTTTTGTGCCACTATGCGGCTTACAAGGGTCTGGACACCACGGGCAGCGCCAGTCTTGCGGCCTATCGTGACGGGCAGTGCGTCCACGCCTATGCCGAAAGCGCCCTGCAGTGGGCAGTTTCCGTCGGCATTCTCGAGGGCACAGACAACAGCCTGCTGCCGACCGCCGGCGCGACCCGCGCCCAGACGGTCACTATGCTCTATCGTTTGAGCAAGCTGGCCTGAGGGAAGCTTCGAGCAGAACATCACGACAAAGCCGTTGTGATCTGCGCGCCTGGGCGCGCAGCGCCAAAACACTGAGCGCTTTCGCTGCGGCGCAGGACGCGCCGATGGCATAAAAACAAGGCAGCCCGCAAGGGCTGCCTTGTTTTTCATAGATGGAGCAATGCAATCAGGCAAGAATGCCGCTGGCGGCGATGGCTGCGACTGCTTTTTGAATTTCTTCCACGCGCTGGGTCAGCGCAAAACGGACATAACCCTCGCCCAAGGGGCCAAAGCTGCTGCCGGGCGTGCATAGCACACCACTTTTTTCCACCAGCTCCAGACAAAATGCCATGCTGTTCTGGTAACGCGGCGGCAGCGGCGCCCAGACAAACATGCTGCCGTGGCTGTCCGGCACATCCCAGCCAATGCCGCGCAGGCCGCCGCACAGTGCGTCGCGCCGCGCCTGGTATTGCGCGCACTGCGCCTGCACCAGATCCGTCGGGCCGGTGAGCGCGGCGATGGCGGCTTTTTGCACCGGCAGGAACATGCCAAAGTCGATCTGGCTTCGGATTTTTTTGAATGCTGCAATGACGTCGCTGCGGCCAACGAGAAAGCTCACCCGCGCGCCGGTCATGTTGAAGCTTTTGGACAGACTGAAAAACTCCACGCCCACGTCCATCGCGCCCGGCACGGACAAAAAGCTGCCGCAAGTCCGGCCGTCAAACACAATGTCACTATAGGCGTTGTCGTGGATGACAAGGATGTCGTATTTCTTTGCAAAGGCGACGATTTCCGCATAGACTTCCGGCGAGCCGACGCTGCCCAGAGGATTGGCCGGCAGGCTCACAATCATGTATTTTGCTTGCTTGGCAATTTCTTCCGGGATTTCGGCCACATTGGGCAGAAACCCGGTTTCCTTGGTCATGGGATAGTACCACGGCTTCGCGCCGCACAAAAGCGAGCCTGCGATGAACACCGGGTAGCACGGCGTGGGCAAGAGCACGGTATCGCCCTCGTTGCACAGGGCAAGGCCGATGTGGCCGATGCCGTCCTGACTGCCGTAGCAGCTGGCAATCTGCGCGGGGGTGACGGACACCTGATAGCGCCGCGCGTAGTACGCGCAGACGGCCTCCAGCAGCTCCGGCAGGTCGCGCAGACTGTATTTCCAGTTGTCCTGCACGGCGGCCGCGTCCAGCAGCGCCTGCTTGATGTGCGGCGCAGTTTCAAAGTCGGGCGTGCCGACGCTCATGTTGTAAATTTTTTGACCCTGCGCTTCCAGCTCCACCTTGCGGCTGTTCAGCGCAGCGAAAATCTCCTCGCCAAACAGGTCAAGGCGTTTTGAAAATTCCATATGCGTTCCCCTTTGTGCATTTTCGCCTATCATAGCACAAAGCGGGAAGGCCGACAACAGAAAATCCAAAGTGCGGTTGACGGATTTACCAATTGATACTAAAATAAGAATCAAACGGCGCCGGAGGATATGGTACGGTGCAGATAAAAAGGAAGTGATTGCCCATGAAACGGATGATTGCGCTGCTGCTGACATTGCTGCTGTGCCAGCAGGCGCTGGCGGCGACGCTGCCGGACGTGACGCAGGAAATGAGCACGCCGGACTACTGGATCGCGCAGTGCGCGCAGCCGGACAGAATTTTTGCAACCGCAGCGGAAATTAAAAAAATAAATGCGGATACGTTGGCTGCGCCGGAAACCAACCTGTATGATTTGGCGGCGCTGCCGGAGTGGTTTGACGGCGTGGCAGCGCAGCAGGCGCTGGCAGACGCCGTGGTGGACGAGCTCTGCTATTCAGACGGGCAGCTTGTGCCTGCGTCCTACTTTGCGGCGATTCGCCGCAATATTCTAGGTGCTGCGACGAGCCGGAATCAGCAGCTGGAATATGCGCTGTGCACGCGCGGTACTGCGCTGCGGCTGTATCCCGTTGGGGATATTTTGACCGACGATCTCAACGACCCGGAATTTGACCTCGCGCAGGTTTCCTCAATGCAGGTTGGCGAGCCGATGGTCATTTCTGCATGGACGGCGGACAAAAAATGGGCGGCTGTGACAGTGAATACATACCGTGGCTGGGCGTCGGCCGATGATTTTGCGATTTGCACCTCACGGTCGCAGTGGCTTTCCTATCAGACGCAGCGGGCGGGGGAGGACGTTCTGGTGGTGACGGGTGACCGGTTCACGCTGGAGCAGAACCTCTTGTCGCCGCAGCTGTCCGGGCTGACGCTGGACATGGGCACGGTGCTGCCGCTGGCAGAGCCGGTTCAGACGCTGGATGGCCGGATGACGTATCACAATGAGCTGGTCACAGTGCCGACCCGCGACGCCAAGGGAAACTGCGTGCTGCAAACGGCCATGATTCCCCAAAGCCGGGACGTGCAGCGCGGCTATCTGCCGCTCACCCAGCGGAATCTGTTGACGCAGATGTTCAAAATGCTGGGCAACCGGTATGGTTGGGGCGGCATGCTGGCCGCGCGGGACTGCTCACAGCTGACACAGATGGTCTATCGCTGCTTTGGCCTGCAGCTACCGCGCGATACGGCGCAGCAGGCGGCCATGCCGGTGACGGTGATTCCGCTATCGGGCTATGACGATGCGGAAAAGGCACGCGTGATTGCGTCGCTGCCGACCGGTGCGATGCTGTATTTTCCCGGGCACATCATGTTTTATCTCGGCGCGGATGGCGGCAGGCAGTATGTGCTCAGCGCCGTGAGCGTGCTGGCACTGCCGGGCGAAGCGGCGGTTTCGCGACCGCGTACGGTGGTGGTGAACACATTGGATGTTTTGCGCGCCAACCAAAAGACCTGGCTTTCCGAGATGAGCTGCGCCATTGTGATGCAGCAGCCGTCCTTTTCGGATCTTGCGGGCATTGCGGAGGAATCGGACATTTTGCGCCTGGCCGCACGGGGCGTTGTGACCGGTGACGGCAGCGGCTGCTTCCACCCGGAAGATGCGCTGACGCGCCGGGAGTTTGCCACGATGCTCTCGCGGCTGCTGCAGCTGAAACGCAGCGCCGAGCCGGCGTTTTCCGATGTGACGATTGGCGCGGAAGAAATCGGCGCAGTCTGCGCCGCCGGGGTTATGCTGGGAACCGGCGATGGACGATTCCTGCCGGATGCGGCCGTCACGGCGCGGCAGGCGGCTACGGTGCTTGCCAGAATTGCGCCGGACGCGCAGCTGCCGGATATGCAGGCGCTTTCAGAACCGCTCACCCGCGCGCAGGCGGCTGCGCTGCTGGTGCAGGCGGGACTGTAACAAAAATCGGGACGGCCGCGCTGTGCGCGGCCGTCCCGATTTGGCTTGTCAAAATGCAATTTTCGCTTGCGCGAGCAAACGCTGCAAAACGTTGAACTGCCTGGTCGTAAGTTCAGATTTTTTCAAAATCGTCCGCGCCATGCTTGCAAATGGGGCAGATGAAGTCCGGCGGCAGCGTTTCCCCCTCATAGATATAGCCGCAAATTTTGCAGCGCCAGCCTGTTTTTGCGGGCTGGGTCGGCGCGGGCTTGATGTGCGCCTGATAGTAGGCATAGGTGGCGGCGGGCACATCCGTCAGGACGCCGCCGTCCGTCACGTCGGCGATGAACAGGGTGTGCGTGCCGAGGTCGATGGTCTGCACCACCTTGGCCGAGAGCCACGCGTTCACGCCTGCGGTCACATAAGAAAGACCGTTTTCCGCGCGGGCGCAGTCGGTGAAACCGGCAAACTTGTCCGTGTCGCGGCCGGACTGGAAGCCGAAGTGCCGGAAGGTATCAAAGCTGGCGTCCTCCGATAAAATGGACACATTGAAAAGCCCTGTGCGCACAATCATGTCGTGGGTGTAGTTGGCTTTGTTGACCGCGAGGGAAATGCGGTTGGGCGTGGTGGTCACCTGACCGACGGTGTTGGTGATGCAGCCGTTGTCCTTGTCGCCCTCGCGCGCGGTGACGACAAACAGACCATAGGTGAGCGCGTACATTGCTTTCTTGTCCATGTTCATACCCCTTTTCCAATGTTGAAAAAGGCGGGAGCTGTTCTCCCGCCTTTTTTGTTTACTCGATTTCCAGACGACGGCCGCTGGGCTGCGTCTGTTCCAGCTTCGGCATGTGCAGCGTCAGAACGCCGCTGTCAAATTTTGCGGTGATATGGTCGGCGTCGATCCCGGCGGTTTCAAAGCTGCGGCTGAACGAGCCGTAGGAGCGTTCGCAGCGGACATAATTGCCGGCCTTGTCCTTTTCCTCAAAGTCGGAATGGCGCTCTGCGCGGATGGTCAGATAACCGTCGTTCAGGTCAATCTGCAAATCCTCTTTTTTCACGCCCGGCAGATCGGCTTCCAGCAGATATTCCTTTCCGTTGCCGGAAATGTCCGTGTGGAACGAACCTGTGCTGCCCGAAAAACGCTGTTCCATGTTGTCAAACAGATGATCAAAATTTTGCAGCAGATTCGTGCCGCGATAAGGATTCAAATAATACATAACAATACCTCCATCAATTCAAAAATCAAATAAATGGGTGTAGCCTTATGTTGCACCGGAATGATGAAATCATTCCATGGGACTCGCTTCCTTTCGCTTTCTTTGTCTTTATGATAAGCGAAATTTGTGAAAAAAGTTTGAACAGAAAATGAAACGATTGAGAATTTTAGCACTCCGACAAAACGAGTGCTAAAATCACCAGAGCATCAGCTTCTCCGCCTGCTGGCGCAGCGCCTCGCGAAAGTCCGGATGGGACACGGCGATGAGGTTGCGCACGCGCGTGCGCACCGAGCGGTCACGCAGCGGCGCGACGCCATATTCGGTGATCACATAGTCTGCGACGTTTCGGGAGATCGACACCACCGCGCCGGGGGTGAGCTGCGGCACGATGCGCGAAACGGCGCCGCCTTTGGCGGTGGAGGAGATGGCGATAATGCCGCGGCCGCCCTTGGCGTGATACGCGCCATAGGCAAAGTCCGACGCGCCGCCGGTGCCGGAATACTGCCGCGAGCCGATGCTCTCGGAGCAAATCTGGCCGGTGAGGTCAATTTGTAAGGCGGTGTTGACGGATACCATGTTGTCATTCTTTGCAATGTTGAACGGATCGTTGGTATAGGCTGCGCGTTTCATTTCAAAGAGCGGATTGTCCGCCATCAGCGCATAAAGCGCCGGGTCGCCCCAGGCGAAGGCGGCGACGCACTTGCCGGGATGGAAGTTCTTGCGGGCATTGGTGATGACGCCTGCGCGGATTAGCTTGCCCATGGAGGCGGTGATCATCTCCGTGTGCACGCCAAGATCCCGCTTGTGCATCAGCGCTTCGCCCACCGCGCCCGGCATGCCGCCGATGCCCAGCTGGATGCAGTCGCCATCGTGGATCAGCTCGGCGACGTACTGCGCAATCTGCCGCTCGGTGGGCGAGGCGGGCGTCGGCGGCGCGCAGGGCGTCGGGCGGTCGTCCACCTCGTAAAGGTAGGTCGCGCATTCAATGGACACGCCGGTGTCGCCGCAGGTGCGCGGCATGTCCTTGTTGACCTCGAAGATCACCGTGTCGGCGCATTCCAGCCATTCCAGCGACGCTTCCAAATCGAAGGCGATGTAGACCTTTCCGTTTTCATCCATGGGCGAAACGGTGCAGCAAAACACCGTGGGTCTGGCTGCGCGGATCGTTCCCTGCGCCACAGAGTGCAGGTTCAGCGGCACAAAGGAAAACCGGCCGCTGTCATGCCCTTTGCGGCTGTCCGCGTTATAGAAAAACGAAAGAATATCAATGCTGCCCTGCAGGGAATTGTCCAGCATGACCGGATAATGATCCATCATCATCATGGTCCACAGGCGCACATCCTTCACGCGCGGCGCAATGTGGTGGAGATTTTGCAGGAATCGGGTCGGTTCATTTCCATAGATACTCGTTGCGATGCAGTCGCCGTCGCGAATCAGCGCAAGCGCGCCGTCCAGCGTGCCGCGCCGGGCATTGTAAGCGTCTTGAAAGGACATAGAGCAGCCTCCAAATCACAGGTCTTTGCCGCGCGCAGGCGCGGTACAAAGGCGAAAAAGGTAGATTTTTGTTATTCTACCATAAATCCGCACGTGGCTCAATCGTTTTGACAAAATTTCGGCGCGCAGGCGGCCGTCCGGGAAAGAATGGCGGCAGAACCCAATATTTTGTGCCTAAATTGTGCGAAATGTGCAATATGTAGTAAAAAATGCACAGATGTTCTACTGGAAAAATGCCAGAAACATGTTATAATCAAAATATCTATGTTGAAAAAGCGGCGGGAGGGGGATGCGGCGATGGACATTCGTGGACTGGAATATTTCGTGAGTACCACGGAATGCATGAGTTTCACCCAGGGCGCAAAAAAATGCTATATCACCCAAACCGCCATGAGCCTGCACATTGCCAAGATGGAAGAAGAGCTTGGCTTCCGCCTGTTTGACCGCGGGAAACGGAAAATTGCAATGACGCCGGCGGGCAAGCTGTTTTACGAATACGCAAAAAACGCGCTCAATGAGTATCACGCGGCCGTGTCCGAGTGCCGCAAAACCGCCGAGGGCGTGGAGGGCAGTCTGTGTGTGGCCATGGTGTCGAGTCTGGAGAGCAATATGCTGCTGCCGACACTGCGCCATTTTCAGGAAACCTATCCCAACATTCAGCTGGAAATTCGCACGATGACCATGGATAATCTGGCGGCTGCAAGCCATATCTATGGCATTGATGTGCTGCTGCTGTGGACAAACCGCGTGGTGAGCTTGCAGGGTATGGACGCGGTGCGGTTTCAGGCCTGTCCCACCGGCGTTGCCATGCGAAAGCGCAATCCGTTGGCGGAAAATGAGATGCTGACGGTGCCCATGCTGGAAACGGAGAAAATGGTGCGCCTTGGCGCGGGGCAGCTGTCCGCGCGGTTTGGCGATCCGGTGGTGAGCTACCTGCACAATAATCTTCGTGCCCGCGGGAACTATAAGGTGGCTTCGGTGGACGAGGCCATCATGTCGGTGGAGCTGAATTCCGCGGTGGCGCTGCTGCCGATGAAGGCGGAAGCCTATCTGCCGCTGGATATGACCATGCGCAAGATTTTGTGCGATGTGGATATGCGTCAATATTTGACGGCGGTGCACCGCGCGAGCAGTTCCAATCAGGTGCTGCGGCTGTTTCTGGATTATCTGCGCCAGACCGGCGGCGAACCGGAAGAATCATAAAACGCGCTCCAAACAACGGTTTGGAGCGCGTTTTTGTCAGTATTCGTTGCGCCGACGCTTGATGTAGGTGGTGTGCAGCAGGCTGTGGGCGCGATAGCTGCCGGGCTTGCTCAGGTAGTTCTTATACAGTGCCTTCACATCGGGATTCTCATAGGAATTGCGCAGGGGATTGCCCTTGTCGATGGCATAGAGCACCGCCGTGCGCGCTTCCCGGACGTCCGTAAAATTGCGGATGGTGTAGGGAACCTGCGGCTGGCCCCCGCCATTTACGCAGCCGCCGGGACAGCCCATGATTTCAATGAACTGATAGTCCGCCTTGCCGCTTTTCACCTGCTCCATCAGCGCGCGCGCGCTGCCAAGCCCCGACGCCACGGCAACTTTCAGCTGCTGCTCGCCAAGGGTGTAGGTGGCCTGCCGGACGCCGTCGAGTCCGCGTACCTGCGAAAAATCGGCGGCGGGCGCGGGCTGCCCGGTCAGCGTATAGGCGGCCATGCGCAGCGTCGCTTCGGCAATGCCGCCCGCTGCGCCGAAGAGCATGCCCGCACCGGTGCCGGCGCGGATGGGCGTGTCATAGGCTTCGCCCGCCAAATCGCAAAAGCGAATCCCGGCGCGGCGAATCATGCGGGCCAGCTCCCGGGTCGTGAGGGCATAGTCCACGTCCGGCATGCCGTTTGCGGCCTCGTCAGGGCGATGAATTTCAAACTTTTTTGCGGTGCACGGCATGATGGAAACCATGACGATGCGCTGCGGGTCAATGCCGACCTTCTCCGCCCAGCAGCTTTTTGCCACCGCCCCGGTCATCTGCTGGGGCGATTTGCAGGTGCTCAGATGCTCCGTCATCTCCGGGTAAAAGTGCTCGCAGAACTTGACCCAGCTGGGGCAGCAGGCGCTAATCACCGGCAGCTTGCCGCCATCGTGCAGCCGCGCGAGCAGCTCTGCGGCGGCTTCCATCACATTGAGATCTGCGCCGAAGCTGGTGTCAAACACGCGGTCAAAGCCCAGCCGCCGTAGCGCGGCTGCCAGCTTGCCCTGCACGTCTGTGCCGATGGGCAGGCCAAACGCCTCGCCAAGGGATGCGCGCACCGCCGGGGCGGTCTGCACAAGAACCACCTTACCGGGATCGTTGATGGCGTCAAAAACCTGATCAATCTGTGATTTTTCCGTCAGCGCGCCGGTGGGACAGACGGCAATGCACTGCCCGCAGTGGCAGCAGTTGGTCGTGCCAAGCCCCAGCTTGAAGGGACTGCTCACGTTGGTGTTGAAACCGCGGCCGTTTGCGCCGATGGCGCCGATGGACTGCACCTGCGTGCACACTGCCACACAGCGGTGACAGAGAATGCACTTGGAGTTGTCGCGAATCATATGCGGCGCGGTTTCGTCCGGCTGGGACGGCGTTTTTGCACCGGCATAGCGGTCCACGGCGTCCACGCCATACTGCCGGCAAAGCGCCTGCAGCTCGCAGGTGCCGTTGCGATTGCAGCTTAAGCAGTCGCAGTTGTGGTTGGACAGCAGCAGCTGCAAGGTCTTTTTGCGTGCTTCCAGCACCCGCGGCGTGCGGGTGAAAACCTCCATGTTGGGGGAAACGGGGTAGTTGCAGGCGGTGATCAGCGACTTTGCGCCCTTGACCTCCACCACGCAAATGCGGCACGCGCCGATTTCGTTCAGCCCCTTCATATAGCACAGCGTCGGAATATCGATGGCAGCGCTGCGCGCGGCCTCTAAAATGGTACTGCCCGCCGGTACGCTGACCGCACGGCCATTGAGCTTGATGGTAATATTGTCCATAATGATGCCCCCTTACTGCTTGGAAACCGCGCCGAAATGGCACAGCAGCTGACACGAGCCGCATTTGACACAGCGGTTGGAGTCGATGGTATGCGGCCGCTTGACAAGGCCGGTGATGGCGCCGGCCGGGCAGGTGCGGGCGCAGAGCGTGCAGCCGCGGCACTTGGCCGGGTCGATGGTATAGACCAGCAGATCCTCACAGACGCGCGCGGGGCATTTTTTGTTCACGATATGCGCGAGGTATTCCTCCCGGAAGCAGCGGATGGTGGACAGTACCGGATTGGGCGCGGTCTGACCAAGGCCGCACTGGGCGTTGTCCTTAATGTAGGCGCCCAGCTCCTCCAGCTCCTTGAGATCCTGCAAGGTGCCGTCACCCGCTGTGATTTTCTCCAGAATCTCCAGCATCCGCTTGGTGCCGATGCGGCAGGGGGCACATTTTCCGCAGGATTCATCCACGGTGAAGCCCAGAAAGAACTTGGCAATGTCCACCATGCAGGAGTCGCTGTCCATGATAATGAGGCCGCCGGAGCCCATCATTGCGCCGATCGTGTCGAGGTTGTCATAGTCGATGGGAACGTGGGTCTTGTCGGCGGGAATGCAGCCGCCGGACGGGCCGCCGGCCTGCACAGCCTTGAAAATTTTCCCATTTGGGATACCGCCGCCGATGTCCTCCACAATTTCATCCAGTGTTGTGCCCAGCGGAATCTCCACCAGACCCGCGTGATGAATTTTGCCGCCCAGCGTGAACACCTTGGTGCCCTTGGAGGTTTCGGTGCCCATGGAGTTGAACCAAACTGCGCCGTTGGCGATGATTTGCGGCACATTGGAGAGCGTTTCGACATTGTTGAGCACGGTGGGCTTGCCAAAAAGCCCCTTCGCGGTTGGAAACGGCGGCCGCGGCATCGGCTCGCCGCGTTTGCCCTCCATCGAGCTGATGAGGGCGGTTTCCTCGCCGCAGACAAACGCGCCCGCGCCAAGGCGCAGGTCAATATGGAAGCGGAAGCTGCTGCCCATCACATGGTCGCCCAAAAGACCGTACTGCCGTGCTTGGGCAATGGCGACGCGCAGATGCTTGACCGCCAGCGGATACTCCGCGCGTACATAGAGATAGCCCTGATCCGCGCCAATGGCATAGCCCGCGATGACCATGGCCTCCAAAATGGCATGGGGATCGGATTCCAGAATGGAACGATCCTTGAACGCGCCGGGATCGCCCTCGTCGGCGTTGCAGCAGATGTACTTTTGAATCATGCCCCGCCGGTCGGCGGCGGCGCGCCACTTTTCGCCGGTGAGAAATCCCGCCCCACCGCGTCCACGCAGACCGGACGCGGTGATTTCCGCAATCACTGCGTCCGGCGTCATGCCGGTCAGCGCTTTGCCCAGCGCCTGATAGCCGCCCCGGGCAATGTACTCGTCAATATTTTCCGGATTGATGATGCCGCAGTTGCGCAGCGCAATGCGGAACTGCCGGTTATAGAACGGCAGATCCTCCAGCGCGGTAATTGGCGCGTCGTCGTCCAGTTCTTTGGCGGTTTCCATGCAGGTGAGTGTGTATTTGCCCAGCGGCTTGCCGCCCAAAAGATGCTTTTTTGCAATCTCGGTGGCCTTTTTCGCATTCATCAGCACATAGGTGATTTTCGGTTTGCCCGGCGCCATGACCTCCACCACCGGCTCA